>CAZZZH010000159.1:0-5802 GCA_964658445.1 Ilyomonas sp.
TCCTTCCGGATATTATTTTCTCAAGTTTATTCTGCCATCATTTTACGGATGAAGCATTAGTAACGCAACTGCAGTGGATGAAAGAACAATCACGAATTGGATTCTTTATTAATGATCTGCAACGGCATCCGTTAGCGTATTATTCCATTAAACTATTGACTCAACTTTTCTCCAAATCTTACTTGGTAAAGAATGACGCACCGCTGAGTGTAAGAAGAGGATTTATTAAAAAAGATTGGCAGCGTATTTTTACAAGCGCAGGTATTGACTCTTGTCAAATGCAATGGCAGTGGGCCTTTCGTTATCTTATCTTATATCGACATGTATAATAATGAAGTCTGCGATATCGCCATTATCGGTGGCGGACTTGCCGGTTTATCACTGGCAATACAAAGCACCGATGCGGGTTACAAAACCATCTTGTTTGAACGGGAACAATATCCATTTCATAAGGTTTGCGGTGAATACATCAGTAATGAGAGTTATGATTTTATAGAACGTCTGGGTGTAGATTTATCTTCTTTATCATTACCCAGTATTAGTAAGCTGACGATCTCCGATGCAGCCGGAAAAGCCTATCATTTTCCACTGGATTTGGGCGGCTTTGGCATCAGCCGTTATTGCCTGGATAATTTACTGTTTGAGGTGGCTGTAAAGAAAGGTGTAACCATTCTTACAAAAACCAAAGTGAACGATGTAATCTATGAGAATAACAGCTTTACAATTACAACATCAACCCAAACTTATAAAGCTAAAATGGCTTGCGGCGCGTATGGCAAACGAAGTAATTTAGACGTTCAATGGAAGCGAGATTTTGCGCTGCAAAAGCCTAACAAGCTTAATAATTATATCGGTATCAAGTATCATATTCGCTATCCTGTTTCAAATGATTCGATTGCTCTTCATAACTTTAAAGATGGCTATTGCGGCATCTCGAAAATTGAGGATGATACATGTTGTTTGTGTTATTTAACAACAGCTAATAATTTGAAGCAACACAATAATAGTATTGCGGAAATGGAACAAAAGTTATTATCAAGAAATCCATTTTTGAAAGATATATTTAGCAACGCAACGTTTTTATACAAGCAACCTTTGGTTATTTCGCAAATTTCTTTTGATAAAAAATCCGGGGTTGAAAATGGCATATTAATGTTAGGTGATACGGCTGGCTTAATTACGCCGTTATGCGGCAATGGTATGAGCATGGCAATGCATTCTTCGATGATTGCTTTCCAGAACGTACGATTGTTTTTGCAAGGCAAAATAGCGCGAAGTGAAATGGAAAAAAACTATACAATGCAATGGCAGCAACAGTTTGCGAAGCGTTTGTATGTTGGCAGAATGATTCAGCGCTTATTCGGCGGAACCACATCCACTGCATTATTTCTACGAACAATGAATGCTATTCCGGCATTGGCGAAAACAATTATTAAAGCCACGCATGGTAAATCGTTTTGAAAAAGGAATTATTATTGAACAAACGAAAGATAGCGATGCTATCCGTCTTATTTTTAACGCATAAAACAACAACACATGGCAACCGTAAAATTGACAGTAAACAACAATGGTTCTTTAAAAGTAGAAGGTGATTTTGAGATTGTTGATAAAGATGGCAATCCATATGATTTGGGTGGGCGAACTCTTGTATCTATTTGCCGTTGCGGGCTTTCGCAAAACAAGCCTTTTTGTGATGGCTCGCACCGAGGCCATTTCGAGCACGAAGCGGTAGCATTTGCACTGCCACCAAAGAAAGTATAAGCTAGCAAAAGACCTGTTGACAGAATCAACAGGTCTTTTACAAATACATGTTTGTTTTTTACTTCGTTACGCCATTGGTTCCTTTTCCAACAGGTCTTGATTTTAATATTCCGGCAGGTACCTTTAACTCGCCGGTTTCAGCATCAATAATACCGTTTTGTTCTTCTTCAATGTTGGTTGCCTGCGTATATACATCGCCGGCAATTGGGCGTTTGCGAAGCTCTTCTTTAAACAATCGAATCTTCTCCGCGCGGTCTTCAGAATCTTTGGGTCCGCCATAATTCACAAAGCCAAAACCACCCCATTCGCTTACCAATAAAGGCACCTGGTGGCGATAAAAAAATGGATCGCCAACCACCAAAGGAAACGCAGCCACACCGTTTAACTGTCCCCCAACCAACTTATCTAATACTTCTTTCCATTGTTCTAAATCAGGTGTATAAAGATGCGCCGTGAGCAAGTCGGATTTTAAACGACCTTCAAACGAAACGTGCTGCCAGCCATCATTGTCAACCACCAAAAACTGTGGATGCGCCAACTGCATATAGTGATATAAATCGGTAATGTACTGGCGCGTTTCTGTGTTGGTAGCAATGTCCTGCGCGCCCCAGTCTTCGTTATATAAACTCCAGATAACTACCGAAGGATGTGTTTCTATCAGTGCCAGCATGCGCATTAGTTCAGCACGATGTGCAATGCGGCTTTCGGGCGTTGAGCTATGCGGGCTGGGCACTTCTACCCAAAGCAACATACCCATTTTATCAGCGAGATTATACACACGCGGATCAACACCTGAAATATGGATGCGCACTAAGTTGCAGCCCAACTCTTTCATCGCATACATGTGCGTCTTTATTTCTTCATAGGTAGATGTGTTGGGCTGATATAAAACACCATCCAGATAAACGGATTTATTGTTTAAGTAAACACAGCAGCCGCGCGATTCTATTTTGCGCAAACCAAAATGAGTTTCTATTTCTGCCACATAATCTTTGCTGTCTATCAACTGCGCTTCGAGGCGATACAAGTGTGGCGATGAAGGCGACCAATGCCTCGCGTTCGGTATCTCCAATACCAGGCGTTGCTGCTTTTGTCCCGCTTCTAAATGCAACGGGTAATCAGACATTGCAATGGGCTCGTCCGTATCCTGTTTTCGATTGTATACTTTTAACCGGATGGTATAATCGCCGGCATCATGAATGCGGGTAGTTAAATTAAACCGAACCAAATTATCCTCTACAATACTCACCACGCCAACCCGTGAGCGAAGCCTATTGCGCCCTACCGTTTCAAGCCACACACTGCGCACCGCACCGCTGTAAGTTTGATACCAGATACCGCCACGTTTGTATACATACGATTCCTGCTTGCCACGCGGTATGTTAGCATCGAAAGTATCAGCGATGCGCACCGTTAGCCGGTTTACCAGCTGCAGACTTTCTTCCGGTATCTCATAAGAGAAAGAAGTGTATTCGCCTACATGCACTTCTTCGCCTTCAATAGTAGAAAGCGGCTGCCCGTTTAGCCACACTCTTGTTTCATAGCCACACGCGCCAAACGTCAGTTGCAGCATATCCTGCGGCGATACTTCAGAGCGGTCAGGCATCGGGAATTCCCGCTCATACCACACCACTACTTTGTCTTGCCAGTACTTGGCATCTTTGTCTTCTTTGCCCTTTATCATCTGCTCTTCTATACTGCCGGGCCATTGCGCGGTATCGTGGTATTGATGCCATAAAAACCAGCCTTCCTGCAAGCCGGCATCTTCACGGTCGAAGGCAAATTTCCATTCGCCATCAAGCAAGATATAAGCGTTGGGACGAATGACCGCGCGAGGCAACGGGTTGTTGAAAATTTCATCAAATGCACCTTCTTCGCGGCTTCTGGTAAGACTGTAATTGGGATGAACCTGCTCCATAATTTCTTCTTCTATAACATCTGTCGTCATCATTCTCTTTTAGTTTGGTTTGCTACCATGAAGATAGAAACCCTGTTTTTTAAAAGCGAGAACCGGCGATTAAATGATGATTAAACTATGATTAAATATTACTTAAAGACTACGGCAACTTCTTCAGCAGAAACAGATAAGCATTGAAGTCGTGATGAATAAAAATCTTGTCTTTGCTATCAGGAAACTTTTTATAATAATCGTCATCTGCATTCAGCACTATAAAATTACCGGCTCGCTCATACTGCATAGACTCGTAATAGCCGGGTTGTTTATACTGCGCCAATGTTTTTTGCGAAAATTTATAAACAATGTTGCCTAAGTACCGCTGATACGTTTCCCTTGTTTTGCGCGTGGTTTTTGACAGCCGGTTGTAAGCATGGCGCAGCACGAGGTTCTTCGGAAATTTTTGCTTACGGATAATAGCCTTTGCGTTGGTAAAAGGATTGGTTGTGTTGAAGTCTTCCAGCGTTTGAATGGCTACCGGTGTTTGCGGCACCCAATCGGCGCTGTTTACTACATTATAAGCCCAGCCGTTTGCTGTATAGGTTTCGTAGTCGTAGGCATAAAAAAGATTGCCAGGTTTGGGTGCTGCACTGCAATACGTTTTAAAATAAACGTCTTTTGGCAGAGCGCTATTTATTTGCTGGTAATGCAGATAAGACGTGAGTAAATAAGCTAAAGCGCCGCCCTGGCTATGCCCCATTATATAAAAGTTGTGAATGCCTTTTTTATAGGATGAATCTATTTTAGCAACAATATTGTTTGCCATACTTGCCATGCCTACCAACCAGCCGATGTGAACGGCAGCTTTATCGTTATCGGCCAACTGGTATTTAAATGTAGTGCTGTCGTTCAACTGAAACTCGCCTTTAGCTGGTACCATGGCTGCGTAGAAATTTTCGAGCCAACTGGTGCTGCTGGCAGTGGTTCCTCTTATGCTAATGGCTGCAATGGTGTGTTCTTTATTTATCCATAAATCCCAACGGTTGTCTAAGCCGGTTACCGGCGCGCGGTACGCCAACGAAAAATTGGATGGCATAGTAATGCCATAATTTGACCATCGTGCTGTGTCTACCTGGTGCGCTGAAACCCGCAGCAGCTCTGCATATTCGGCTTTGCTGAAGCCGGGTTTCAGAAGTTGTGAAAAGGAAAGAACGGGGAGAAAAAGAAAACAAATCAATACTCGCTGCTGAAACATATCCTGCTTATGATAGATGAAGATACTAACGAAGAAAGGATAACAGGAATCAACGACTTGTTATTATACCATGGTGACGTTAATTTTTAGCAGCCTTCTTTTCTTTGTAAAAGTAATTTCCCTAAAGCGAATAAGTAAACTGTGCCACTTTCATCTCTTTCCCGCCTGTTTTCCGGTAGAAATCAACTGCATAATCATCCGCTTCGTCAGCCTGAACAAATACTTCTGCCATGCCTTGCTGCCGGCAGTATTCAGTTATTCCTTTAATCAGTTGCTGACCGATTCTTTGCCGCTGGCATTCTGTTTTTACAGCAAGATCATAAATGTAAACGATTGAAGTTTCGGTTTCAAATTCATCTAACACATAAGCCGTTAGCCCTCCAATTACAGCATCATTTAACAGGGCTACAAAAACAAGATGCTGTGAGCTTTGCAGCATTCTGTTCAAATGTTGATCAGAAGGCATGGCAAAGGATTCCCATTCAAATACCTCATTAAAAACATGCAGCAGTTGTTTTAACCACTCTATATGGGAGTGCGTTAGTTTTTTTATTTCGATATCTGCTTGCATAACAAATCCTTTTTGTGACGATAAACTTTGATTTCTGATGTCAACCTCTTTCTCTCTTGCTCAATTATTAACTAAGCGTTGAAGAGTGCGACGCAACTGGGCTTAACCGGAGCGATGGACCTCTGGCCCCATAATGGCTGTTCTGTTGTTTTGTATTGGCTGTTGGCTGCTTTTATTCTTTCAACAGCTTGTCTATCTCTTCTTCAAACTCTTTCTTAAACGCTTCGTAATGTGCGCCGGTAGCTGGTCCGTCGTAGCCGGTATGTATCTTGTCTACCTTGCCGCTTTTGCCAATGAAAATTGTAGTAGGAAACGCTTGGA
>CAZZZH010000159.1:5812-10596 GCA_964658445.1 Ilyomonas sp.
GAAGCGTTTTCTCGGTTCGCTGCGCATCGGTAACAGTAACGCCGGTGATTAAAAACGGATACTGTACGGCGAAACGTTTTTGAAACGGTTGCAGCGATTCTTTCGACTCGTTGAAGTCTTCAGTGCGCTCGTAGGCTAAGCCAATAATCTCGATTCCCTTCTGACGGTTTGCCTTGTAGTATTGGCTCAGAAACATGGTTTCATCCATGCAATTGGGGCACCACGAACCTAATATTTGAACGATAACCACTTTGTTTTTGTAGCGATCGTCGTTGATGGAAACCGGCTTGCCATTCGTATCGGGAAAGCGGAAGGACAAGCCGGTTTCGCCTGGACGAAGCTTTGTAATGGTGTAGCTGTCGGGCAATTTGGCGGTGTCATTTTTTATCGCCGTCCAGCGTTGCTTACCGGCTAAGTTGGAGTAGATAATACCATCCGATAAGGTTGTGTTGTTTTTTATTTTGGCAGTAAATAAAACAGCATGTCCGCCATCAAAAGCAGAGAGTTGCAAGCTGTCTCTATTCACACGCCCTTCGAGGTAGCGATAATCACCGGTCGGCGTTCGGAAAGTGCCGGTGACTATGCCATTCTTCTCCTGCTTAAACTCACCAATCGCATAGGCATTTAACTTATCCTCACCAGTAAAATCAGCTTGCCATTTGCCAGTTATATTATAAAGCGGAAGAGCTGTTGCCGTATAGCGAATGCTTACATTATGAACCGCAGTAAACGGCATTACAAGCAAACGGTTGCCGTAGTTTTTAATGTAATTGCCTTCTAAGTTGCCGTTGTTTTTTATCTGCAACGCAAAGAGTGAATTGAAGAACGGCATTTGTATCCATAATGAATCGCCTTGCTGTTGAATGCTGTCAACCATTAATCTTTCACTGGCATTGTGGATGTACAAAACGGTGTGGTGATTTTGAGTGGCAACCGTAAAATTGAAAGCAATGTTTGCACTATCCTGCCGGTGCAAAATGCCTTGCCAGGTGCCGGTTGGCAGACTCCTTTTTTGGGTTTGTGCCGTGGCTGATGTTATTAGTGCCACGCTAATAAGGCTGCAAACAATCGCTGCTTTGTACATCCTGTTCCTCATGCTTTTCATCCTGCAAAATAAAGTCCGTTATTGTATTTGTTTTCTTAAAGACAATTTTAGAGTTTGCTTCTTTACAATTCCTTCACCAATGCTTTTTTCATGGCTTCCGCCTTCAGTAAACATTCATTGTATTCATCTTCCGCATTGCTGCCAAACGTAATGGCGCTGCCGGTTTGAAAGGAAAGATAGTGGTTGGTTTCGTTGTATAAAATGGTTCGAATTACTACAGTAAAGTCCCAATCATTCTCTGGTGTAATATAGCCGATGCAGCCCGAATATAAGCCTCGTTTGGAGGACTCGTATTGCTCTATTAATTGCATCACTTTTCGCTTTGGTGCGCCCGTCATTGAGCCCATGGGGAAAGTAGCTTGCAATGCATCAGCGATGTTAATGGATTCTTCTATTTCTCCTTCTATAGTTGTTGTCATTTGATGCACCTGCGGATAAGAATAAACGCCGAATAACTCAGTAACTTCAACACTGCCCCGCTTACAAATTTTGCTCAGGTCGTTGCGCACCAGATCGGTGATCATTACATTTTCTATCTTATCTTTTTCGCTGTTCTGTAACTGCTGTTTCAGTTCAGTATCCAACTCTTCATTATCCAAATTTCTTTTGGCTGTTCCTTTTATGGGTTGTGATAACAAACGGCTGCCTCTCTTTTGAAGAAACCGTTCCGGACTTGCACATAGAGCATGCTTATCATTCAGCTTGTAGTAAGCGCTAAACGGAGAAGGAGACAACAGGGAAAGTTGTTTGTATAAGTCAATTGGATTGATAGTAACTTCTTCGCTAAAAAACTCCTGGCAGAAATTAATCTCATAACAATCGCCGCGTAGAATATGTTGTTGTAACTGCTTGATGATGCTTATGTATTCCTGCTTATCAATGCGGCTTTGTATTCCGATATTTTTACTACCAAAAACATCTTGTAACGGCTCACTGTTCATTACTTCTCTATACACATCTTCGGGCTTTTTATCCAAGCTCTCAATTGTAAGTGTATTGCCTCGCAAAAGCAATACAGTTTTAGGTTGAAAGAAAAAAACATCGGGAAACCAGAGTGAATCTTTGTGTGAAGAACTGAGACCTTCTATCTCATTTTTCAAATCATAACTGATGTGCCCAAACAGCCAGTCGTTATGTTGCTGGGTAAACGTTTTAAGTTGTGAAAGCGTATCTTTTTCGGGTAAAAAGGATGCGACTGCATCGCCCGCAGCTATGCAATCGTACACCGAATATTGATCTCTGTATTGATGGCTATCCATAAAACAACAGATGCTAAACCGGTTGGTCCAGTTTAGCATCTGCAGCTTGCAAAGCGAAGCATCTCCTATGCGGAAAGATGCTTTGTTACGCAGCATCCTGCAACCCCGCACAGAAAGAGTTAATAATCATCGTCGTCATCATAGCCGCCGCTGCCACCTTTATCGTTGAACAAACCAAACTCTTTGAAGTCATCGTCCAGCTTAAAATCATCATCTTCATCTCCTTTTTTGCTGCCCGGTTTTTTGGTGTTGGTAGTACTTTTTGCTTTCGATTTGGGTATGTCAAACTCATCAAAGTCAGGATCCCATTCATCCTCTTCATCCGGCTTGTTCCAGTTGTCTTCTACTTCTTCCACATCATCGTCGTCATCATCAGAAGATGTTTTCTTTTTAGAAGAACCTTTTGGTGCAGGTGTTTCATCGTCGTCTAAATCATCGTCATCTTCTTCCGGTTCTTTTTTGCGGGAAGAAGGCTTGCTATTCTCCTTGGGTGCAGCCGCTTTCGGCGGTTTGCCAGCGCTTTTTTTGTTCACAGATTTTGCCATAATTCCTAAGATTAACAACGTAAAATTTCAACGAGATTTTGAATCAGCAAAAAAAATTTTCAGTGCTAACATACATTTATAACGTGATGATCTGATCTCTTCCCGGGCCGTTGGAAATATACTTTACCGGTGCGTTTATATAGCTGTTAATAAATGAGATATATGTTGACATAGCTTCCGGCACATTCGCTGCATCTTGTATGTTGGTTGAATCGCAATGCCAGCCCGCAAATGCCTGGTATTTAGGTTCAATTTTAACCTTCATCATCTGGAAAGGCACTTCCTCTTTTTCTTCTCCGTTGATGTTGTAAGCCGTACACACTTCCAACGTTTCAAAAGAGTCAAGCACATCGGCTTTGGTCATCACTACCTGCGTAACGCCGTTAATCATGCAAGAGTATTTCAGGGCTACCAAATCTATCCAGCCGCAACGGCGCGGTCTGCCGGTAGTAGCGCCAAACTCGCTGCCCAGCTTGCGCAGTTCTTCGCCGGTTTCATTCTCTAATTCAGTGGGGAAAGGTCCGCTGCCAACACGCGTGCAGTAAGCTTTTGTTACGCCCAATACCTCGCGTATTTTTTGTGGCGCCACGCCCAATCCGGTACAGACGCCTGCCGAGATGGTATTGGAAGACGTAACAAATGGAAACGTACCAAAATCTACATCCAACATGCTGCCCTGTGCGCCTTCTGCCAGTATTTTTTTCCCTTCGGAAATATGATTGTTAATGAAGTATTCGCCATTTACAATTTTAAGGGAACGAAGAAATTCAACCGCTTCGAAAAACTCTTCTTCCCAAGCAGAAATGTCTTCGCCAAAATGATAGCTGTCTAATATTTTCTGATGCTTTAAGCGAAGTTTGATATAATCGGTAACAAAGCTTTTAGTAAGAATATCGCCCACGCGCAATGCATTGCGTCCTGTTTTATCCATATAAGCCGGCCCGATGCCTTTTAACGTAGAGCCGATTTTCGATTCGCCTTTCGACAATTCTGATGCTCTGTCGAGCGCCCGGTGTGTAGGCACAATCAGGTTAGTTCGATCCGCGATAAAAAGGTTCTTTCTTACATCAATTCCAAAGGCGGCAACGGTATCGCATTCGCGCTTTAACGTTACCGGATCCAACACCACGCCGTTGCCGATAAGGTTAATGGTATTCTGATGAAAAATGCCCGAAGGTATCTGGTGAAGCACTATTTTTTTGCCTTCTACATACAGCGTATGACCAGCATTGGGTCCACCCTGGAAGCGGGCAATCACATCGTATTGCGGAGCAAAATAATCTACAATTTTTCCTTTGCCTTCATCGCCCCACTGCAAGCCGAGAATAACATCAACCATGAAATAAATTTTTGTCGGAAGACAAAAGTAACGGCATGATTTCACTTTGGAGAATTGAATTTGATATTCGTACTTTTTGTTGTTGCAAAAGCAGATGTTTAGCGAGGCCGAAAATCAAAAATCGATTTTCTTACTAAAACTTCTTTATTTTTAGATACTCCAAAAACCAAATTCATGAACTATCGAAATCACTTCAACACTCAGTTGCTTTACCAAAAATTTCAGAAAGTTTGCCGGCAATTAAAAAGATTATTAGAAGCCGGTAAGCCAACTTCTTCCGCAAAAATTCAGTCGCTGTTAAAACGCCGCATTCGGTATGCAAAACAGTTATTTTCTTTTGGCTCGCCCTGGCTGAAAATAGGCAGCACAATGATGCTGGCTGCCGTTTTATCAAGTCATACACAGGCGCAAAGTTGTAATACGTTTGTTAACGCAGATTCTGCCAATCCAGTTCGGCGCGCTGGTCTGCCAACCAATCTTATACAACCCACTTTTGTCGACATTGACGGCGACGGCGAACGGCTACGGCAAGCGCA
>CAZZZH010000160.1:0-10594 GCA_964658445.1 Ilyomonas sp.
TATATTATTATGGCACAACCAAAAAGATATTACCAACCAACAAAAGCAACACCGGGCACACCGGCAACATCGCCTGCCGT
Organism: Ilyomonas sp.; assembly: GCA_964658445.1. Taxonomy (GTDB): domain Bacteria; phylum Bacteroidota; class Bacteroidia; order Chitinophagales; family Chitinophagaceae; genus Ilyomonas. The sequence continues at coordinate 81 of CAZZZH010000160.1, forward strand.
AAAATCGACGACAGGTGCACCGGTTCCGAACACAAACAAGAAAACCTTACTGGTAAAACAGCCACTCTCGTCGTTGTTCACGAAAGACAATTATGTGTGGATGGGTATCGGTGCCGCCGTCGTTATTCTTGGAATGTTGCTGATGATGGGCGGAAAAAATACGAACCCCAATACGTTCGATTACAACGTTGTTTACAGCACTACGCGCATCACTATTGCACCCATTTTAATCTTGGCGGGGTTGATGATAGAAGTGTATGCGATTTTCAAAAACCCGAAGCCAGCCGTAAGCCAATAAACTTGTTTTAGATAATTGCAGTAAAAGAGCCGGTCTTATCAACAGTAAGACCGGCTCTTTTTGTTTTGGTGTAATAAAACAAACAACACTTCTTCTTTAGCATTGCCAGCGTCTGGTGTTACCGACTTCCCGGCGCGATTGATTGATATTGGAATGAATATATTTTGGATTCCGGACGATTATACATTGACTTCACAAATGTGATGTAAGAAAAACGGGTGAGCAATTAATATGAGCTTAAAACAGCTTAAATTTTAATTAATAGAAAAGCCTTCCCCTTGTTAATCTGCATTCGTTTCAGTTGACAATTCTTACTCTCCTTCTTCACCGTTCTCGGTTCATTTCCTACAGCCGTATATTTGTTTTACTTCAATTGCTCTAATTATGAAAACAGCATGGCTTGTTATTATCTGCCTTCTTTTCCTAACTCCTGCTTTTGCCCAACTGCCTTTCAACGGTGTAGACAATACGCTGGGCAGCCTTTACCGTCTTAGCAATGCCAAAAGCCGTTCGATTTCACCCGAAAATTTTGGGGGAGAAAAAGGCAAAGGCGGTGCAGCGACAACAGGTACTGGCGCCAGCGCATCGCGCGAATTGGGTCAAACCTGGAAGGTAAGCCCGAGTGTGGTAATTAAAAAGAAAACCACGTTTACCATCGCTGATATTGACGGCTCGGGCGCCATACAGCATATCTGGATGACGCCCACCGGCAATTGGCGTTTCTCTATCATACGCATGTATTGGGATGATGAAAAAGAACCGTCGGTTGAATGCCCGGTCGGCGATTTTTTTTGTATGGGCTGGATGAAGTATTCGCCCTTGCAATCGCTGGCAGTAGCCGTCAATCCTGGCAGTGCGTTTAATTGTTACTGGACGATGCCATTTCGCAAACATTGCCGCATCACCATGGAAAATATAGATGATGAAGACATGGTGTTGTATTATCAAGTTGATTACACCTTAACAACGGTACCGGATGATGCCGCTTATTTTCATGCACAGTTCAGAAGAGTAAATCCATTGCCTTGTAAAACCGATTATGTAATTGTAGATAGTCTTCAAGGGAAGGGACAATATGTGGGCACCTACCTCGCATACGGTGCAAACAGCAATGGATGGTGGGGCGAAGGCGAGATCAAGTTTTTTATGGATGGCGACACAAAATTTCCAACCATTTGTGGCACAGGAACGGAAGATTATTTCTGTGGCTCGTATGATTTTGATACACAAAAGAAAAACGCCGCCGGCGTTGAAACCAGCGACTATACTGAGTTTTGCAGCCCTTACAGTGGTTTGCCGCAAGTCATTCGCGGTGATGGACATTACAGCTCGCAGCAGCGTTTCGGTTTGTATCGCTGGCACATTACCGACCCCATTCGTTTCGATAAAAATTTAAAAGTGACTATACAGGCTTTGGGCTGGCGAAGTGGCGGCCGATATCTGCCATTGAAAGATGATATTGCCTCGGTGGCATATTGGTACCAAACCGAGCCACATGCACCGTTTCCAAAGCTGCCGACGAAAGATGAGCTGGAAGTAAATTAGATTCGGTTTATTTACCGTTTTCCATATTCTAAAAAGTGTTGAATCGGCAGGAATTCGCCATCGTACACAAGCACAAAGCCATTTGCTGACAGCTCTTTGTTGTCCTGTACTACAGTGGTTTTGTGTAAAGCTTTTATTGGCACTGATGCATCTTCACCGCGGTATTCGATCAGTAATAATTTACCATCTTTCTTCAATGCTTTGCGTAGCGATTGCAACATCTCGTGAGGGTAGGCCAGTTCGTGATATACATCTACTAAAATAGCTAAATCAACAGAGCCATCGGGAAGGTTGCAACTGCTGTCACTGCTTTTTACTACTTCTACATTGTTTGCCTTCAGCTCTTGCTTTTTATTGTTTAATAAGGTCAGCATTTCATCTTGAATGTCTACGGCATATACTTTTCCCTGCGGCACTAATTTAGCCATTCGAAAGGTATAATAACCTGAGCCCGCTCCAATATCTGCTACCACTTCGTTTGGTGTTAACCTCATATTCTGTATGGCAAGTTCTGTGTTTTCTTCTTTTTGTCGCTCGTCGCGTTCCAACCATGCAGCGCCTGATGCGCCCATTACGTCGGCAATCTCTCTTCCCATATACCATTTGCCGATGCCGTCCGGCGAGCCATTTTTATAAACATAAACAGAAGCTAAACCTTTGTGTGGCTGCGATTGACAATTAGTAAACCAAAGCGATACACAGACTAATAAGAGAAGTATATTTTTCATAAATATGGTTTGACAAAACAAGATACATGCCGCCACTTTTGTGATACAATTGGTGCTTTTCCTTAACATCCCTCTGACAAGTGTTTTCGTAATTTTACAGGCTCAATTCAGCACAGTATGAAGACACAGTGTATCTTATTTTTTGTATCCGTTTCTTTGATGCTTACCACTATTGCCTGCGGGCAAAATAAAGTTCCTGCCAACGTATCTCATCTATCTTCAAAAGACCTTTCCAAATATAGTGTGGCTACGTTTGCGGCGGGTTGCTTCTGGCACGAGGAAGCTTTGTTTGAAAGTATTAAAGGTGTAAAGGAAGCGGTATCCGGCTATGCTGGTGGAACAGCAAAAAATCCGTCTTACGAAATGGTGGAAACCGGCAATACCGGCCATGCTGAAACTGTGAATGTGTATTATGATTCAACCCAGATTTCTTTCCCCGATCTACTCAAAGTTTATTTTGCAGGGCAAGACCCCACGCAAGTGAATGGGCAGGGACCTGATGAAGGCACGCAGTACCGTTCCATCGCTTTTTACAGAAATAATAAAGAGAAGGCCGAAATAGAAGATTATATCAAAGCCATTCAGCCCAAATACAAGGAACCGATAGCCGCGCAGGTAATGCCGTTTACTAAGTTTTGGGAAGCCGAAAACTATCATCAAAACTATATCGAAAATAATCCAACGGGTGGTTATGTACAGCATGTCAGCATTCCCGAAATTGTAGCTTTCCAAAAAGCTTATCCTGCTATGGTAAAGCCGGATCATAAATACTGAACAGCGATCAGCAACTGGTTTCGAGTCAATGTAAGGAAGACAAGATTTATATGGAACTCCCGTTATTGATTTTCAATCAATCTCTCTTCAGCTTCCGGCTAATCGATTTTACTTATTTACTGCATCCCAGACGGCGTTCGGCACTTCTATTTCATAATGAAAATCGCCACGCAATGCTTTCAGTGCATATTTTTCTTTGTCAATGTCGGCGCGGGTTCTAAAGCCGTTTTGGCGCAGCAAAGCCGTACCAAACCGAAAGCCTTTTATTGCCTGAACCGATTGGGCAACGGTTACCAGCAAAGGCAGCAACAACCATTTTTTCTTTCGCGTAATGATGTTTAGCAACACACCGGCACTTACACTCGCAGCATCGTATAAAGCAAAAATTTGCTCAATACTCGTTTCCGCTTCCAATTGCCGCAGACGGTTTTCTATATGACTTTTATTGTGGTAATAATGGTTGATGTTTTCCTGCGTATAAACGTCAATAGTGTTACTATTTTCCAGTGCAATCCTTTCTTCCGATGTGCTCATAAATGATGTTTACAACACATAGTTCACAATTCATACCAAGCGTTCATTTACTTTACAAACACAAGCATTATCATCTTATCTCTTTACTTAAACCGAAATCAATACAAAATAAAAAAAAGATTTTTTGAAACAAACTGAAGCACTCCGATTGACCATTGTTGCAATCATAGATTTGTTGTTCTTTTCTTTTATGTAAAGAAAAAGAAGAATACTTGTACACCTCGTCTGCTATGTATGTTTAATGCAGCACAGCAGCTTTGTAAAAGTCTGCTTCTTCCGGTTGTAATTTCATCATCAAACAAACAGGTAATAAATTTTCACTTCTTTTGCAACCACAATTGTTTTCATGGTTTTAGAGAATACAATCGGCGTTAGTTCGGAAATCGGTACGCTGCAGCGCATCATTATACACAGCCCCGATGGTGGCATCGGCAAGATCGTTCCCAGTAAATTTAAAGACTGGCTCTACGATGATACTGTGTATTTAAAACAAATGCGCAAAGAATATAACGATTATGTAAAGCTTCTCTTATACTTTTTAGACCCGGCTAAAATAGAAGAGATCAATGCCTGTTCTACCCTTCAGAGCGGCGATGAACAGCTCGATTGTTTCAAGCCGGGTCATACTGCTTACTTCAACAGCGATAAAGTATTGGACGTAGAATTTTTGCTTGCAAAAGTGTTGAAGAATTCTCATCTGCGCGATAAAATTATAGCCGCAGTCTGCGCCACCGAAGGCTGTAGCTATGCCGTAGAAAAAGAGATGTGCAACATCACCAACGTACATCAGCTTGCCAAATTATTAATTACCGGTACTCTGCCCGAAAGCCGAAAGCGTGGTGTGCAATTTATTTTTCAGCCACTGCCTAACCTCATTTTTACCAGGGATATCAGCATTGTTATCAACGACCATATTTTACTTAGCAAAGCCGCTACTGAAGCGCGCGAAAGAGAGTCGCTGCTCATGCGGTACATCGTCTTTCATGAGCTGCTGACAGAGCAGCATGACCATGTGATCGAGATCAATGAATCGAGTGATTTTTTCCTGCTTGACGAAGTGCATCAACACGAACGCAAGACCTCTCTTGAAGGTGGCGATATTATGATGATTGCACCCAATCATCTATTGGTAGGATGTAGTGAAAGAACTACGGTGAGCGCCATCAATAAAATCATTCATGCCGTATTGAAACGTAATACCGGTATTGAAAAAATATCAGTAGTTAAAATCCCCAGCCAGCGCGCCATCATGCACATCGATACAGTGTTTACACACGTGCGCAAGGATGTATGGGTTCTCTTCGGTCGCTTCAGCGAAGAGCTGATACACGAGCGAAACCAGCGTAAATTTTCGTATTACAGCGATATGGCTTACAGCGATGAAACCTTTGAAGGCGTTGAAATTTTTCGTTTTTATAAAGCCAAGAATGAAGCCTACAATCCGGCTGCCGATTACCGGCAAGATGTAGTGTTTAAAGGATTGGAAGACCTGCTTCGCAACATCAGCATTAAAGACTTTGGCGTGCTTGAGAATGAAGTAAAGATCATCTACAGCGGCAATAATATTTTTCCGTACGATGAGCGCGAGCAATGGACAGATTCTTGTAATTTACTTGCCCTAAAAGATGGCGTTGCTATAGCCTACGACCGCAATGAAGAAACACTAAATGCTTTTAGAGAAAATGGCTTTACAGTTATCAAAACTAGCGACTTGTTTCGCATGTTTGAAAGCAAAGAACTAACACCAGACAATATTAAAAACACCATTATCATTTTACCCAGCAATGAGCTGTCGCGTGCCCGCGGTGGCGCACACTGCATGAGCCTTCCCCTACTTAGAAAACCTCTGTAATAAGTATGAAACAAACAGCAAAAACCATATTGATGATTCGCCCGGCATCGTTTGGGTACAACGCTGAAACTTCGGCCAGCAACGTGTTTCAGGGCAATGTGTCATTAAGTAGCCAGCAAGTGCAAAGCGAGGCAGTGAAAGAGTTTGATGCATTTGCAGATCGGCTTCGCTCGCACAAGATAGAGGTATTGATAATAGAAGACACGCCGCTGCCACCCAAGCCGGATGCCGTATTTCCCAACAATTGGTTCTGCACACTGAACGATGGAACAATAGCTATCTTCCCAATGTTTGCCGCCAACCGTCGCATTGAAGTAAGAAGCGACCTGGTACAGATATTAAAAGACCGGTTCATGGTTACCAACACAGAGGACTGGACGACTTACGATGCCGACAATCTCTATCTTGAAGGTACTGGTAGTATGATTATTGACCATGAAAACAAGATCATTTACGCCTGTCTTTCTCCCAGAACAAATGCAGCGCTGCTGCAGCAGTTTTGCGATGCGCATGGATACAAATCTGTAACCTTTTCTTCTAAAGATGATAACAGAACCGATGTTTATCACACCAATGTAATTATGCACATTGGTGAAGGATATGCGGTGATTTGTTTATCGTCTATCCGCGATGAAGCTGAGCGAAACAAGGTGATAGAATCACTTACGGAAACGAGACATAACATTGTTGATATTACGATGCAGCAGGTACACCGTTATGCCGGCAATATGCTGCAGGTAGAGAGTGAAGATGGCAAGCTGTACACGATACTCAGCCAGTCTGCTTTTCAATCGTTAAGCGATGAGCAGAAGCAGCAACTGTCAATTTATACAAACTTGCTTCCCGTAAATATTTCGACAATCGAAACGGTTGGCGGCGGCAGCGTGAGATGCATGATGGCAGAAATCTTTTTAGAGAAAAAAAACAATAGTTTAAAAACGAAGCCGGCTATCTAACACTTTACAAATCGTCACTTATTATCAACACTTCTTTCGAGGCTTTATCGCTGGACATTCCGTATTTCCATTCGGGCATAACGATGCGAAAACCTTTATACAGAAACCTGATTTCTTCGCAATTGTTATAAGATAAAACCCAGTTTTTTCTTTGGGTAATGATGGCTGCCAGCGCTTCGTGATCGAAGTCTTTGTGGGCGTTTCCTTTCTTGCCGTATAAAGAACTTTTTATAAGATAAGGCGGGTCTAAATAACAAAACAGATCATCCTTGTTTTGCGAAAGCGATTGCTCAAAGGAAGCCTGCTCTATAGAGAATCCGGGGTTGTAAAATGTGCGGATTCGCTCGATGGCAGAAGGCGTAAACCGAGGATGCTGCGGCGACATACCACCCGACAAAGTAGCACCCGAAAATGAAGAACGGTTTAGCACATAATACACCGCAGCGCGTTCTATTGGTGTTGCAAATTCTCTTTGCACCGTTTGCAGGCGATAGAAGTTGTCTTTTGACAGCGGATAATATTTTTCTATCTCCTCCGCCAATGCAAGTGGCGATTGCTGCAAGCATTGCCAGAACTCGACCAGTGAGGTAAACACATCATAACCTTTCACTTTCACGCTTCGCGAAGCCATAAACAATTCTACTGAGCCGCCGCCAAAGAAAGGCGACATCATCTCGGTGATACCTTTCGGAAAATATTGGATGATATGCACCAGCCCACGCGTTTTACCACCCGGGTAGCGCAAGGGTGAACGGCTGGTAAACGGTTGCCCGGCTGTAGGATGAACTTCCTGCATTGATTGAGAACAATTAAGTGGGTAAAAGTATTTGCCGGAGCGCAATGCGACAAATGAAAAACCGTCGTGATCGTAAAGAGGAGAACTCTGCACTTACCTGTGTTAAAAATTTATTTTACTTTCCCGCATTAATTGAAACTGTAATGAGAGTTGTTCCTTTCATCATCTCTGCCATTATCACAATTGCACTCATTGTTGTGCTGGATGTTCAACTGCCGGCGGGTGGCAAAAAAACGCCACCGATGGGTTTGTTTTTGTCGCCTTCCAAAGGGTTCTGGCAGAATGCCGAGCCTGTTAACCAGGCTATCAATATCAACATTACAGCTAATGGTTTACAAGGCAAAACAGAAGTGTTCCTGGACGACCGCATGGTGCCGCATGTATTTGCCGACAATGCAGCCGACGCCTTTTTTGCCGAAGGCTATCTCCATGCAAAGTTCCGGTTGTGGCAGATGGAATTTCAAACCTATGCGGCATCCGGCAGGCTTTGTGAAATTATGGGTGATTCTTCATCGGGAACAAATTTTTTAAAAGTTGATAAATATTTCCGTCGCATTGGTATGGTGTATGCCGCCGAAAACAGCCTGGTAACGATGGAAGCCGACACAGCTACCAAAACGGCACTGGATGCTTATACCGCGGGCGTAAACAGCTACATTAAAAGCCTTGCTGAAAGCGATTACCCCATCGAATACAAGATACTCAACTACAAGCCGGAACCCTGGACTAACCTAAAGACAGCGCTGTTCTTAAAATACATGGCTTACGATCTTACAGGGTATGAGCAGGATTTTGAAATGACCAACGCAAGAGAATTTTTTACCCGCAAACAATGGGAGAAATTGTTCCCGTACGGACAGGATTCGTTAGACCCGATCATACCAAAAGGTACTGCTTTTGTAAAGCCTGCTTATACCGTGAAAGCTCCGGCCGGCGTAGATTCCGCGTATTTTGATTTTAAGAAAGACACCTTTAGCCGGCCGGATAAAAAATATTTACCTAACAAAAATAATGGCAGCAACAACTGGGCGGTAAGCGGCAATAAAACGGCAAGTGGACGACCTATTTTGTGCAACGATCCGCACCTTGGCTTAAACCTGCCCGCGCTTTGGTTCGAGATACAAATGAGCACGCCCGATGGCAATGTGTATGGCGCCAGTCTGCCGGGTGCACCGGGCGTTGTGATAGGGTTTAACGATAACTGTGCCTGGGGTGTTACCAATGCTTCGCGCGACGTAAAGGACTACTACGAAGTGAAGTTTAAAGACACTTCGATGAGCGAATACTGGTACAATGGCGGCTGGCAACCCACTACGTTCCGGAAGGAAGTGATTCATATAAAAAACAAGCCGGACGATGTGGAAAATATAGCCATGACGGTGTGGGGACCCGTAACCTACGATGCCCACTATGGCGATAAGCTGCACGATAATAAAGCCTATGCCATGCACTGGACGGCACATGCGGGAAGCAACGATGCCAAGACATTTTTACTGCTGGATAAAGCAAAGAACTATACTGATTATGTAGCTGCGACCAATGGCTACCAATGCCCGGGACAGAATTTTGTATTCGCCTGTAAAGATGGTGATATCGCTATCCGGCAGCAAGGTGCGTTTCCTGCAAAATGGAAGGGGCAAGGAATGTTTGTGATGGAAGGTAACGACGATAAATATAAATGGGCAGGCATTATCCCCGATAGTGAAAACGTAGTATTGCATAACCCACCGCGTGGCTTTGTAAGCAGCGCCAACCAGTATGCTTACGATACTTCTTACCCATACTACACCGGTGGAAACCTTGAGATGTACCGAGGGTATTTTATCAACAGACAATTGCGTAGCATGAGTAATATCACTACCGATTCGATGAAGGCCTTACAGACCAACAACTACAATGTGTTTGCAGAAATGGCGATGCCTATTTTGCTTAAATATATAAAGCAAACCACGCTGAACGATGAAGAGCAACGCTTTGTGGATACCCTAAAAAACTGGAACCTTCGTAATGAAGCGGGCGAAGCCGGACCAACGATTTTTACGACGTGGTGGGATAGCTTAGAGGTATGCATTTACGGAGATGAATTCGCGCAAAGCAAGCTGCCCATGCCAACGCTGAACGAAAGCACCCTGCTGGAAGCTTTGCTGAAAGATACGGCTTATGAATTTGCGGACGACATTACCACACCGGAAAAAGAAACGGTGGCGGATAGAGTGGCAAAAGCATTTCACAAGGCAGAACCCTTATGGCTGGCAGCACAGAAAAAGAACACACTGGAATGGGGAAAGTTCCGTATGGGTGGGTTTTTTCATTTATTAAAAATACCGGCTTTTAGCCGCACCGATGTATATGCCGGCGGCGGATTGCACGTGATTAATGCTTATACAAAAGAAAACGCGCACGGACCGAGCTGGCGCATGATTGTAGAACTGACAGACAGCATCAACGCTTATGGTGTGTATCCCGGCGGACAAAGCGGTAACCCGGGCAGCCCGTATTACGATAATGCAGCCGATACCTGGATTGCCGGGCAGTATTATAAACTGCAACTGCTGCACAAAGAAGATTTTGCCGGCACCCGCAACAAAGGAAAAATAACGTTTCAAAACAATTAATTGTACGGTATGAAATTTATAGTTGCCCTGCTCATTACTGCTTTGCTTGGCTTTGCGTTCCCTCTCTATTTTGGCTGGTGGAGTTTTGCATTGACCACATTTGTAGTTGCCGTTATTATGAAGCAATCGCCCGGCAAATCCTTTCTTACGGGTTTTATCGCCATTGCTTTATTGTGGGCTGTACAGGCAGCGTGGTTAGATGCGGCCAATCATCATATTTTATCGGGCAAAGTGGCGCTGCTGCTGCCTTTTGGCGGTTCGGGCACTGCGCTGCTTTTTACCACAGCACTTATTGGCGGTCTGGTTTCGGGCATGGCCGCCCTAACGGGAAGCTATGCGGTGAGAAGAAAGAGCAAAATATAGAGTGTTTTTGCCGGTTGTTGCCTCTTCCGGTGTTCTCTTTTGTGTTAGATCGG
>CAZZZH010000161.1:0-10590 GCA_964658445.1 Ilyomonas sp.
CTGACTGGTAATTTGGGTAATGTAATGAAGGAAAGTGCTACCACAGCTTATACCTATCTGCAGACGAATGCAAAAAAGTATAACATCAATGGCGAAGCATTTAACACTAAAAATATCCACGTTCATATACCAGAAGGTGCCACACCGAAAGACGGACCCAGCGCAGGCATCACCATGCTTACTTCCCTGGCTTCTGCTTTTACCGGCAAAAAAATAAAGTCGTACTTAGCCATGACCGGCGAGATTACACTGCGCGGTCAGGTGCTTCCTGTTGGTGGCATTAAGGAAAAAGTATTGGCTGCCAAGCGTGCCGGCATTAAAGACATAGTGATGTGCTACCTGAACGAAAAAGACGTGAATGAAATAGACAGCGAGTTTATTAAGGGCGTTAATTTTCATTACGTAAAAACCATGCAGCAGGTACTGGATATCGCGCTAATGTAAGCTAAGGGTGTTGGTGATAGTTATTCAATCCTCATTTAGTACCCATTATCAGTAGCTATCAACCATTACCAACAAAAAGCCCGTCTTAAAAAAGACAGGCTTTACAGTTAAGCAGTAGTAATTTTAGTTGCGGTTCTTAGGTATAAAACAAAAAAGAATCACATGAAAAAGGACAGTCTATTCAGCCAAGCCAAGTGCCAAAAGGAAATGAGTTGGAAATGAACGGTTTAGCGCTAGCTGTTCTCTGCTTTTGTTTCAGAAAGGGAAAGCTTGTTTTTAAAAGAGGAAATGTTCCTAAGATTTGATATGAATTATTAGCTAGAATAAATTGGTAATAATATTAAAAAGAAAAGGGGCTGTATCAAATGGATACAGCCCCTTTTCTTTTACTTGCTTTGTTTACAAACGTAGTTGCGTTCGCACAAAAATTTAGGTTCTGGCTACCGCATTAAGTACATCTTTCCATATCCCTTATTAAAATACTGCGAAGTATTTACGGTATTGCCGTTCACATCTTTGATGGTAAAATGATCGAGCGATTTGCCGTCCAGATTGGTAATGACTCGGTAGAGATAAACACCATTGCCGAGCTTTTGCCCGTACTGGTCGGTGCCATCCCATTTGTACGCCGTGATGTTTCGCCCGATGTGAATATCACTCAGCTCTTCTTTGGTAATTTCTTTTACAATCTTACCTGTGATGGTTAGTATCTGTATACGCAGGTTTTGCGGCACCTGGCTGCCCGTTACCGTAAACACAAAAGCTGTTGAAGTAGTGAACGGATTGGGATAGTTGAACAGGTCTGAGATCATCGGTTTATTAATCACCTGGAAGCTCACGCTGTATTGTGTATTGCCAGCGTTATTGCCGGTTCTGTCTTTGCCGCTTACCAGCAATTTATAATCTCCGTCAATGGGAAGATAAGGCAGAAACTCAACCGTTGCCACGTTATTAGCACCCGCAGTTGCCGGTGTGAACCGAAGTGTATCGCTATTGAAATTGTACTTGTGCAGCGAGCCATCAGGGTATAAAAGCTGCACCGCAATCAATGATGTATCGTTCAATAACAAATACTTCGACTCATCGGTCAGCTTTACCGTGATGTAAGGCTTGGCAGAAACAATATCATTGTTCAAAATATGCACGCCATCAAACGTTACATCGAGCAGCGGGTTGTAGATATCGGTGCTTACCGTGAGGCCTTTGTATAAAAAGTTATTGATGTGTGTTTGTTCAGGCTGTGCGCTGTCCGGGTTTACGTCTAAATAAAACGTGTTGGTACCACTATAATCTTTTGAATTAATGGTAAAATTAATTGTAGTGGTATCGCCCGGTGCAAGCTTTTTCAGCGGGTTAGGATTTACAGCAATCACGGTCGGTACATTGCTCTTGTTATACACAACGGCATTCACTTTAATGCTATCGGCAAAAGCCACATCGCTTACATTTTTAAAGCCGATTTTTCCGTTCACTATCTCTCCTACTGCTAAAGAGTCTTTATATACATAAGCTACGTTGGCGCTTAGTGCACCTTCGGGAACCGGGTCGTACAATACGCGCCAGTACTGCAATTGATAAGGTGTGTTGTGAATGCTGTCTGCATTGCGCATCTGCAATTGAAGAGATGGATATTGCTTTACATCCACCGTGCTAATATCGAAATTCTGCTGCGAGGAAGACAGAGTATAAAGCGTTTGTTTCGTGCCGTTTGCCGTTACGCCAATTACATCTACAGAAGCTTTGTCACCGGCAGAGGCATCCAAAGTTCTGCCTTTCCATTGTACCGATTTCCAGGCTTTTGCCGGGCCCCAGACCGGCGATGTAATAAAGCCTAAACTATCCGGCGAAAGAATGTCGCGGTTCACCACAATTTTATCGCTTAAGCCGGCGCTGAATACCTGCGTAGCTTCAAATAAAGGCGTATTTTTCTGGTAAATAAAAATCCAAGTTCTCGGGTAAGAAAACGAATCAATGTGCGTGAAGCCGGAAGATACCAGCCGGTCGTACCAGCTATTGCCGATACCATATACCTGCTGGTCATTTTTATAATCGGGAGCTAAGGGATTATCATTATAAGGCTGGTCAAAAATAATGCGCGCGGTTACAATATCGCCCGCAGGAATCCAGTCCATAAAGTCGCGCATTTTGCGGCGGTTGGTGGTATCGAGATAGCTGAATTCGAAATTGTATTTCGAACCTGCATGAACAGTTGGCGGGGCTTCGCATGCATTGGCACTGCCCATAAAGCCGCCATGGCTTCCGCCTGCATCGGTATAAGAAGGAACTGCCTGGTTGATGAGTGGCTGCAGTGTGATGGGGTCAAACACATTATAGATTACTGAGTGACCCAGGCAGGCGCTTTCGGTAACAATATTTTCATTGATGCGCACTTCAAAATCGGCATCCTGCGTGCCGCTTACCGGGAAGATAGAATTGGTAACCTGCAGTGCCGACTGCCGGTCAATGTAGTTCCACAAACGGCTGGTGCTGTCAATATAAATGCGATCGGTTGTTGAAGACAAATGCTGGTATAAATGCGATTGATTGTAACCAAAAGAAGAATTGGCGATGTAAACAAACGACGCAGCACTCCAGCGATACAAATCGCCGGCGGGCAAAGGCACCGGCGCTACACGCCAGTAATACACGGTGCTATCGGTAAACGAAATGCCCGGATCGAACTCTACCAAGCCGCCCAGCGAGGTTATAGTTTTTGTTGACTTAAAAGAGGAATTGAATAAAGCTGTGGTATCTATTTCCATCGTGTATTGCCGCGATGGCAAAGTAGGGTCGGCGGTAGAGGCTGCGAGGCGAATAGCCGTTTTATTTATGATCGAATAATTGTAGGGATAGATAGGCGTCACCACATCTTCATAAATCAAAAACGTTTTGGTGGCGGTGTTGTTTAGCTCACTCAATTCATCGTAGCGGTTATCATCATCGATGCTTACAATAATTTTATTCTGCCCTTTGTCGCGCGAAGCCACTACCGGTAAATCCAGCGACACAGAATCGATATACCGAACCGCACGTATCCTTTCCGACACAACCGTTTCTGTGGTGCCGTCGGGGTATTGCCGCTTAATACTTATCGAAACCGAATCTCCGGTGGCTTTACCAATATTGTAGAAATACGCTTTTACAGTAAAGGTTTTATTAGCTACCGATACCACCGTTGGGTTAATAACAATTCCCGGCTCTTCTATTGTAAAATCAGGCTTCGCAAACGCATTGATCTTTAAAGCGGGGTCGCCCTGCAGCACGGTTTGCTCGGCATGAATATATTTAGTGGTAGAGTCGAAGTCGCTGAAGGTTCTTTGTGCAAGCAGGTTACTGGTACCGGCGGCCATACTTACGCTCACAGTTTGGTTATAGCCTGTAGTAGAAAATGTTTTATAAAAGCCGGTATTATAATAATCAATCCAGTTGCCTACGCCAAAGCTGCTGCTGCCCAGCAGGGCAATAGAACCGCGTTCCGGCGCCAGCACATATTTTTCTGCAATAGAGCCCAATACGGTAAAACGCGTGGTGTCGTATTCAAAACAATCACCGGCATCGCAGCCGCTGGCTACGAAGAAAGGGTATTTATCCAGGTTATCATAAGCGCTCGGATCGTTCAGGTTATAGTTTAAGGTGGTGGAAGAAGAATGCCCGAAATAATTAATGATGCTGATACCACTGTTGAACAACTGCGTCAGCTCGGCATCGGTAATGGGGGTAGCTTCTCCGCTCGTGGTTTTATTAAAGTTATGAATGTCGCCGCCAAACAAAGTGTCCTTTAAAATAAAGCCATACTTGTTCAGGTAGCCCGTCAGTTCTGATTCTTCCAAAGTAGTGTTGGCGCCGCTTACATTTACTACGGTCTTCATCCAGGCTTTATTGTCTATTGTTTGCGTGGTGTTGGCTTGCTGTTGTTCGTACTCCTGTATCTTTTGCAGGTAATCTTTCACCTCGCTGCCCCGTATCGCCGGCAGCCTGCCAATGGGTGTAGCCGCCACCGGGTCAAGCGTGTTAGAGGCTAAGATCACATCGGAAGCCGGCCATCCAAAGGTCGGCACAAGGTTTAGCTGATCGGCATACGGCGATGCCTGGTTGTAGCGGTAGCTGTCGTAAGTAGTGCCCCTGCCGATAAGGAAAACGAACTTAGGTTTTATGCTGAATACATCCCGCGTGTATTGCAAAAAGTTTTTAATGCCCAGCGGATGTTTTTTAATACCAAAAGCAAATTGGTCCACCAGCTCATCGGCATCATATGTCTTTGCAGCGTAACCTCCGCCTGCGGTGCTGCTGCGGTATTGCCGGTATTGTTCCACCGGGTTACTTGTATTATCGCCGTTCGTACTGCCGGCAAACAGGATAGCGTTGCTGATAATAAGATAATTTCCCTGGTTGGTCGCCTGGCTATAGTCGATAAAGTTTCTTTTGGTAAGCGAGGAAAGTTGGGTAATGTTCGAGGCATCTTCACTTACCAATACCAACGCACGATCGAAGCTGCTGCCGGTTAACCTAAATTTCAAAATGCCGGAAGTTGTGGTGTTGGCTGTATATCTTTTTCCGTTGGTAAGATCGTACAGAACTGGAGTGCTGCCATTAGCCGTAAAATTGGTAATCTCTACATAGTTTCCGTTTACAGAAGCCGGTAGCGTGAATGCAAATGTTTTCGCACCACCAAAGTTAAACGAGTGCGGATAGGTAAGATGAACCGTACCTGCCACCAGGTAATCAAACGCATTGTTATCGCTGCTCTGGTTTGCAATAACGATACTGGCTGTGTTGGAAGCCAGGGCAGACAGCGGAATGCTGCCCGCCGTAAACAAACCGCTGTTATAGGCGGGTAACGACTGGTTGATATAAGAAACATTATTCAGGCTTACCACCAGCTTCCGGTTGTTGCCACCGGAAGAGTTGCCCGCAGCCGATACCGACAGCGTAGCCGCCGGCCCAGAAGCCGCCACATTCAGATTGTTCATCGTATCTGTTCGCGAGGTATTGTCGGGTATGTTATAAGAGCTCCAAAATTCGCCAAGATCATATGTAGAAGAGTAAATAGTTTGCCCGTAGTACAATCCCTTTCCCCGGTTGATGGTCTCTTTAAAATCGGAAGCATGGGTGTATAAAAAATAAGACTCAGCAGGCAGCGTATTGTTCTGCACATCATTCACTTCATCGGTATAGCGCAGGTTGCTGCCACTGTTGTTTACCGTAAGAAAATAAACCGAGGTATCGCTGCTGAGGCTGTAGGTTTTGTTTAAATGATCTGCCGGGTTTTTATACAGTTTATCGTCCAGCAAGCCGTCGTTAGTTTCGCCATACCATTCTATATAGCCGCCCGCTGGCAGGGTGCCCGTTGCTGTACTGGTGTAAATGGCCACTTGTTTTCCATTACGCCACATTTGAAATTGCTCGGCAGGCACATTGCTCAAACCCGCGCCCGTTAAGGCATCCACACTAATGCGGCACAAGCCGGTTTGCCCTACTTTGCATTTGTAGTAAGTTTTAGAAAAATCTATCCACTCGTTGTTGTACTGCGCACTGGCAGCCATACAATACAGCAGAGAGAATAAGAGTAAACATTTCTTCATCACAATTCGTTTAATAAGCAGCCATTTCCAAGAGATCTTGTGCAGTTATCATCACGCCTGTCGGCGCAGAGTTTCATGTTACCCAGCCGGTTCGCTTTTTACGCAGTTTCTTTTTGCTTCGAAAAACCCTTTCTTCTCACCGTCTCAGCGATCTTCCTTCTTTATCAGGTCTACTTTTAAAGAAAACACATGCGTATACAGCGGGTTGCTCTGGTTAGCCAGGTTGGTAAAAGCATAATCAATCGTCACATTCCCTACATGAAACCCGGCACCAATGCTGGGCTGGTATATCCAGACTTTCTTTTGGTTTAGCGTATCGCCGTCTTTCAGCGCCTGCTGAAAATTAGAAATGCCTGCCCGCACAAACACTACGCTGTTGATGTTCGCTTCCAGACCTACTTTCGGGTCTATGCTCACCGGGTCGGCGCTGATTACGGTGTTCCGTTTTCCGTCAAACGTCATGTCCAGGTTGGCTTCCGCCAGCAGGTGAAACTTATCGCTAAAAGCAAAATTGTAGGCACCGCCCAGCACAAGGCGGGGCGCTGTCAGCTCGGTAGACTTTACGGGTATATCGTTATCGGTAAGATACAAGGCTTGCTTTTCTTCATCAGAGAACGAAAACTTCCAGGCGTTGAAGGTAGTCGTTACGTCGCGCGCCACCACACCCAGCCGCCAGTTGCCGGAACGATACATCATGCCTGCATCGAAGCCAAAACCAATGGCGTTGGCAAACGAGCCAACCTTGCGGTAAATGATCTTCGCGTTGCCGCCAAACGATAGCTTGCGGTCTTCTTCATCAATTAAGCTTTGCGCATAAGACAGCAGGAAAGCATAATCGGCCGAGGAGAAGGTAGTGATATTATTATAGTTAAGGCTTCCATCGGGCTGCACCAGGTACAGCGTGTTGGGTATATCATCTACACCGAAGCGCAACGCTGAAATGCCCAGTGTGCGCGGCTTATCGCCGGCAATGGGGAAAGCTGCCGAAATAAAATCGTACTTGCCGATACCCGAAAAATACTCGGCGTGCATAGCAGAAAGCGAAGGATGATCAGTAACGTTGGTAAGCCCTGCGGGGTTCCAGTAGCCTGCATTGGCATCGGCTGCCGACGCCACCGACGTGCTGCCCATGCCTAAGCCGCGGGCACCCGCGCCGATATTTAAAAACTCGTTGGAATAAACACGAAACTGTGCATGAACCTGCAGGCTGCAAATGCAACTACACACGATGACAAGCAGTAGCCATTGGTTTCTCATACGAAAGATTAAGAACGAAGATAAATGATCGGTATTGTAAGCGTTAATTTCCGGGCTAAAATAAATGCAACCCGGTATTGATAAAATTAAATTCTAAAACAGCAACGGCAACCATTGCAGCAACGTATGTACTGTATAGATTGATATTGCAGAAGTGTCAGTTTGGGTGTAAAGGTCATCAGGCATGATGGCTGCTTTTGATATCGCCGGTATGTCTTTACCGGCGTTTTTTATTTCACCACCTGTCGCTTACCCAATCTCCGCCACTGTCTTTCTCAGCTTTACCAATTGCACCAGCAAGCCTTCCAATAAAGAAAGGTCCAGCATGTTCGCGCCATCGCTCAGGGCGCAGGCCGGGTTGGGGTGTGTTTCTATAAACAAACCATCAGCGCCTACGGCAATGGCAGCTTTGGCAATGGTACCAATCATCTGCGGGTTGCCACCCGTTACACCGCTGGTTTGGTTGGGCTGCTGCAGGCTGTGCGTACAGTCCATCACCACCGGCACACCATGCTTTTGCATGTGCGGAATGTTGCGGTAATCAACAATTAAATCCTGGTAGCCAAAGCTGTTGCCGCGCTCGGTAAGAATCACTTTATCGTTGCCGGCTTTCTTTATTTTATCTACGGCAAACTTCATGGCTTCGCCGCTGGTAAACTGTCCTTTTTTTACATTCACAATCTTGCCGGTATCCGCCGCAGCCAGCAGCAGGTCGGTTTGCCGGCAGAGAAAGGCAGGTATCTGCAGGATGTCTATGTATTGCGCAGCCACGGCAGCTTCGTCGTGGGCATGAATATCGGAGGTGGTGGGAACGCCGTAAGCCTTGCCGGCTTTGTTCACAATGGCTAAAGCAGGATTATCGCCAATGCCGGTAAAAGAAGAAGCGCTGGTGCGGTTGGCTTTGCGGTAGCTGGCTTTAAAAATATAAGGAATACCAAGGTTCTTGCAAATGCCGGAGACTTTCTCTGCTATCTCCATCACCAGTTCTTCGCTTTCCACCACACAAGGCCCCGCAATGAGGAAGAAGTTATTGCTGTCGTAAGATTGCCCGGCAAACACATCAGCAAGAAAAGAAGGAATCATATCGGTTGTTTGAGCGCGAACTTACCACAAAAGTTTGGAGACATTACACCTTCGCTCACTCTAGTGGCGGCGCAGCTACTGTTCACAAAAGGCTAACGCTTGTTCTTTAAGAAAATGGTAAAAAGCCACCGTATTGTTTAAGCGTTTCAACTTTTTGGTTTCCCCGCTTTTCTGCGCATCATTTTTGTTCTTGCCGCGCAAATTTTCAAAGACTATGGAAACTATTTCTCACTACAGGCGCATTTATCAAACATCCGTTTCTGAAGCGGGGCATTTTCTTCTCAACTCTTTAATGTCTTTTTAAGCGGTTTGGGAAAACACATTTTCCAGAACTGCGTTCATACAAACGAAATCCAAATAATTGAACAAAGCACAAGGCTAACTGAGCCTTTTTACCAAAACATTACTATAAACTGCAAACACCATGGCTATTTTATTGTGTAAAGAGAAGAAAATTGTAAAAGCAACATTCATGATCGTTCCTGTACTGATTGGTTTACTGCTTACCTCCTGCAGCCAGAAGCAAGACTTTTATGACGACAATTCGCAATTGTTGACTGCCCAGGCTACCCAGAATAAGGCACACAACAGCCTCGGGCTGATACCAGGCGGCACGACCGACAACACATCGCTGCTGCAGTCGCTAATCGATGGCAAAAGCACCAACCCGCTGGTTGCCACCGGCACTTACCTTACCGGCCAGCTTACCGTTCATTCTTACGACACCATCATTATGACGGGCAGCTTCCGCATGTTGCTAAACCCGGTTGCCACCCTGCAGGCGCTTCTATATTTCCCTTCGGGTACCCACGATGTACTGATACAAGGCGGCGTACTCGATGCCAACCAGGCAGCCAACCTTACCGGCAGCCAACTGGAATGCATTAAAATGGACCAGGGCTGCTACAACATCACCATTAACAATGTAACGGTGAACAATGCCAAAGACTATGGCGCCATACAGATTAAAGGCGCAACCGGCGCCCTATGCCGCAACATCAGGCTGACCAATATAAAGTCTACCGCCACGGGGCGCACCGCCATCGAGTGCCGCGGTGTCGATAATATTGTGATTGACCACCCCAACCTGCAGCACTGGGGACAGCAAAACAGCAGCTCGCCGGCCATCCAGTTCCAGTCGGTGGCAAGCCACAATGTGCAGGTGTTGTCGCCCGTTACCAACGGCTACGAGGCAACCCAGTTTGCCATAGAAAGCGCCGCCGCCAATGTAGACAGCGTCTATGTTTCCAACGGCAACTTTACCGACAATACCAACAAGGGCAACAACGGCATCTCCGGCTATTTTACCAATGCTAAATTTTACTACAACACCATGACCGGCGGCGTGGGCAGCCAGCGCTCGGGCTACGAGCTGTTTGGCAGCAACAACACGGTAGACCATCCTGTGGTGAAGAATGGCATCATTGCCATCTCTACCGGCTCGGTCACCAACCAGAATGCAAGCAATGTGAACATTTTGTACCCCGATGTTACCAGCACGGCGGCCAACAACAGTACGCTCGATTTAGGCTCGTGCAACAACCTGGTGCTAAGCAATGTCATTATCACCGGCGGCAAGCTGAACACAGCAGGCTCGTCCGGCAACAGCAGTGCTTTTACTTTTGGCTATTACGGCGGGCTGGGTATTGTGCAGAATGTAACCATGAACAGTACACAGTTATACTCCTGCACTTCGGCAGTGCGCATACAGGCAGCAAACGGCAGTAAGAATTTAGTGATGAACGGGGTAGGCTTTATGCAGCAGACACAGCAGGTCAGCAACATTACCAACAATGTTAATTACACCATCAATCCATAAAGCGATGAAGCAGCTACTCCACTACCTGACAGGTTGTTATTACAAAACCCTTTTTGTGATACAGGTCTTGCATTTGTGGAAGCGGCTACAGTAAGGGTTATTACTATACTTTTTTGCAAAAGAGGCTAGCTCGTATTGAGCCAGCCTCTTTGTTTTTATGATGTTGCCCTTTTACCCACATCACAAAGGGCAGGTTTAAAACCCGCACTTTTTTAATATTTCGCCCGCTTTTTTTAATGCCAAATGCATTGCTTTAAGCAAAATTTAAGCGACCTTAAAATGTAATTAAAGATTGCTGCTGAGGACTTAAGACAAGTAACTAATGTTTAATATTGCAGAAACAATCGAAACGCGCACACTGCCATCCGGCGTTTCGCTTTGCCAGAAGTTCTTTTTATAAAATAG
>CAZZZH010000162.1:0-1972 GCA_964658445.1 Ilyomonas sp.
GTATCCTTTTCTCGGTTGTACACAATTCTTGAATCATAGCTCTCGCTTTTCTTTGCCAGTTCAGGATAGCCAAAATCCAACGCCATTTGCCGTATTTCTGTCTTACGGTATTTGCCTAACGGCAAAATGGTTCGCCTTAATAGATCTTGCTGCAAGCCCCACAATACATAGCTCTGGTCTTTTGTTTCATCCGATCCTTTACTGATGGTAAATCGCCCGTTATCGTGTTGGTGTACATTGGCATAATGTCCGGTGGCAATGAATTCGCAGTCCAGTGCATCGGCACGCTTTAAAAGTGCGCGCCATTTAATGTGCGTGTTGCACATTACACACGGGTTCGGCGTTCTACCGGCTATATATTCTTCAATAAAATTTTCTACCACAAAACCACCAAACTCTTCCCTGATGTCTAATATAAAATGCGGAAAACCATTTTGCACAGCTGCCTGCCGTGCGTCGTTAAAACTATCAATATTGCAGCAGCCTGTTTCTTTACTGCTGCTGCCTCCGCTGGTAGCGTAGTCCCATGTTTTCATAGTGATGCCTACTACTTCATAACCTTCGTTGTGAAGCATCAGCGCGGCTACGGTACTATCTATACCGCCGCTCATCGCTACCAGCACTTTTCCTTTTCGGCTCATAAGCCGCAAAGATATTGCTTATGCCTTTTTTATTAAACAGAGTAGTGTAATGAATTGGTAAGAAGTAAGGAGAGAACGAACAAAAGGAGCCTGACAAAAGCAAATAGCAACGGAAACCGTTAATAAAACATCAATAACCGCTTTTTCGCTACATTCGGCTTTATCTTTTATACGTATCTCATTTTATATGAAAAACAGAAACAACAACGCAATGCTTACGAAACTTTTTGTCGCCGCACTTACCGGCTTATTTATCACAACAGGTTGCCTTGCGCAAACCTCCACATCACAAACGGAATCTGCAACAAAAAAAACATCAGGCATGGGAAATACAAATGGTACGACCGTTACAATGCATGGCACGCCCATTCATACAGTAGGTAAACTGCCCGCTGTGGGTACATCAGTCCAGGATTTTACGCTCGCCGGCGTTGATTTGTCGGACAAGACCATGGCTGACTACAAAGGGAAGTATGTAATCATGAATATTTTCCCTAGCGTAAACACCGGTGTTTGCTCAAAATCGGTACGGAAATTTAATGAAGACGCAGCTAACCTACCGAACGCAACTGTGCTTTGCATATCGAAAGATTTACCTTTTGCGCAGAAGCAGTTTTGCGGTGCCGAAGGCATTAACAATGTAACGATGTTGTCTGATTTCAGAACCGATTTTGGTAATAAATATGGTGTAGAAATCGCCGACGGACCAATGCGTGGTTTGTTGAGTCGCGCTGTAATTGTGGTTGACCCGCAGGGTAAAATTGTGTACGAAGAACAAGTGCCTGAAATTGGTCAGGAACCTAACTATACAGCTGCGATAGCAGCAGTGAAGTAGAGTAGATTACTTTGTTAATTCAATAAAAAAGGATCGGTCGATGCTATATCAACCGATCCTTTTTTGTTCATTATAGATTGGCGTTCGAATAAGTCAAACTACTTCACAATCTTAAACATTTGCTTATCACTCTGCGTTTGTACAGTTACTGTGTAAATTCCTTTTGCGAGGCGCGACGCATCAAGCAGTACCTTTTCTCCGGCGCTCAAATTCTTTTGATAAGCAGAAACAACTATACCGTTCATTGCCGTTACTTTTATCAAAGCATTGGCAATAGAAACCGGCGAATAAATAACGATAGTATTCTGCACTGGATTAGGGGATATCAATACGGAAAGCTTGCCACCATTGATTTGCAACTCTACTGTTTTGCTGTAGGTCAGCGAACCGTTTCTATCCTGCTCTGCCAAATGGTAGTAGATTTTCTGCGCAGGTAGCGATGTAATATTTGCATCAGTATAGGTATAGTTTTTCTGAACCGAACTGTTTCCCGCCG
>CAZZZH010000162.1:1982-10555 GCA_964658445.1 Ilyomonas sp.
TTTGCCGATATTGGTAAAATGAACGCCATCTATACTTCGCTGCACGGTAAAGTAAGAGGTATTGGTTTCGTTCCTTGTTTGCCATTGCAGCAAGGCATCTTTATTCTTTTGCGAAACAGTGAAGTTGAGTAACGTTATGGGGAGTGCGGAGGAGCAGAGGGAATAGTGATAATCGTCTTCTCTAAAGTCTATAAAGTTATGTAAATAATCAGTATAACTGTAAATGTCTTGAATCCCCTGATTGAACTCATTATATTTGTTTTGATAAACATTTGTGCTAGTTATAGATGCACTATCAGGAGTTTCGGCAAAACTTTTATAGACCGTACTGTCTGTAACTACATAATCAGTACTATCATGAAAAAGAATGCTGACGGAACCACCTGGATATGTACTATCTGATGTGGTAACGAAATTTTTGGAAATGGTGCTATCTATCCGAGTATTGCCAATCGTATCGTAAAAATAGGTGCTGACAGAGCCACCTGTGTACATGGTATCGCCAATATAATTATAATTTATTGTCTGCATAGTGGAAGATGATAAAGGGTAATAGGAGTAATAAGTTCTTATTGAATCCAATTGATCGAATTCATTAGTTATTTGATACGAAGAGTCAATCAAACCTTGATTATTGCGATAGAAACCCTGCTGATCATAGCTTTGATAGGTATTGGTAAAAAAATCTAAGTCGCTATAAGAAGATAAAATCAGATAACCATTCGCATCGAAAACAAAGTTACTTCCATATAAAGGTTGCCATATGCCTAAATTAGCGTTCCATGTTTGTTGCAAATATTCAGTAAGTCTTCCACTTGTATCGTAAGCAGTTACTGTTTCGCTACTATTTATATATACCTGTTGTGCAGAATCCCAGGTTTGGTATAAATAAAGCGTATCATTTCCTATGGCATTATAATAATAAGTGCTCAAGCCAGCCGGCGTCCAGCCACTGCCGGTCCAATTCTCAACCGTTTGTGTAGATATCTGGCTGGAAGCATTATAAGCATCAGTTGCCCTGCTTCTATTTACAAATGTTTTGTTTGTAGTGTCGTAGCCTTGATTGATCTCCTGATAAAAGGTTCCGTTAGCATTATAACTGTATATATACTGCTGGTTATCGTTCGGTCTGGTTGGAAAGTTTGTTTGTAAAACCGAATCAAGACAACGGGAATTATAAATATGTAGGGTCCACGAGTCGGGCTGCTGCGCAAGTTTACTGGTATAATCAAAGTACGTAGAATCGCTTACTACTACACTATTCTGCGCCAGCAGCATGCTTACATTCGATACCAAAATAATAAAAAGGAGTAAAGTTTTTTTCATGATTTATATTGTTTCATTTTAAGTGATGAAGATAATGCGCGGAAGACAATTTGCATCACGAAAGCAAGGTTTCTTTTCAATAAAACAATGTCAGGCGTTGTTGCAAAATCACCGATATTAATATTTATTGCATAGCTCAATAATGTTGTTATGTAGCTATGATTTCATAACTCGGGGGAGACACTCCGTAGTGTCAGGCAATACTATTCGGATTGGCGGGAATCACTTAGTAATGGCGGCAATTTCTAAAATGTGCTAAGTTAAACTGCTTTACAGTGCTTTGTATTTCGAAAGACTTACCGTTTGCCCATAAACAATTTCGCGGACCCGAGGACATCAACAACGTGGTGATACTGTCCGACTTTAGAACCGATTTTGGCAACCACACAGCGTAGAAATAGTCGACAGACCGATACAAGGTTTGCTAAGCCGCGCCGTGATTGTCATTGACCCGCAGGGTAAAATTGTGTGTGAAGAACAAGTGCCTGAAATAGAGCAGGGGCCCAATTATAAAGCCGCTATTGCTAAAGTGAAATAGAAGAATTTATTCTTTAAATTTAATGGTTTCGATACAAAAAGGATAGCTATTCAACTATCCCTTTTTGTATGGAGGTGTTGTACACACTTGAGTACTTTACTGCTATTGCAGCAGTGTTTTTTCTGTTAGTTCCGTATTTGTGTTTGTTCTGTCTTCACCCGGCTGCACTTCGCAGGGATAACCAAATAGGCAGCGGTCTTTAATCATGTTGGCTACTTCGGCAGGCACATATTCTTCCCAGCCCGTTTCGTTGGTCTTTATCATTTGCAGTACGCGGTCGGTCTGCACATTTAGGTTGTTGCGGTTATAGTGCGTGATGTCTTCAATCTTATTATTGGCAATTAAATACCGGTACAGATCTATCAGGTGCGGTGGCAGTTGCAGGCGCAGGCAATTTTGTATAACGCCGTTGCGCAAGGTTGGGTAAATAAACAACTTTACCTTACGGCTGAACAAGGTAGCAAATGATTCTAAAATGCCGCCCGGCAGGTCTTTGTAATGATCTTCGGAGAAAATGTATTCCAGGTTAGGGTAGCCCAACACAACGCCTATTTTTAGCTTCGTCATGGTAGATAAATATGCTACCAGTTTGTAATACTCGTGAAAGTTGGAGATCATCACCGTTTCGCCCAGCGAGCAAAGAATATCCACGCGGTCGAGAAAGTCTTTTTCGTCTATCTCCGCGGTTACGCCTGCATTTCTTTCCTTCAAAGATTGCAAGGTAAGTTCGGTCAACAACACCACGTTTTCTTTATCTACATCCGGCTCTTCCATAAACTGCTTCATGCCGGTATTCATCATATCTAAATGTACATTAATGACCGGACGAAAGCGACCGCGTACTACTACAATATGCTTTTTGTACAACACTTCCGAGGGTTGCAGGTTTTTGCCATCGGGTCCAAATACGGCAGCATCGGTAAAGCCATATTTTACCAGCGCCAGGCTCATCAGCCGGTTATCAACTTTGGTAAAATCAGGCCCTTCAAAGCGGATCATGTCTATTTGTATGCGGTCGCGGGTTAAATCGTCCAGCAGCGAAAGCAGAAACGACACAGGATTTTCGTGGTAATTAAAGCAGGCATACAGCAGGTTTACTCCCAAAATACCGACGGCTTGTTGTTGCAGGTTGTTGTCGTTGTCTAAAAGATTCACATGCAGCACTACATCGTTAAAAGGCGAGTTGGGTTGCAGTTGAAACCGAACACCCATCCAACCATGACCGCGATTGGTTTTTTGATAATTAAGCGCAGCGATAGTGTCGGAAAAAGCGAAGAAAGTAGTGGTGCCCCCGCGTTGTTCCGCCAGACGTTCTATTAGCAAACTGTACTCGCGTTCCAGCATAGCAATCAGGCGGTTCTCACTTACATAGCGGCGTTTCTTTTCGGCGCCATAAATGGCATCGGAAAACAACATGTCATATGCAGACATAGTTTTGGCAATGGTACCCGAAGAGCCGCCGGCTTTAAAAAAGTTAGCCGCTACATCCTGCCCGGCACCAATTTCGGCAAACGAGCCATAGATTTCGGGGTCGAGGTTTAGCGCCAGCGCCTTTTGTTTGGTACCAATATTATCGTTCATGGGTGGTGTCTTCATAACTGTAAATCTTTTAGTGTAAACGCGCTTTTTACGCCCCGTGTATACGAATATGAAAGTACGCTTTTTTGTGTTTATAAATAGATAAGACAATAACCTTGCAGCTTTGCGAATAGGAACGCTGGCATTGATTCACCCATGAATTAACCAACGCAGGTTGTTTCTTTACCCGGTGCAAAAGAACACCGCAGGAAGCTGTTTTTGTTCAGGGCATATTTTTTGGTTTAGACCCGCAACAGCAGAAAAGGGGCAACAGAGTAAGCCGCTATTTGCAGAAGATAAAACCAAATAAATGAAGCCCTGGTTTGATGTGATAGTGGTGATTCCGGTGGGTCCTAATAGTTCGATCCCATTTATTGAAGATACAGTCGAGAGCTACCGGCAGTATACGGCATCTACTTTCAAAGTTATTTTTGCCGACGATTCTCAGCAGGGTCTTGGCAGGCAACTGGCGGGCATCTTTCCTGATGCCGATGTAATGGCAACCCCACGCGCAATGGGCGGCTGGGCGGGCTTGTATATTACGCTGTCGCTGGCATTCCGCCAGGCGGTAGAGAAGTATCGTTTTACGGCAGTGTTAAAGCTGGACACGGATGCGCTCATTATTGGCAAAGCGCCGGAAAAGGAAGCAATAGAGTTGTTTACGCGTCAACCGGACAGCGGCATTGCGGGCCAATATCCCAACGATTATTGGGGCCAACCGTGGAATTTGAATTGGCCCCGGCAACGAATTCTGAACGCTACGCGAAGCTGGAAATTCATTCGCCGTCCGATGGCTCACTGGCAATTGATGCGCTTGTATAAACAAGCGCTGGCGAACAGCTACCGCACCGGCGAAAGCGTCTTTGGCGGCGCCTATTTTATGAGTGCTGCTTATCTTCTTTCTCTATACCAGAACGGTTTACTACCCAACTACACGTTCCAGTCGCTGAACCTGGGTGAAGACCATTTGTTTTCGCTGCTGGCAAAAGCCAAGGGCTTTACGTTGCAGAGTTTAAGTGGCGAAGGTCAGCCGTTTGGTTGCGCCTGGAAGGGATTGCCGGTGTCGCCGCAGCAACTGTTAGATGATGGCAAAAAGA
The DNA here is from genome assembly GCA_964658445.1 of Ilyomonas sp. Classification (GTDB taxonomy): domain Bacteria; phylum Bacteroidota; class Bacteroidia; order Chitinophagales; family Chitinophagaceae; genus Ilyomonas. Next base: position 6,522 of record CAZZZH010000162.1, read on the forward strand.
TCATTCATTCTGTACGATATTGGAATAAGGAAGGGGAGAAAGACATCCGATTATTTTTTAAGAACAAAAGAACCGCAGATGAAAGTTTGGGTCGTTCCGTTTCATCTTCCTCATAAATGAAATAACACTCGCCGGCTACTTAGCAACAGTATCCATTTTACTTAAAGCCGGCACTACTCAATAATCTATGAAACAAACCGTTGACCTGGTAGTGGTAATACCGGTTGGACCTGCCGCCTCAGCCGAATTTTTGATCGATAACATAGAAAGCATCGAGCGCTATGTGCGTGGCAGCTTCTGTATTATACTGGCAGATGATTCGCACAAAGGCATTGCTCTCACTGCAAAAGAAAAGTTTCCTCACCTGCACATCGATATTGTGCCCACACCCCGTCCTATGGGCAGGTTATTGGGCTTGTACATTACCTTGTGCATGGCGTTCCGTTATGCTATTCAGCACTATCATTTCGGCGCCCTGCTGAAGTTTGATACCGATGCCTTGCTGATTAACGACGATGCTGCCAAAGAAGCCATTGATCTGTTTGCGAAACAACCGGAGGTGGGTATGGCAGGGCAATACCCGAACGATTACAACGGCGCGCCTTGGGATATTGGCTGGCCAAAACGAGAGATTATAAAGATTTGCACGACCATTAGTTTTATCCGCAAACCGATACCGCACTGGGCATTGCTGACGGCTTACCGCAAAGCGCTAAAGCATGGCTACCAAACCGGCGAAAGCGTGTTTGGCGGTTCTTATTTTATGAGCGAAGCCGCCTTGATTGCTTTGGAAAAAATGGGACGATTGCCCGACAAACGATTGCTAACCGTAAACCTTGAAGAAGACCATATGTTTTCCATACTCATCATGGCTGCGGGCTTTCAGCTGGGCGATTTGTCGTCGGGCAATCTGCCGATGGGTTGTGCCTGGCGCGGGCTACCAGCATCGCCGCAGGAACTTTATGACAGAGGAAAGAAAATCATCCACTCCACGCGCTTCTGGCAAGACATGAAGGAAGAAGACATCCGGAAGTATTTTAAAGAAAAAAGAAGTGCTGCCGTTGATACTCTATGAGGCAATGCTGTAGTTTGATTGACCACTTTTTGCCGTTTTCGTTAAGGCAGTGTAAGCCGGGAGTACAAGTTTTTTACAGATAATTTTATAAGGGATATAGGCTGACTGTAAGTTTCTTGAACTGCTAAATTATGTAGCATCACCTTTTCTTTCTCGATAAGTAAAGGTAAAATGAATGGTATTTGTTATAAGCGTAACGCTTGCCATACGTAACAGAAGAAACAAGCAATGTGAACGAGCGTAAATCTACCTATGGAGAAAGCCTACATCATCCTGGCGCATAAAAATGCTGCGCAGGTAAGCCGATTAATTTCCGCACTGGACGACCAGCACAGCACCTTTTTTTTACACCTCGATAAGAATGCAGATGCATCGCCCTTCAGTCATTTAGATACCAGCGGGCAAAAACTGGTAATGATAAAAAGTGTCGCCACTAAATGGGGCGGCTTTGGATTAGTGGAGGCTACTTTAGGGGCAATGCAGACAGTGGCAGACCACACAACGCACTTCGACTTTATATCGCTTATCAGCGGGCAGCATTACCCCATTAAAAGCAACTACGAAATTCAAAACTTTTTATCGCAAACCCGGCACCGCGCTTTCATTGAGTATACCACGATACCCGACCACGACCGGTGGCTGCCGCGCGGTGGATTGTACCGCATCGACAGCTATTTCTTTGGCTTAGGATTAGTGCAGCGCTACACGGCGAAAACACTTAATTTTTTATCGAAGAAAATGGGTTTTCTAAAGAGAAAATTCCCTGAACATATGGTGCCTTATGGCGGCTCGCAATGGTGGACAATCGACCATTATTCCCTTCAATACATTCTTCAGTTTGTAAAGAACAACAAAGACTATGTAAGGTTTCAGCAGCAGAGCTTTGCGTCTGATGAAACTTTCTTTCACAACATACTGCTGAACGCAGAAGACGAGAGCATACGGAACGGCATTGTAAACAATAACCTGCTCTACATGAATTGGCCCAACAAGCGCAAAGCGCATCCCGAAGTGTTAGGGTCTGCCGATTTTGGAAACCTTGTTGCCACCGATGCTTTGTTTGCCCGGAAGTTCGACATGGAACAGGATACTGCCATCCTCGATTTGGTAGACAATCACCGCGCTTCGCGAAGTGTTGCCGTGGTATAATGTTATAGAATGTGAGAAGTTGTTTTGATTCGCTTTCTATTTTAATCTCTTTGGAATAGAGTCCAGCATTTTGATTCTTCCTTTCCGTTTTTGTTCTTCCGCATTGAAGTTTATCCAATGAAACTTCTTGAGCCCTATTTTACTGAAGGTACCACGCTCTAATATTTTTACAATTGGGTTACCATACCAGAAACGATAAATAAGGGTTGGTGTTCCGGATATTGTTATAGCGTAGATATCCGGATTTTTCTTTTGAAGGTTGGCTAAATCTCCCGATTTCAAACGTCCTTTTGCAAGCACTTTGTCAAGAAAACCTTTGGTTGAAGCAGGCATACTTTCCCACCAGATAGGAAAGATAAAGATAATTTTATCTGCCGTCATCAGGCGTTTAAAATAATCATCCGTTTGCTTGTCAATAAAGGGTTGTGTTCGCCACGCTACCAAATCTTCTTTAGATAGTACCGGGTTAAACTTGTCGGCTCTTAAATCCATTAAATCCACTACTCCGCCTCTGTCTTCAATGGTTTGTTTCACCTTTTTATAAACAGCTGCAGAAAAGGAGCGATTGTGCAGCTCATCTTCAGATGCCTGCGGACCATAAGGATGGTCAAAAATGATGACTGTTTTCATTTTGAGATAATTTACTCAAAACTAAAAGGCAGCCAAAGCACCAGCGATAACATTTGTTATCAAATTCCGTCCGTTTTTCCTTTTGCCAGTTTGCTTTTTATCCGGCTAAGATGAACGGTAGTAATGCCTAAATAGGAGGCTATGTAATGTTGTGGAATGCGCTTAACGATATGCGGTTTTTCCAGTAATAAATTCAGGTAACGTTGCTGGGGTGTGTCTTTTATAAACGAAAGACAATGCTTCATGTAATAAATATTGCGGTCATACAAGTTGTCAATCAGTTGAGCCCTGATGGCGGGAATCTCAAAACCGTCACTCATGATTCTGTCCATATCTTTTTTACTGATGACATACAACGTGCAAGGCTCTATGGTTTCTATTGAAACAACGCTGGGAATCTTTTTTTTAAAACTTTCTGTTGACGACACCCTTTCCTTTTCAAAAAAGAATTGAAAGGTTACATCTTTACCGTTATTGTTGAACCATACCCGAATGCAGCCCTTCTCAATAAAAAATACTTTTTTCGAAATGTCGCCTTCTTTCAACAGCGTTGTTTTGGCAGGAACCTGTATTTGTTTGAAACAACTCACATAGTTGTCCCATTGTTTTTCGTCAATTGAGAATTGATTTCTAAGCTGGTCAAGCATTTATTTCTTAGTTGTTGTGTGTTGGTGGGTACAATTGCAGCTAAAGGCTCCAGCTTTATGCTGTGCTGGCATTTCTTGTTCGTTTGCCAAATAACTTACTAAAGATAAATAGAATTACAAATGGTGAGGTGAGTGGTGTTAGCCAGCATCGTGTAGAAAGCCTTTTATTCTAGGCTGTTTATTTCTTTTCTCTAATGCTCTCTGCTGTTTCAATCGCTTTATAAACATTCACAATACCACCGGTTCTGCTCAAGCTGCGGAATGGCACCTTTTCATCGGTGCCGGGTTTGGTAACCATTATTTCAATCGGCGTCACAGATTGCTCTATACATTCCCGCACCTGACGGTAAGTAAACTGCGGGTAATAACTCCAGATGAGCGCAGCTACACCAGCTACCATCGGGCAGGCAAAGCTGGTTCCCTGGTTACGCTCGTAACCGCCGTTCGGCATGGGCATATAAATAGCCACGCCCGGTGCAAACACATCTACTGTGTGCAAACCGTAATTGCTGAAACCGGCTACCAAAGAAGAA
>CAZZZH010000163.1:0-10508 GCA_964658445.1 Ilyomonas sp.
TTACAAAGTCGGCGTGAAAATGAGTTTCAAAAATATATTTGATGGTTGTTTTTCTTTCTTCTGCCAATTGCAGATAGGTATCGATATCGCGCAGCGGATCTATGATAGCTGCCTCGCCGTTGCTTTCAATGTAATAAGCCGCTTCGCTTAAACAGCCTGTATAAAGTTGCTTTATGAACATACAACAAATGGGTGTTTAAAAAGGAAGGCTGATAAACAGCCTTCCTTGTAATTTTATTTTACGCTACCAGGTCTTCCACAAATTTATTGATTTCGGTAATGCGTGGATAGTTAATAGCATAATGAATAAACTTGCCGTCGCGCTTGGTAACCACAATGCCAGCTCTGCGCAGGATAGCCAAGTGCTGTGAAGCTACGGACTGTTCCAGGCGTAGTTTAACATACAATTCGGTTACGGTAAGCTTGCCATTTTCGTCAAGCAGTTTTATCATTTGCTGCCGTAACTTATGATTCATAGCACGCAGTATGAGAGCTGACTTTTTAATATGGAGAAAATCAACTTTCACCTGTTCCTGATTGTCCGGATTCGTCAAGGTTACGTTTGGAGTGTGAGTGGATGTAAGCATTTTAGATAAACGATTTTTTAATACGGATAATGATAATTGATATTTTTAAGATACAAATAAACAAGATAATTTCTAAAAAGATTTCTATTATTTGCCTGGTAAATAAAATTCTTTTGTATAGAACGGTTCGGCATATGCTATATCAGATAGCTGTTTGTATGCGTATGAGTGCTGAGCTAATTCATTTATGTGTCCTATATTGTAAGCAATATTGACAAAAACAGCATTTTCACGCCTGATGATTAATTTACATTTTTTATGCCCACTTCCCAAAAAATATATTTTTTGTGCGGGCTGGCTTGCAAAACTGTCTGGGCTTAGCATCAGCGGTTGAGGCGGAAGTACTATTTCTAACGAAAAATTGTAAAGCGCAGTAAAGACCTCATTTCGACGTGCGTCTATCATCGGGCAATACAAAGCTTCAGTGTCATTATACTGCCGGGTGGCTGCTAACGCCATCACCTCCAATGTATTCAGCAAAATTAAAGGCTTGCCAGCCGCATAGCAGATGCCTTTTGCCGAGGCTAACCCAACGCGCAGACCCGTATAGCTGCCAGGACCATTCACAACCGCAAAAGCATCGATCTGGCTAAAAGAAACATCAGCCGCTTGCATCATATTTTGAACGGTAGTCTGTAAAAAAGCAGAATGATTTTTTGGATCGTTATTACTAATCGAATTTATTATCTCCGAACCCTTACAAAGCCCTACAAAAGCCTGCTCAGTAGCCGTATCTATACACAACAGTAGCGCCATTTGTAATTGTTGAAAGCTTGCAAGGTTACGCCATTTTATAAGTATTTACTAATGATTCGTTCACAACAACAACCAAAAATTTCATTGCAAAAAATATCGCATCTTGCTTTTAAAAACAATTATGGCAAAACAGGTGATTCATACAGACAAAGTGCCAAAGCCAATTGGACCTTACAACCAAGCAATTGCTGCCAATGGGTTTTTGTTCATCAGCGGACAGGTTGCCATCGATCCGGCAACAAACGAGTTTATTAGCGGCGATATTTCAGCCGAAGCTAAACAAGTGATGATAAACCTGAAAGCTATTCTCAGCGAAGCTCATCTTACGTTTGAACATGTGGTGAAAACAACCATTTTTCTAAGCGATATGAACCTGTTTACTACTGTAAACGAGGTGTACGGAAGTTATTTTTCGGGCGATTATCCGGCACGCGAAACCGTAGCTGTAAAAGGTTTACCAAAGAACGCAAATTTGGAAATCAGTATGACGGCAGTATTAAGTTTGTAGGCTCTTTTCACCATTCAATTTTACCTCGTATACCGCGATGAATTCAGAACTTTCTAACGGCTCAAGCACTGTTAAACCAATTGTATTATTAAACGAATCTGGCAAACTGCTAAGATTCTCTATCGCAATGGCATCACGGTTATCGGGAATAAAAATCTGCAGATAAGGATAATTTTTTTCTGCATAAATATTTACCTCGATTCCTGTTTCACCATCTGCCAGAGAGCAAGCTGGCTGCTGGTTTTTGCCATCTAATACAAAGCAATTATCAAACACCGTATCTTCAACCAAACGAGACTTAATAAAGTTTGTATACGGTGTAAACTGACCGGTAGGTAATAGCCGGTTATCGAAGTCAACAATCTCTTTGGTGTTGATAGAAAGCCGAAGCTCGTTTACCTTTTTAGCTAAAGTAAAATAAGGATGCCAGCCATCGGCAACAGGTATGGCTGAGCGGCTATGATTGGTAACAACAGTGGTAACAATCAGGCGGTTGTTCTCTTGTAGCTGATAAGTGATTTCGGCACGGTAAAAAAAAGGAAAGCCAGAGTCTGATTTGTTATAATCGTAAGCCAAGGTTACGAATGCAGAATCGTTGTTTACACCCGATTCTTGTAAGGTAAATACAGCATCGTAAACCAGTCCATGGATAGCTTCTCGCTGGCTGTAGTATTTTTCAATCTTATACTTGTGATTAGCAAAAGTGTATCGCCCTTCTTTTAGCCTGCAAACAAAAGGGCTAAGCTTAGCACTCTGAAATAAAGGTGTGATGTGCTCCTTTGCATCATTCGTATCAAGAAAGCCGTAGATAATATTTCTTTCTTTCTCGTTCTGCTTTACGTAAAAGGCATTGAGCAATGCACCAAATGCATAAATCTCAACCCTTGTTTCAGTCGATATATCTTCCAACGTTATTACTTTATCGTCGGTAAGCCCACTCTCAGATACACGGAAAGACATAAGGAGATTGGTTTATTGTTAGTCAAAAAATAAATGACAAAATCAGAAAGACACAAGTTCGAAATCGTAGCGATGTCTTTCTTTATTTCAACACTTCTTTAAGCTTTTCAACCAATTGCTCGCCGCGAAGATTCTTGGCGATAATCACACCATTCGGGTCAATCAAAAAGTTTTGTGGAATTGATTGGATATGGTATTGCATGGCGACTGCATTGCTCCAATATTTTAGATCGCTGATATGGGTCCAATTCAGTTTATCTGCTTTGATAGCTTTGAGCCAGGAGTCTTTTTCCTGGTCCAATGATACGCTTAATACTGCAAAATTTTTGTTCTTATAAGTGTTGTAAGCCGCTACCACATTGGGGTTTTCCATACGGCACGGGCGACACCAGCTTGCCCAAAAATCAAGTAATACATACTTGCCTTTAAATTGCGACAGCGAAATACTGCTGCCCGCCGTATCGGTTTGTGTAAAGTCGATAGCTTTGGTTCCAATCGCACCGATCTTATCGTTATCAATTACCTGAGCAATGTTTTTAGCAAACTGGCTTTGCAGCGCAGGACCGTTTAATGTATTGAATCTTTTTTCTAACAACACCACGTCTTTGTTAGGGTCAGTGTCGTAACTATAAGCCAAGATCAAAGAAGAAACCGGCGAGTTCTTTTTCCGCGCAATAAAGCGGTCAATGCTTTCCTGGTAAATATTGTAAGCAGTGTTTAAAGCAATCATCAGGCTATCTTTGACAGACTGCGTAGGTGCCGACTGTACGCCGTTTCTGTACATGCTTACATAATCGTTCAGAGGCTTGATGTGGTATAAAAATTCATCGTAATCGTAATTGCTCGGCGATCCCGTAATCAGTACGTCGCTAAAGTTGCTGCTATCGCCTTTAACCTTTACCTCATCGTTGCCCATAAACAACACAATGCGCTGCTGCATGCCCGAAAAAGCAATAATTCTTGCATCGGCATTGTCCATTTTACCCACGAGTGTAAAGCCGCCGTTCTGCACTTTTCCTTTGGCTAATGTATCGCTTCCGTTAAATCCGAACAACGTTACCTCTGTGCCATTTGGCAATGCTCTCAATTGTCCTTCAAGCAGAAAACCGCCCGGTACTCTTTTAACTTGTGCAAAAGACAAAAAAGGAAGAAAAATCACCAAAAAAAAGAAGACTTGTTTCATATTTTTATTTTGAATGACGCATTTTCAGAACGTCAGTTATATCGTTCAGTGTATATCCTTTTGCATGAAGCAAGATAAGATAATGAAACAGCAGATCGGCAGCTTCATTTACAAATAATTGTTCATTATTATCTTTGGCTTCAATCACCAGCTCTACCGCTTCTTCGCCTACCTTTTGTGCTATTTTATTAATGCCTTTCTGAAACAACCGCGATACATAGGAATCTTCGGGAGCCGCGCCGCGCCTGAGTTCTATCACTTGTTCCAAATAAGATAAAAAGTCTTCAGTATGATTTTTTTCCATCCAGCAGGTATCTGCACCGGTATGACAAACCGGACCCATCGGCGATGCTTTTATCAGCAATGTATCATTATCGCAATCAGCCATTATTTTCTTTACAACAAGGTGATTTCCGCTTTCTTCTCCTTTTGTCCATAGCCTTTTTTTGCTGCGGCTATAAAAAGTAACCTTACCCGTTTCTTCCGTTTGCTTCACGGCTTCTTTATTCATAAAACCAAGCATCAGCACCTTGTGTGTTGTATAGTCTTGAATGACGGCTGGCACTAAGCCATCTTTATATTTTTCAAAGTCAAGTTTCATGTTTTCTTTTTGTGGCGGAGACAAATATTGGTTTAACTTTCTACTTTAATTCCTCTTAAACTTTGTAACTACAGTCTCACCTCTATCTCTCTCTGCCTAAGTGCTTCCTTTAACTTTTTTATTTCTATTTCTTTAAAATGAAAAATGCTTGCCGCCAGTGCAGCATCGGCTTTTCCAGCTTCAAAAATATCTATAAAATGCTGAATGGAACCACCGCCGCCTGAAGCAATAACCGGCACCGGCAATTCGGTAGCCAACTGTTTTGTAATGTCAATAGCAAAACCACTCTTTGTACCATCATGGTTCATGGAAGTAAGTAGTATTTCTCCTGCCCCAAATTCAACTCCGCGCCGCGCCCAATCGAAACAAAATGTATCTGTTTTAACCCGGCCGCCATTCAGGTAAACATACCAGTTGCCGTCTTCTTCCAGCTTTGTATCAATTGCCAATACAACGCATTGACTACCGAATTCTTTAGCCAGCTCTTTAATCAGTTCAGGACGTTTAAAAGCCGATGTATTGACAGAAATTTTATCGGCACCGTTTTGTAATAAAACACTTACATCTTCTATGCTGCTAATGCCACCGCCAACTGTGAATGGGATATTGATATGATGCGAAATGCGGTTCACCAATTCGCACAATGTTTTACGCTTTTCATTCGTTGCTGTGATGTCGAGAAACACCAGTTCGTCTGCACCTTCTGCTGCATACAAAGCGCCGAGTTCAACCGGGTCGCCCGCATCGCGCAGGTTACTAAAGCTGATGCCTTTTACGGTTCTGCCATCTTTAATGTCGAGACAAGGAATGATGCGCTTTGTGAGCATGTGTGCAAAGTAAGAAAGATGCTTGTGTATTGAATGTTAAGCCGAAGAAGTTATCAATTCATTTCGCAGAATCGGCTGTATAGTTTTTCGTATTGGGGAACAATATTGTGAATATCAAAGCGGGCTGCCTGCTCGTATGCCTGCTGTTTAAAAAGGTTTAATTTTTCTTCGTCAAGAAGCAACTCAATTGCACAACGGCTCATTGTTTCTATGTCACCTGTTTTAGCCGTGAAACCCGTGATGCCATTGATGTTTACCTCAGGTAAACCGCCGGCATCGGAGGAAATAACAGGCACATGTGCTGCCATTGCTTCGAGTGCCGACAAACCAAAACTTTCGTATTCAGAAGGTAGTAGAAACAAGTCAGCAATCGCCATAATCTCTTCCATTTGTTCCTGCTTACCCAGAAAGCGGACTTCGTCCTGAACGCCCAGTCTTCTGGCTACTTCTTCACAGCCCGAACGTTCGGGTCCATCGCCGATCATCAGCAGTTTAGAAGGTACTTTCTGGCTAACGGAAGCAAAGATTTTTATCACATCAAACACCCGTTTTATCTTCCTGAAGTTAGAAGCATGAACGATAATCTTTTCGCCGTTGGGCGAGATGACCTTGCGAAATGCATCGATTGGTTTTTTGCTGAAGCGGCTTACATCAACAAAGTTGTAGATCACTTCTATCTCTTTATTGATAACAAAAGAGCGGTAAGTCTCTTCACGCAGGTTTTGCGACACGGCCGTAATAGCATCGCTTTCATTAATGGAAAAGGTAACAACCGGCTCATACATTTTATCTCTTCCAACCAATGTAATATCTGTTCCGTGAAGTGTGGTGATAAAAGGAATTTTCCTTCCGCTCTTTTGAACGATCTGCTTCGCCATAAAAGCAGCCGAAGCATGAGGAATGGCATAATGCACGTGCAGCAAATCGAGATCGTGATTCATAATCACATCAACCATCGTACTGGCGAGCGCTATTTCATAAGGTGGATAATCGAACAAAGGATAAGTAGGTACGCGCACTTCGTGATAGTAAATATTGGCACTGAAAATATTCAGCCGCACCGGTTGCTGGTAAGTGATAAAATGCACCGAATGACCTTTATCAGCCAGCGCTTTTCCTAATTCCGTAGCTAATACTCCACTTCCGCCAAACGTAGGATAGCAAACAATTCCAATGCGCATAATGGCAAAGATTTTTAGCAAAGAAACAAGGAAAAGAAAGAAGGAAATAATTATTTACAGGCTTATGACAACCTTACCAATTATCCTGAATAATAGTAATAAGATGAACCGTTACAATCCTGCATACAATAAAAAAATTACAGGGATTTTATGCAATTGCGGCGGGGCTTCGTGCTTCCACCCGGCAATGGTTTGCGTGGTAATTCGCTCATTGCTGCCGGTTAGCTCCGATGCAATACAAAGTTTGGTTGAAGCTTGGCATCCTTGCAGAATATCCTGCAATAAAGCATTGTTACGATAAGGAGTTTCAATGAAAATCTGAGTGCATTTTCTTTGTCTTGATTCTTCTTCCAGTTCCTTCAATTTTTTCTTTCTTTCCAACGAATCAATTGGCAAATAACCTTGAAAAGAAAATTGCTGGCCATTCATGCCGCTTGCCATCAGTGCGAGTAGAATAGAACTCGGTCCCACCAAGGGTTTCACATGTACTTTCTGCTGTTGGGCAATGGCAACTAAAAGTTGCCCCGGATCGGCAATACCGGGGCATCCGGCTTCGCTAACAATGCCGATAGTTTTACCCTGTTTCAGGCATTGAATAAAAATATTTTTTACGTCTTCTTCGGCTTTGTGTATCGTGTGCCATTCATAATCATCAATCGCCATCTCGCGCCATAATTTTTTGAAATAGCGGCGTGTAGTTTTTTCATTTTCAACAAAAAAAATCTGGCAGCTTTTAATAGCATCTGTTATATAAGAAGGAATAGATAAAAAGGCTTGCTCATCATCGTGCAAAACAGTTGGAATCAGGTAAACGGTAGTGCTCATCAGCTGTGATTAATAAAAAAGCAAGGTAAACCGAAGGCACAGACAAAAGCATTTATGTAGAGATTTATTTCGATGATTACATCGTTTTTAACGGTGATATTAAATGACTTCCTATTACTTTTAACGCGTGATTTTTTAAAATTCAAATCGCATCATTTATGAAAAAAAATTTACTGCTGGCTTTTACCATTCTCACTGCTTTGCATGGGTTCAGCCAAAAAAATTATTGGAAAGCGTTATCCGAAAAAGGAGCTTTGTCTGTTACAAATGGTAGCACACTTTTCTCTGCTACGTTCAAGCCGAAAGATTATCAGCTCTTCAGTTTGGATGAAGCACGACTGCAAACCTTACTTCACAATGCCGTTCTTCGTAGCGTTTCACCGGTCGATAAATCCAGCGTTATCATTTCCGTTCCTTCGTCAGACGGCAGCTTCAGGCAGTTTCGAATTGCCGAGTCACCGGTGATGGAACCCGCACTGGCAGCGCGTTACAGCAATATCAAATCTTATGTAGGGCAGGAGGTGAGCGATGCTTCTTCACGCATTTACTTCGACTTTACTGCAAAAGGTTTTCATGCAATGATCATTTCACCAAAACAGAAAACGGTTTATATTAATCCGGTTGCTTCGGGTAGAGGCGTGTACTTTGTTTTTGACAGAAATAATCTTCCCGATCAAAATAAGACCTTCGATTGTAAGCTGGCTGAGGTGCTCAATAACCCGGTGCAGGGCAATGCACAAACACTTGCTCAGAGCGATGCTAACTTAAGAACTTATCGTTTTGCGGTAGCAACAGGCGGCGAATTTTCGCAGCTATGTTTAACAGGTAATGAAACTACAGACAGCGTTAAAAAAGCCAGCGTATTGTCCGTTCTTGTTACTGACCTCGTACGTACCGATGGTATTTTTGAAACCGATTTTGGTGTGCATCTTAATTATGTAAGTAAAGAAGATACCATCATCTTTTTAAATGGAGCTACTGATCCATTCCAAAGCAGCTCCAGCGGTTATCTTACAGGCAAATGGAATACACAAGCCGAGCAAACCAACGATAAATATATTGGTAGCGCCAACTACGATGTAGGTCATCTGCTGATGGGCTATCCAACTGGCGGAAACGCAGGCTGCATCGGTTGTGTATGCCTTGCAGGCAGTAAAGGCGAAGGTGCTACTGGTTTCACTGACGACCTGACTACTGACCCATTCGTAGTTGATTTTTGGGATCATGAAATTGGTCACCAGTTTGGTGGCAACCATACCTTCGATTATTCATACGAAGGCACCATTGCACAGATGGAGCCAGGCAGCGGCTCAACTATTATGGGTTATGCCGGAACCACGGGCGCCACTGATATTCAGCCGCACAGTGATCCTTATTTTCACGCCATAAGTGTTCAGCAGATTGATGCATACATCACAACAGGAAAAGGCAATACCTGTGGTGTAAAAACGCCTACCGGAAACATTGTTCCTCTTAGCAATGCGGGCACCGATTATACCATTCCCAAATCGACACCTTTTGTGTTGACCGGAACCGGATCGGATGGCAATAGCAACGACTCACTTATCTATTGCTGGGAACAATTTGACGTGTTTAAGAAGAAGACTTCTTACAAATTCCCGGAAGATACTTCTACCACTGGACCTGTATTCCGCTCTCTTACGCCAACCGTTTCTAACCAACGCTACTTTCCCGCCTTGCCAAGCATTTTAGATGGCACTAACGGCAACGAATGGGAAGTGCTTCCTGCTGTTGCCAGAACTTTAAATTTCAGGTTAACGGTAAGAGACAACCATCCTGGCGGCGGAAGTACCAGTAATGATGATATGGTTGTAACGATTGATAAAACCTCCGGACCTTTCACCGTTACAACAGGCAACACACCGGTAACTATAAAAGCCGGCAGCAAACCCAATATTACATGGAGTGTAGCGAATACGAACAAAGCGCCGGTAAACTGCGCAAATGTGAAAATTTTATTGTCAACCGATGGAGGTCAAACCTTCCCAACTGTATTGTTGGCTTCAACGCCAAATACAGGGTCTGCAAAGGTTACCATTCCAAACATTGCCACCACGCAGGCGAGGATAAAAATTATGGCGATTGGTAATATTTTCTTTGATATCAATGATACAAACTTTACAATTAAAGCCTCAACAGGTAAAGAAGAAAACATGATTGCATCAGGTGTTAAAAGCCTTGCTGGTGTTGACGGGAAAACAACCGTGCAGCCGAATCCTGCCAGAAATTTTACTACTGTATTCTTCAATGCCAATTATGCAAACTGTAGTTTATCACTAACCAATGCAGACGGTAAAGTTGTATATACAAAAACGTTGCAGGCAGTTAGCAAAGGAACTACTGAAATGGTTTCGTTAACCAGCTTATCGAAAGGTGTTTACTTTTTAAGAATCACGTCAGAACAAGGTGTACAGACAGAGAAAGTTGTAGTTGAATAAGAGCTTGTTCTTCAAAACAAAAGCCTCGCACATTGCGAGGCTTTTTTACTTTATAAATAACGCCCTCACTTCTTCATTTCGTTTATACTTACTGTGACTGCACCGCCTTCTCAATATTCATAAGTCGATCATTTTGCAAGATATTTAATCTTGCTTTTCAATATTCAATCTAAATTCTTTACTTTTGCGCTCCCAAAAAGTTCTTTGTGAATTGGGAGTCTTTACAAATGTGGGGACGTTATCACCAAAAATTTATATCATGGCAAAAGAAATCTCGACTTACGTCAAGTTGCAGGTGAAAGGTGGCGCTGCCAATCCTGCACCGCCGGTAGGTCCTGCGCTCGGCTCAAAGGGCGTAAACATTATGGAGTTCTGCAAACAGTTTAATGCAAGAACACAAGACAAAGCAGGAAAAATTGTTCCTGTTATCATTACGGTTTATACCGATAAGTCGTTCGACTTTGTTATCAAAACCGCTCCTGCCCCCATCCAGCTATTAGAAGCTGCCAAAATTCAAAAAGGTTCTAAAGAAAGTAACCGTGTAAAGCCAGGTAAAGTAACCTGGGCACAGGTTGAAGCAATTGCTAAAGACAAAATGCCAGACCTGAATTGCTTCACCAT
>CAZZZH010000164.1:0-10445 GCA_964658445.1 Ilyomonas sp.
CTTGCTTTCAATTCCTTCATGGTACAATTACAAGCTTCTTACCGGGGTTATATCATCCAGCAAAAAAGCGACTTTCAATTCCTTCATGGTACAATTACAAGTTCGGCTCTTTCCTTTTGAATTTGTTCCCGGTTAGCCCTTTCAATTCCTTCATGGTACAATTACAAGAAAGTAAAGACTAAAAATATTAGCTAACCAAATTTTGCTTTCAATTCCTTCATGGTACAATTACAAGATTTGAATTTGTGAATGAATTATAGACATTAAGCACTTTCAATTCCTTCATGGTACAATTACAAGTCCCGTAACATAAGTGCCAGGATTGCGGGCTACGGCTTTCAATTCCTTCATGGTACAATTACAAGCATACAATCGCGTCATAGCTGCATCCGATAGTAGCACCTTTCAATTCCTTCATGGTACAATTACAAGACTGCCAGCGCTGGCGGGGCTAACGGATAAAGTGTCTTTCAATTCCTTCATGGTACAATTACAAGCCGTTTACCAACGCATAAAACCACATTGATAATCAACTATTTTTTTCTCTTCAAAACTATACTTTTTTGTTTCTGAATCGTCGCTGGCTAATAATAGAATCCAGAGCGGAGACCGACGACGCCATCAACCATCTGCACGTCAGCAGCTTAATAGATAAGGTAGATTGTCAAACTCGCGTTGATTTATATTTTAGGCGACATCGACGACCAGCTCCGGTTTTATAAGATATTGTCCAAATCGTTTTTTTCCTTACCAACTACCAACTTTTCCAGCCATTTTTCCTGCCGCGTTTTAAATACAATAATACTGTCTTTCTCTGCATCCATAATCACATTAGCGGCAGCCACCAACTCTTTTAGCTTCACATCCGTCAGCTCTCCCTCAAACACACTGTTTTGCACCCAGTTCAGGTACCGCCGGCAAAGCTTCAGCATCTTACCCACTCTTTTTTCTTCTATATCGTATACCAGTATCACATACATAAATCATAGTTTATAAACTCTTCTTTCACCTCTCTCCTTCACCTCGTCCTACCACCAGGCCTTAAATGGCTGGTATTCTTCTATGCTTAGTATATGTTTTGCCAGCTTATAACATTCCAGCTTCACCAGGTGCTTATAACTCACACTTCGCTTTAACGACCGGTGCTTGATCGTCTCATTCAGCTTCTCCTCCCACGCCCTTACCACCGTTTTCCTGCCACTGTCTTTTAGCAGGCAGCTATTCAGTTTCGTATCAAAATCACTCGCCTGTATTTGTTTTTTATTCAGAAGCGAAAAAATAAGCCGGTCTGCCAGCATCGGTTTAAATACCTCTGCTATATCCAGCGCCAGCGAATATCGCCGCTCACCCGGTTGATGCAAAAAAGAAATCGTAGGGTTCAGTTGGGTATGGTAGATCATATCCAGACACAACGTATAGCAAAGACTGTTTACAAACGAAATCATACAGTTCACCTCGTTGGAAGGCGGCAGCTTACTGCGTCCGTTCATCTCGAAATCGGTAATAATCACGGCAAATGCTTCATAGTAGCACATACGGATATTGCCTTCTATCCCCATCAGTTCATCAATACCTCGCGCAGTGTAGATAGACAACGCTAGTTGCTCTATCCGTTCTATACAACCGGCCACATCCTTCTCCCGGTTGTTATAATACCGCAGGTTCTTCAGCATATTAAACGCCGCACCTTCTACAAACTTTTGAGCGATGACAATACGTTTGGCAAGCTTACTATAAGCATCCGCCTGCGCTATCACCATTCTGCCCGCCAGCAGGTAATCTTTCGGCATAAACGATCCGGTATAGTGTTCATAATAATCAAAGAAATGAACGGGTATCTGCTCCTTGCCTAAGAAATTATACAAAGCGCTGTTCGCGTCTAAGCTGCCAAACGTATACAGGTTGTCCACCGTCTCCACCGGTATATACTTAGGTGTGCCTTCCACACCCGCTTCATCCACGGGCGTAAACTTTAGTGTATTGTCCTTCCGGCTCATTCTGCCGGGGTTAAACAGGTAGTAACTTTTTTTCATTGTCCGAATAGAGATTAAGCAGATGAAGTATTAGCAGAATGCTTTCTGTTAATCAGCCGTTTATATGCAAGGCTCTTAGCACCAAAGTTTATCAGCAAACCAACTTCAAGATGATAAGCTTCTAAGTAATTCATCGCCTACGCTAAATGCACATTTTCCAATAATACAATTGCCTTCAGTTCAACACTGATTTTATCCTGTACCAGGAAATCGACCCGCCTTGTTACAATATGAACTTCATCATCATAAATTGGCATCTCAAACTCACGGCAAAAGTTGAGCTTGCACTTATTCAATTCTATTTCGAGTGTCCGCTGGTAAATCACTTCTTGGAATCCATTGCCTAATGTGCTGTGTACTTTAAAAGAAGCACCAATAATTTTCTCGGTTATTTCTGAATATTTCATAAAGTAGTTAGTCGGTTAATCGCAAATCCGGATGATTGTAATGCCTTATCCCTTTACTCCATAATCCCACAAATCAACGAATCTCTTAAAATCCCAGTTCAGACACATAGCAAAAATCGAAGTAGGAACAGTTCTTACAAATCTTACTGTTAATGCGGGGCGGGCAATGTTCATTCATCACCAGTTGTTCAATATCCCTGCAGAGTTGAGGTAAAAAACGGCTATCCGCATCACTCAGCTCTACATGGCTCGTATGCCGCAGCTTCGGATATTCCAATATGCCCGTTACACCTTCAATACCATTTTGCCTCAGTAGCCAGATATAATATTTCACCTGCCATTCGTGCGCCTCTTCTATGCTGTCGCTCTTTTTTATTTCATGTATCACCTTATCACGCGCATCATAAAAGTCTATCTTACTGCCGCCTATACTGATTTCCGTATATCTCTCCGCCCGTTGCGGGTACGTCGTTTCACCAATCAGCTTACCTTCTGCCACTGCTTCCGAAGTATGCTCCATGTTAATGCCATTGGCAAACAACCACAGCTTACGGTGGCAGATGAAGTAATAGTTAATGTGGGTAGCCGTAAGGTTCATAAAACAGCATAGTCTATTGCAGAATTAGTAAATCCTTTCCGCTTTTGAAAAACAAGTTGATTTCATTTTGTTTTATTGCCAGCAGGGTTACAATAAAATGGTTTGTACAGTTTCCTACGGCAAGCCATATTACTTTAGGTGGGCTACCTAATGTAGTCGACAGGTAATAAAAATCTTTATCTTTTGTTACAATAACAAACTCGTGTGCCGTTGCATAGTCCCATATTTCTCTGTCCGGGAGGTGCGCTATGTTTACATCGACCACATGCTTTGAATCGGGAAAAAGATGTTCTAATAATTGAGGAAGGCGTAGGGATAAATTTAGATCGAATAAGAGTTTCACAAGCAGCGTATAAAGAAGTTGGGTGGCAGTATCAGCAAGCCAGCTTTTCAAACCGTTTTTCAGCATCGGCAGCATATGCCAAGCAGGCAAGAATATCCTCGTGGGTAAGCATTGGAAAATTCTCTATAATTACCTGTTCCGAATCACCGGCAGCAAGATAACTTAGCACATCGTATACCGTAATGCGCAAACCCCGTATACAGGGCTGCCCACTGCGCTTACCCGGTTCTATAGTAATATATTGGGAGTAATCTGTCATAAAGCGAATATAGCAAAATACTGTAAACAAGAAAAGAAGGTAGTTAATTAAAACATAGGCAGTTTCCGGTCGCCTATAGATTGTTTAAAGTAAGACAGTGGTCGTTCATCAAAACGGTTTAAAACCTCTTTGAAATAATCGGGTCACCCAATCACCCCATCTCTCCCCTCACCGATTCAAAAAATACTCCCTAAATGCCTCCATCTCTTCCAGCTCACTTTCCACATACTTCTCAAAAATCCGCTCACTCACCTGCTGCCGCAAAGCCGAAATGCCCACATCAATCAGCCGCAAACCGGTATGCGTAAGCAGGATATTATCAAAATACTGACCATCCAATCCCGAAGGTCGTTTCAGATCGCGGTGTACAAATCCTTTGCGGTGCAGTTCTCTCAGTTCATCTTCAAATACATCCAGCCACAGTTCCCGTTTCTCCACCTCATAAGCCCGGTAGTCTATGGGGTACAGCCGTTCCATTACCAGCATCTCAGCTTGCAGAGCTTCATCAAAGTCCAGCCTTACAAATTGAACCACCAGCCCATTGATACCGTTCGCTGCTTTCATCTTCTCTGCTTCCGACCCTATATCAGAGCGGGTATCGCCAGTAAACAGCTTTGCCACTTCCGTTTCCGACAAAGCGATTACTTTATTGTTAGCACCAGCTGATAGTTGTCGCGGATATTTCATTCAGTTTATTGTTTCGATTCCTTGATGGTACAATTAATATGTTATCAAAATTAAATTGTTGCAATGCTGTTTCCGTCATTCCGCAATTGCCCTCAACATGGCTCATCATAAATCACTTCCGCGAGGGCTTTGTGCGGAATCTGATAACTTAATTGAGTACAGATAATTTCGCTGGGATGTTTAAAAGGATCATCTTCAAATAGGGTCACAATTATGTAAAGTGATTTCAATTCCTTTATGATGTAATTAGAATCCCATAGAGTTTATGGTTGCCGTAATTAATAACTTCTTTCAATTACATTCGGTACAATTACAAAATTCCTTACTCTTATTATTTCGAATATCATCACTTATTTCAATTCCATATCTTTTACATCACTTCATCTGATTCTCATAATCAAAAGCTTCCATCATCTCAATTAACTTTTGCTCAGCTTTCTCTAATGCATCACCACTTTCATTTACAGTAACTACATAATTAGAACAAGGCAGCGTTACAAACACATCCGCTCCTGCAGTTTCGTCAATGATAGGTTTAGCTCTTTGCTTATCACCGTCTTCAGTAAGCTTTGCCCTGATAGCACCGGCTATTGTATTTGCATTATCGCTGATGGCAACTGCCAATGTTTCCATTAGGCTGAATGTTCTGGCTTGGTTAGAAGTAATCCGCCAGTTTATCAATGCACTGGCTAAAGCAGGTATCACTTTATCTCTTTCACCTTTCTGCATAACAAGACATTTCCCAAATGTGTTTTCGTTTTCTATCCAACCTTTTGATTTTAAATCTTCAATCTTTTCTTTAGTTAATTCAGGCTCATGTTGATTAGTAGATACTGAAAACAATGTCCGTAAATCAATGGCTATATCATAAACAAATAAACCATTCGCCCTTCTGTTATCAGGAATCCAGTTTCTGCGTGGCAGCGTTCGTGTATTGGTAGTTAAATACGTTTCTATTTCTTCTTCTGTCAACAATTTATCACTTCCTGCCATCCTAACATTTACAGGATTTCTATCGGGGCGGCTGCTACGGTCAAACGTAAGGTTTTCCTTCACTGTACCCGATAATAAAGGATGCAAAGGGCGCATAGCCGATATAGACAAAGGGCTGCGGCGCTTAACAGTTACGCCCTCACCCGCCTTCATCCATCCACCAATCAATTGGTCAATATAGTTGGGATCACATGGCGACCAGGGCTCTTTATTTTCAAGTTCTTTCTTTGCAGTAATATTATAGTTAAAAGTTACCGGCGCCATCACAACATTCAAGTTAGAAGTAAGGTCTTCCAAAATAGAACGCTTTACCTGCTGACCGCTCGAATAAGCGCAGTACTGTCCAAACTGCGCATCATAATATGTTTTTTGACCTTCCTGTACACAGAAAACGGTATGCTCGGCGTGCTTCAATGCTCGTAAATAAATGAATGGTTTCATGAAGTTTTATTTTTATTGTTAGTTATGAATAGCTGCAAACTGGAAGCGGATAAGCGTAAGAAAATAAGGAACATTATCAGCAGGCATTGTGTTGATTAGCTTGCCAATTTCTAAATAAGCTGTTTTATCTGTAACATCTTCTACTACCGTTGTTAGTTTGTCTATAAACCTTTTTTTGTCGGTAGTTTCTAAAACAGCTTTTACATTATTGGTCTTATCTTTTTTTCCTTTTTCGCTACTTAAAGCATACGTGTTTAGGGTGGCTGCAATCTGTCGTGCATTCTCCCATAATTGTTCATTGTTTAGCATAGCTAATAACCAGATTTGATATGTGTTGAAATTAATTTTCTTTTCTTCATCCTTATCATTGTAAGCAGGCATTTTGCCACTCTGAATAAATTCTCTTAATCCTTTTGGCTCTAAAGCGTTTATTCCAATCGAACCCATCTGGCAGGCTTTCGTAAACCCGAATGCAGTACCAAATAAATGTTCACTCTGCTCCCTTTCTCTGGTTCCGAAATACTTTTCATATAGATCGAGAGGCTTTCGTATCTGTGGTAGCTTAAAAGGAATAAATCCAATCGTTGTATTGGTTTGCCCAAGATTATAAACGTACCCTGTTATCTGTGTATCAGGAAACCGTTTAGCCATGCCAATCAACACCTGTGTCCATGATTGTGTGGCTACTTCCATCCCGCCATCTTTTGTAGTATCCATACCCAAGAAGTTTGCTGTTTTATCATCAGCAACAAAAAGAAGTGGGTTGTAACGGTGAGCAATCCATTGTCCATTCCATGTATTGATTTGGTTACCACGAAGCTTTCCATAATTATCTAAGTACTCGCGGTAAACAGTCCAGCCTTCAAATAAATCAAGCAGCAATTCTTCTTTGTCAAATAGGATAGATAGACCACCCTGAACACCTATTCCCAATCCGCTTCCAATCCACGAATAATAAACATCATCCTGATTAAGTGGCAAACTCAAATTCGTAATCTGTCCGGAAGTAGTGGCAGTTAAGTCCAACGAAGGATAACCTATAGCAATACTCGCATCCGCTTGACTATTAGAAATCTTTTGAACTAAAGTCTGCATCTTCTGCTTCCTTTCTAAGGCAGATGGCGGCGCACCCTTTTTTATTCCTTGCACAAAAGGTGAATTAGTAATCCATTGCATATATTTTTCCTTATCAAAAAACAAAGGGAAGTATTTGTCTGTAAAGAATTCCTTAGCCGTAAAGGAGCTGCCCTTTTGATTGTTATATGCGTTAAGAAATTTCTTTCCAATAGTAGCTGCTATCATAGATATTTTGGGTTATAAGAACCTTTGTGTTACGTCATAAAACTGTGGCTTCGCCAATTTTATTTCTAAACCCAGTTCATCACTATAAGCATTAGATGGTATTACAAAAGGTCGTGTACCTGATTTTTTTATTTTGTCCAATCCATTGTGTGCAATAGAATTATAAGATACCGGAATCTCCAGCTTTGATTGCTCTGCAAATGATAAACTCTCATACCGCTCCTTATCCGTTTCTTCAATACACGTAACTGAATCAATATCCAGCACATCTAACAAAGCAGATTTAGGTTGATGCCAAAGCTCTTTAATACGCCATTTGTTGTTAGCAAACTGTGCATCCAATCCAATATTTACAAATTGTATGTCTGGGTACACGTTATCAATCAACGCTTGCATGTTTCTTTCTTCTAAAAGGCTTCCTTGCGGCAATGCGTCATAACTTCTTTTCAAAATATCGAGACTATAAGGTTTCGCTTCCTTTATATCATCTGTAGGTTTCAAAACATAAACTGGCTTATACTGACCGATGGTGTTCTCTGTTCTCTTCCTGTTGATTCTCCCAAACCGTTGGATCAATGCATCAATCGGCGCGCACTCCGTAATTATGATATCAAAGCTGATATCAAGACTCACTTCTACCACTTGTGTAGATACTGCAATACAAGCTTCACTGGTTGTATTAAATTCTTGCTGTAAGATATGTTCCAGTTCACTTCTTCGTCCTCTTTTAAACCGGCTGTGTATCAGCATCTTTGCTACAGCAGGATATTGGTCATCAAGCACCTTATATAAGTTCTGTGCTCTTGCAACCTGGTTACAAACAATCAGAAGCTTTCGTTTGTCTGTTATGGCATCCGCAATCACTTCATCCAAATCATCAATTGTATCAGCCTTAAAAACAATATGCCGGTTAAAGGTATCTAACACTCCATGTGGCAAAACCACTTCATAAACATTTTCCTTTCCGCCAAGTAAATTCAATAATTGGTCGTACAAAACAGTTGGCATCGTAGCCGTGCCAATATGTATCCGGCATTGTAACGATACCAGTATTTCTACAATCTTCAATACTATTGCCTGCGTTGTGTCAGAGTAAGTATGTATCTCATCCAATATCACATCGCAGTTGTGCAGGTCTGCAATCAGTGCTTCATATCCTTTTGTTGCAAATACAAGCGAAGCAATCTGATGAGGCGTTAAAACCTTTACCGATGCTCCTATATGGCGTTGCATAATTTTCTCTTCAAGCTTTTTTCCCTCCATCTTTAAAGAAGAGGCAGCATGTAACAAATGAATTTCTGCATCCGTATCTATCAGGTCTTTCTTGAAACGTTCATACATGGCATTGATAGAAGCCTGAAAGGGTAATGTATAAAACACCCTTCCTTTGCAACGCTTCATTAAAAAATCTGTTTTCCCCGCCCCTGTAGGTGCTGTTACTAATGTATGGCTCCTTACATCATTTCCATCAATCAGCGAAAGCGGGTACAATTCGTTTTTTCTGTTATAAAAGTCGAGCTTAGGTTTAATGAAAAGCTTGTTCTTTACCTTATGTAAATGGGTATCTAAAGCCGATGCCAAATGATCGGCAGCAATCAGCACACCCTTCCATTTAGAGTAACCAGTACCCTTTGCTTCGCAATGTTCAACAACTCTGTTGTAGTTACTCCTGGCTTCTGTAAGCGTAATAGGTTTAACAGCAAAACCAAATGCTTCTAACATGGCTAAAGCATCAGGCATCCAGGTATCAAACCCTACAGCATGTCTTTCAAAACAGTCATCAGTCGTCTCTTCCAGATCAAGAATTCCCATACCTTTTGCATCTTGATAAACCGACTTATGATGTGCTACAATCATATCAATAATAGCAGGCTGATCTTTTTCATCAATAAGCGATAAGAAAAATAAAGAAGCTATTTCATGTCTGAAAACAAAACCCGGAGGACGTTGAAAATTGGGTTGCAAAGTTTTTTGAAACTGTGGGCTTACCTTACCAATATCATGTAAAATACCACCTTTATAAGCCAGCTCTCTATCATCACCAATATAGGTTGCTACAACAGCAGCAATAGAAGCTACATCTTCTAAATGTTGCATAAGGGGCATTCTGCCATTCTTCTCACTTTTGGCTAATATATGGTCAAATCTCTCCATTAGCTGTTTCTAACCGGGTTGCCGGTAATTTCTAATTTTCCATACATAGGTTCTGCATTATTAAACCGGTTAAATCCGGTAATAAAAGTATCCTCCGATACATCCGGTTTTAATTCAAATCCATCCAAAGAATCAAAAGCTTCTTCAGGCATAATTTCTATTTCCGGCTCAGGCAACAAAACATCCTCATTTCTACATAAACAGATATGCTGTAGGCTTGCTGCAAACGCATCGTCATGAGTAAAAAAAGCAAGCAACAAAACAGGGTTCAGCATCACACCTCTTTCTAAGATAGATTGGTTGCGTATCATAACGCCTTGTTGCTTTTTATACTCCCAACCCCTTGTTTGCGTCACTTCTTGTTGAACACTAATAGAGGAATAAGAAAGTTTATGTCGAAGAATCTTTTGAATACCCTTTTCTGCCAGCAATTCAGGGAACAATTTTTTCTCTATTCCCTCAACAATCGAGGGAGTCAAAAACTGTTGGCTAAATGTTTCGATATCCCTCACCGCCGTCCACGGTTTAATAAATCCAAATGGACCTGAATACTTCGCTACGTAACAATTCATTAGATTTATTTTAAAGCGCCAAAACCAATACCTGTACTATTTCCAACCCCAACATTCCATGCAAAAGCAATCTGCTCTGGCGTACCATCAACAACCACAGGGCAAAGGCTTACCCGGTTATCTACCTCTTTATACCTGATTAATTTTACACGCGGAGAAGAGGCGTTTGCATCAAATGCTACCGTTACACCATTTGGGTTCAAACCAGCAACCAATAACTTTTTCTGCAGCGTTTCAGTTAGGTAAGTTTTGCTATCCGGGTCATTGTACACAATATGCTTTATCCGATTCTCAAACCGTCTCTTTATAAAAACCGGGCTGGCAACTAAGAATGTATGCTTATCTGAGAAGATAGGTTCATCAGCAATCTCTACATCTGTAACCTCTATATCAAAGCACAAAGACGGGTCATCAATTACACCTCTCACAATCCTTTTTATCAGCACATCATCATAAGCGCTAATAAAAAAATACGAATCGTTAGTTACGCTGATTCCATTACCATCTGCCTTTACATTTTGCAACCAGGAAAACGAATAAAGGCTAACTCCTTCATGCAATTCATTCTCACTGCCAATCCATTTATGCAAAGCACCCGTCAAGTAAGATTGATAAGTAAAAGGAAGCGTTTTTTTACTTTTGGTCAGTTTAAGGTA
>CAZZZH010000165.1:0-10407 GCA_964658445.1 Ilyomonas sp.
AGATAAGTTCTTACTTCTGCCATTGCAGGTGATTATTTTTTTGGAATAATCATCATAAAAAATAGCATCAGGGTTTTCGCCGGTGGCAATTGTATCTACCTTTTCCAACGTATTCAGATCGAACACGGTCACGCTGTTGCTTCGTCCGTTGCTGGTAAAGCCTCTGTTGAGCGAATGCACCAAAGCAATACCATGCACACCCATGGTATTTAGTATCACGCCGAGTGAATCGCCGCTGCTTTTATCCAATACATTTACCTGTGTGCCATGCGAAACAAAAAGCTTGTTTGATGCAGAATCAGCCAGAATATAATCCCACCAGCCATCGCTTTTAATATAAAATGTATCCTTTACTGCCGGTACTGAAGACTGCGAAAAAAGAGAAGACAGGCTGGCAAAAAACAGGAAGGCAACGGCAAATAATTTGTACATGATAGTTTGTTTTTAAAATTGATAGTGATAAAGAGAAGTGTTTTTTCTGCCATGCGGCTCAACAATCCATTCAGATAGTTTGGCTGATAGAATACCAAAGCCTGCACCGGCAATCACATCGCTTGCCCAATGCCGGTTGTTCAGCATGCGTAAGACACCCACGGCTGTTGCGCAGCCATAAGCTGAAACATTGAGCCAGATATTGTGCTGCGCAAATTCGTCGCAGAAAACAGTAGCGCCCGCAAATGCCTGCGCTGTATGCCCCGAAGGAAAAGAAGTGGCGGAACTGCCATCCGGCCGTTCAATTTTAGTAAAGTGCTTTACCGGCTGCACCAGTGCATTCACCACTACTTCCGTCATCACTATTTTTTTTGTATAATCCCAGAAAAGCCGCTTATTGTAATGAGCCGCAAGATATATATAGCCTGCTGCTACGGGTGCATACTGAAGATAGTTGTCGATACTGGTATGAAAGTGCGGAAAGCTCTCGTCCCGCTCTTCTTTTATTTCAGGGTTAGAAATAATAAACTCACCTGAAATACCCAGCGCACCTATCGTAATCAGCGATGCCGGAAGTACAAAAGACTTTATTATAACGCGCGCTGGCAAAGAAGAATCTGAATAACAAACGGAGGCAGAATCAGCATGGCTGGTACTTTGCGAAAAAGTAATAGTAGTCGCTGATAACACGATTATGCCCATAAACAAAAACCGCCTGAAATGCATTGCTGTCTTTATTTTCATTGTAAGCATATTGCTTAGTCTGCTTCCTCTTTTATAAACTTCCCGTTCATGTCAAACAACAAATCTTTTCCTTTTACTTCTGCTTCATACAGTTTGTCATTTCCTCTTACAATCACTGCAGCTTCTTTGATGGATGCACCTTTGTAGTTGGCTTTTACATAATCAGCCACAGAAGAAGGCAACTCACTTATTTGAATGTCCGTTTCTGTTTCTTTCAATTCACCGGTTGCAGCAAAAGTTGCCGATATGGTTTTGCCATCTTTTGCAAAGTTGGCTTCATAGTCACCAGCTTCTTTATCCCACTTCTTTACGGCAGTGTTTGGAAAATTTTTGGCAAATGATTCTTTTACGGCGGCAGGTACCTTTTGTGCAAGGCAGCTAATGGTTGCCAATAACCCAATAGCGGCAAATACCTTTTTCATAATAGATGTTTGAAAAGCAAACCTATAAGGCAATTCTGTGGAAATATTGAAGTATTGAATCGTTAAAAATGACAGCTTTCATTAACTAATAAAGAAGATGCCTTTTGCAAGGTTAAGGTTGGCAATGCTTGTAAAATAATCACCTCATAACGTCTTTAAACCAGTTTACTTTTGTGTTGTTTATACAACAGCCGTATACCTGTAGGCAACACAATTAACAATAAAGGCAAGGCAATAACAAATCCGCCAATCACAGCTATCGCTAACGGTTGATGCAATTGTGCGCCGGTGCCAATGCCAAGTGCAATGGGCATTAGCGCAATGATAGCGCCCAACGCTGTCATCAGCTTTGGGCGCAGGCGTGTAGAGATGGCATAGATAACCGAGTCATCGGCATTGTTGGTTTCTATAAACGTTTCCTTAAACTGTAGAAACGTGAAGATGGCATTCTCGCCAATGATGCCAACAATCATAATCAATCCTGTATAGCTGCCCACATTCAGTGGCGTACCAGTCAGGTACAAGGCCATCAGGCTGCCAGCAGTACCCAGCACCGCAATGAATAAAATAAGCAGCGCAATGCGATAGTCTTTAAACATAAACAAGATAACGCCAAACACCAATAAACTTGAGGTAACAAGGATAATAAGCAGCTCGTGAAACGACTGCTGCTGATCGGCATAGGCACCGCCATACACAATGCTGTAGCCTTGCGGCAGCGCCACCTGTTTAGATACCTTTTGTTGTATTTCTTTAATAGCGCTACCCAGGTCGCGGTTGTCGAGCCGGGCTTCCACCACGCCAATGTTTTGCATGTCTTCGCGCTGTATCTCTGCCTGCCCGGGCAGGACCTGAAGATCAGCCAATGAAGCGATGGATTTTAACTGACCGTTCGGTAAAAAAATCTGCATGGCTTTGATGTCGTCAAGGCTGCGCGTACGGTTGCCGGGATATGCAACACGCACATCGCTCAACTGGTTTTTATCATACACACTGCCCGCTATGTTGCCCTCTAAAGCTGCTTGCAATTGGGTTTGAAACACCTGCGGTGTAATGCCATATTGCTGAAGGTTAATGTTGTTTGGCACGACATTGATAGTGGGTCCCGTAATGGTGATACCGTCGAACACATCTGCCGTGCCTTGTACATTTTCAACAATAGAAGCTACCTGTTTGGATAGCTGGTGCAAGGTGTTTTCATCATTCCCAAAAATCTTCACTTCAATGGGTTGCACCGAGGTCATCAGGTCGCCCAGCATATCGCCAATCACCTGCCCGAAATCCACGCGCAGCGCGGGTTGCGTGCTTTCTATGCGTTGCCGTATATCGGCAATCACATCGTCGGTACTGCGCGTTCTGTTCTTCTTTAACTGTATCAAATAATCGCCGCTGCTAGGCTCCGTAATAAAGAAACCCATCTGTGTTCCGGTCCTGCGCGAGTAAGCCTGCACCTCGGGCACCTTTACAATTTCTTTCTCAATGGCTCGCAACAAACGGTCGGTTTCTTCCAATGATGTTCCGGGCGGCGAATTGTAATCAAGCACAATACTGCCTTCATCCATCTCAGGCAAAAAACCGGTTTCTAAGTTAGGATAAATCAAAATGATGGATACGATTAACACCGCTAAGAAAACAACAGAGATAGACGCATGTGTAATGAAGAAACGTACCCATTTTTGGCGAGGCACATCATGCGCTTTTTCTTCTTTCTGTTGATGGGGTTTATTTCTTGAAAATAATAAATAAATAACCGGCAAAGCCAGCCAAGTTACAAAAAACGAACAGACCAGCGTGATGAGCATCGTGTTAGTAAGCACGGTAAAATAAGCACCTGCCACGCCACTCATCAATTTAAACGGAAGGAAGATAACAATGGTGCTGAGCGATGAGCTAACCATAGCAGGAAATAAATACCGGATGGCTTTCTGCACCAGTGTAACCGATGGCTCAGCCGGGTGTTCTTCGTGTGTGCGATGAATCTGCTCAACTACAACGATAGCATCGTCTATAATTAATCCAATGGCTGCTGCTATGGCGCCAAGCGTCATGATGTTCAGCGTTTCGCCTGTTGCATACAACACAATGATAGTGAGCAGCAAGGTAACCGGTATGGTAAGCAGGATAACGCTGCTGGCTTTGAAAGAACGCAAAAAAAGAATGGCAACCACAATGGCGAGTGCCAGCCCGATCCACAAACTATCTGTCACACTTTTTACAGCATCATTTACAAAATCGGCTTGTATGTAGTAAGGCTTAATCGTTACATCTTTGGGCAAAATCTTTTGCAGACCAGCTACCTGTTTTTGCATCTGGTTAGACAAGTCAATCAAATTGGCATTCGGCTGTTTAATGATGGCAAGCAGCAAACCTTCCTGCCCGTTTGCATTGATCTTAATATATTCCTTTGCATCGTTAATATGCACATCGGCTATGTCTTTCAGCAGTACAATTCGCTTGCTGTTGTTGCTCACCACTACATTCTGCAGGCCTTCCAGCGAGCTTACCGAGGCATCGGTAATGGTTAAATACATCTGCCGGTAGTCGGTAAGATAACCATTGGATTGCACGATGTTGTTCTGCCCGATGGCGCTGCTTACAGCATCGGGTGTTATGCCTAAAGAGTTCATCTTTTGCTGATTCAGCATCACATCGTATTCCTTTGTTTTGCCGCCAATCACACGCACTTCCGATACGCCTTGCACGCGCGATAAATAAGGCTGGATGGTGTATAGCGCCAGCATCTTCATTTCTATCGGCGAACGTGAATGGCTTTCCAATGAGTAACCCATTACGGGCAGGATAGATGGGTTCATCCGTTCTACCGTTATGTTTACGCCGGCGGGCAGTGTGTTGCTGATCTCGCTGATTTTAGACTGAATGCGTTGCTGTGCTAAATCCACATTCGCATTCCAGTTTAAAAAGGCCGACAACTCGCAACTGCCGCGGCTGGTGGTGCTGCGAATGGTTTGCAGATCGGGGATTTGTTTGATGGCCGTTTCGAGCTGGCGCGTAACGGTGATCATCATTTTATCAACCGGTTGCTGACCGGCATCGGCAATGATTTTTATCTTCGGAAATGTGATTTCCGGGAACAGCGCTGTCTGCATTTTGCTGTAGGCGAAAACGCCGCCAAGCAAAATGATAATGATGAGCACCGTTACCGGATTTTTATAGGTGATAAAGAAGTTGTTCATGTTAATTTTTTTACCGCGAAGACACGAAGACGCAAAGGAGAAGTTGTTGTACTTCTATATGTAAGTATTTCCCTTTAGCTATTCATTTATTAAACAAATTATTTCTCCTGAACCGCCACTTTCGCAGTGTCGCTTAAACCATAATTTCCCGTAAGAATAATCTGGTCGCTGTCGCTTAAAGCGGGCTCAATAACCTGAACATTGCTACCTGATTCAGTTCCTTTTTGTATTACCGTTTTTACTGCGGTACTGTCGTTGATTAGCTTCATAATATACCATTCGGTTTGCTCTTCATTGCTAAGCACGGCCGGTTTGGGAAGCATTGTTGCATTATCTATCCGGTGCTTGACAAGGTACACTTTGGCAATCAAATTTTCGGGTATTAGCTTATCTGTTTTTACTTTGATAATATAGCGCTGTGTTTGCGCTACCGAATCAACGGTTGGCAGGGCGGATTGTATAAAGCCATTTAGCACAGTGCTATCTGCCAAATGCAGTTGCAGCGCGGTGTTGCTGGAGATATAAGGCTTCAGTTCATAGGGAAGATCAAGCAAAAAAACAAAGCTATTTTTGTCAGTAATTTCAGCTAACTGCTCGCCGTCCTGCACATAATTTCCTGCGGTATAAGTAAGCTGTGAAATGTATCCGCTGATGGGAGATTTAATCCTGATAACACCTTCGAAATGCAGCGACGAATCAAGGCTATTAATTGTATTGCCCAATGCAACCGCTTCTTTTGTTTTGATGATAAACAAGGTTTGACCTTTGCTTACATATTCACCCAAATGAATGTTGGCGGTTTGCAAATAACCAATCGCATTTGCCTTTACAAAAGTTTTTAGTGCGAATGCTGAAACCGCATTTAATTCTACCGTTTCGCTCACATTGCTATGTATAGGATGCGTAATGGTAACGGGTGTTACTACGTGGTCCGGCGACACATCTTCATCGCTTGCAGCGGCATTGTCTTTACACGATGACAAGCCACATAGCAGCAATATCAATAACCATATTGTTTTATAGTGATTCATCGTCGGTTGTAATAATTGATTTGGGTAATGATTTGAAACTGGCTCACAATGTTCTGCGTGATTACATTTTGCGCATTCAGATAGTTACTAATCGCAATGATATAATCCGCAATGCGCACCTCACCCGTAGCCAGCAGCTTTGCGTTAGCTGTAATTAAGCCGCGCACATATTTCAACTGGTCATTGGTTTCGTTGATGAGTTGTTTGGTAAGGTTCAACTGTTGCGTAAGCTGCGCAATCTGCTGATTGTATTGCGTAGCAAAAAAATCTCTGTAGCCCACTCTTGTTTGCTCCAATATATCTAGCCTTCGATGCAATAGTTTTCGCAGGTGCCCGTCATAGATAGGAACAACAACATTCACGCTGGCGCTAGCGCCCCAGTTCTTATAAGGTGTATACGTTAACGATGATACATAACCGGCATCTGCACCAATACTCAATCTGGGTTTGTAGGCAAGGTCTATTTGCTGTCCTGCATTCTTCAACAGCAAACTGTCAATACTGAATTTGCGATAAAAAACAGAGCCTGAAAGTTCAGACAATTGCGCGATTTCAATACGCGGAGAATCAAGCGGGGTAAGGGTTGTATCAAACAAGCCACTGAGATAATTAAGCGTTGCGAAGTCGTTGCTGTATTGGATGCGCGACTGCGTAATAAGCAAGTGTTGCTGTTGCAACGTTACCAGAAACGTAAGATAATCCGTTTGCCGGTACACACTTGCCTGCGTTAGCTTTTTTAGAATGGTATCTTCCTTTAAAAGCAGGTTATACACTTCCTGGTTAAAAGAATATTGTCGCCAGCTTCCATACGCCGCCAAATAAGCTGCCGTGATGGTTCGCCGCAGGTCTTGTTCTGTTATCTTACCGGCAATCAATAATGAGTCGTTGAGTAGTTGAATGCCGTTGAACTGTATGCGAAGATTGCGTTTGCTCACAAACGCTTTGGAAGCGGTTACCTGCTCGCTGAAGTTGCGGAAATTGGTGATGATTTCATCGTAGCCGTACCCTTTTATTACCGGCGCATAATAGTTATTGCTGATGCCATTTACCTGTGGCAAATAAGTTGCCCGGATGCGTAGACTGTCAATGCGGTTAAGAAGAATATTATTGTTGACTTCCTTCAGCAACGGGCTGTTTTGAATACCCTGATCAATAAAGTAATCAAGTGATTTTGATTGCGCACAAAGCCTTGCCGGCACTGCATTAGTGGCAATGTATATAATGATAAAAAGAAGAAGAAGCCGCTTCTTACTCATGAAATAATTTGCATTGCAGGAAAATAGAAAAAGCTTTTCATGATGACGATTATACTCAGAACAGTATTCTGAAACAACTACTAAGCTATATTGCTCACAAGCAAAAGAAGAAAATGATTCTGAAGAAAATCTGTTGCCGGTTATTGCCAGCCAATGATAAATGAATGGACATCAGGCTCAGTAAAACGATACCGGCATGTATAGCCTGAGGCTTCGCAGATTTGCTTTACGATAGACAAGCCCAGACCATTTCCTTCTTTACTGTTTGTACCTTTATAAAACCGGCTGAAAACATATTGTTCATCTAAGGCAGCCGTTTCGCCGCTATTGCTTATTTCTAACTCACGCGCCTGTAGGCTGATATTAATGAAACCCTTGCCAGTGTTGTGTCTTGCCGCATTTCCCAACAGATTATTCAACAATATGTCGATTAGCTGCGGGTTGCTTCTTATGATTGTTTTTGCCAAATGAGTATGAACCGTAAGTTTTGATTCCTGCCATTGCTCAGCAAATTGTGTGAGCTTGTTTTGTATCGCTTCGCAAAGGTTGATATCGGTTGTATCAGCAAATTGCTGGTTTTCAATTTTTGCCAATAACAGCAATGACTGGTTCAATCGTTTTAGTTTTTTAATCGCATCATAAGCGCCTTCTGCAGCAGCACTTTGCTGTGCAGTGAGGCTTTCGCTCTGAATAATAACATCAAGCTTAGAGTTAATTACAGCCAACGGTGTTTGCATCTCGTGCGATGCATTTTCAGTAAATTCTTTCAGTATGTAGTAGTCCTGTTGCGCTTTATTGATAACACCCGATAGCGTTGTATTCAGTAAGCCAAACTCATCAATGTTTGTATCGGCAAATGTGATGGAACCGGCATCCGACAGGGTAAAATTGTTAAGCCCGTCAAGCGATTGGTAAAACGGCTTCCACAATTTTCGAAGCACAAAACGGTTGATAAAATAAGATGTGGTAAGAATAAGAATAATGGTAACTATGGTGATAATGATAATCGATTGGATAAGATTATCTGTGCCTTCGAGTGACTTGCTGACTGTAACCAAATAGTTGTTTCCAATGACAGTAACGAAAAACACAATAGACCGCACCGTCTCTTCGTCACCGTCTTTTTCGTCGCGTGTATGCCGGGTGTAAATGTTGTGTTTAGGGCTATGCTTCGGCAAGGTTTTTATAAGCTGATAGGTCGTGTATTGGTCGTGTACTTCTACCACTGGCGGCAATGCATTGTACTTACTGATGTAAGAGAGCACTTCGTTTTTTTCGATTCGCAGATCTTCATCAATACCGCTGATAATAACATAGCGAAGCAGGAAAGAAAACGCAATGCTCGCCAGCAAAAAGATAATGACCGTAGAGGCTACATTGATGCGGTTATACTTGGTAAACAGCTTCATAGTTATGGCTTGTGTCAGGAAGGTATAGCAAGTTTATAACCCATGCCATATACTGACCGTATGTAATCGGGACAGCTTGCCGCCAGCAATTTCTTCCTGATATTTTTGATGTGCGTGTACAAAAAATCGTAGTTGTCAGCCATGTCCATATCATCGCCCAGCAAGTGCTCGGCAATCGCCGCTTTACTGATGACTTTGTTTTTGTTACTTACAAAATAGAGCAGGAGATCATACTCTTTCCGGGTAAGTTCTAACAGCTTTCCGGCAGCATAAATTTGCTTTTGGGCAAGGTTGATTTGCAATTGATCAAACACGATTTCGTTCTTGCCGCTAAACCATTTCCGGCGTATTAAGGCATCAACTCTTGCACTTAATTCAGAGAGGTGAAACGGCTTTACCAGGTAATCATCTGCACCTGCCTTTAAACCGGTTATCTTGTCGTCCAACGAGTTTTTTGCAGAGATAACAATTACACCGTCGGCTTTATCATTTGCTTTTAATTCTTTTAAAATCTGCAGTCCGCTGCCGCCGGGCAATGTGATATCAAGTATTATGCAGGCATATTCATACAAGGATACTTTTTCGATGGCAGAAGAAAACGTAAAAGCTGTTTCGCAAACATATTGCTCACCGGAAAGATAGCGGCTGATGCTGTCCGACAAGGCAGCTTCATCTTCTATAATCAGTATTTTCATTGGCTTATAACACCCGTTTTTAAATACCGGATAAAGGTATAAGACAATGAATGAAACAAATACATGATGTTTTTACTTCATCAAAACGAAGAGCAGTAGAAGACAGATTGACTTCAAATAAACCCATTGCAACATGTTATTTGATTTTTACTTTTGAACTTTCATTTTTGATGTTATGAGCGAGAAGAAAGAGAAGCTGCGCATAGATAAATATTTGTGGTCAATCCGTTTGTTTAAAACCAGAACGCTGGCTGCTGAAGCCTGCGACAAAGGCAAGGTAAAACAAAACGGCACTTCGCTGAAAGCCTCGAAAACAGTGAATGTGGGCGACGAATACGATGTGAAAACAGAAGCCCGGAAATGGGTGATTAAAGTAACCGGTTTGCTGGATCACCGGGTGCAATACAGCGAAGCGATCGATTATTATTTAGACCTTACGCCGAACGAAGAAATAGAACATAACAAAACAAATTTGCCCTCTTTTTATACGGGAAAACGACAGAGCAAAACAGGCCGGCCTACTAAGAAAGAAAGGCGAGAGCTAGGCGGTTATCTGGAAGGAGAATGAAGAAATGTTTAATTGTTTTCAGAACGCACAAGAGTGCGACGCAACAGACCCTTAACCGGAGTTACTGACTTCTGGCCCAAAATGGCTGTTAGGCTGTTCTGTATTTCTAAATTTCCCGCTAAAAACAATATCCGATTATGAAGATAGACATCATCACTGTATTGCCCGAACTGCTGGACAGCCCATTTAGCCACAGCATCATGAAACGCGCACAGGACAAGGGTTTGCTGGAAGTAAAAACACATCAGCTTCGCCAGTGGGCGCTGAATAAATATGGGCAGGTTGACGACTATCAATACGGTGGCGGCGCGGGTATGGTAATGATGTGCGAGCCGCTGGCAAATGCCATTGAAGAACTGCAGAAAGTAACCACTTACGATGAGATTATTTATGTAACGCCGGACGGAAAACGCTTTGACCAAAAGACAGCCAACGCCCTTTCGCTGAAAGAAAATGTACTCATCATTTGCGGGCATTACAAAGGCATCGACGAGCGCATTCGGGAGCATTATGTAACCATGGAAATCTCCATCGGCGATTATGTATTAAGCGGCGGCGAGCTGGCAGCGGCGGTTATTGTTGATGCGGTTGGCAGGTTGCTGCCCGGCGTGCTGAATGATGAAACCTCTGCGCTGACCGATTCCTTCCAGGATAAT
>CAZZZH010000166.1:0-10323 GCA_964658445.1 Ilyomonas sp.
TTGGGAGTTTCCAGAGCGTTGTACAAATATTCTCTATTGCTTCTCTTCTGTTTCCTCCCTTCAGTCATTCTCATAAACTTCAAATTGGCATACCTTTGCCAACCGAAAATAAATCGATGCTGCCTTTACCAATGCAGTAAAATTATTTTAGAGTTTTCCTTTATGATGACAGAACAATTAGATGCGCTAAAGGCACGGTTCGAGCAAGTCGGCATTGCGCTTACCAACCCCGAGATTATCAATAATCAAAAAGAGTTTGGCGTTCTTAGCAAAGAGTACCGCGATCTCGAAAAAATAGTTCAGCCTTACGAAGAATACCGGCGTGTAATAAATGAGTATAATTCTTCCCGCGAGTTTCTAAATGGCAACGACGAAGACATGCGCGAATTAGCCAAGATGGAAATGCCCGAATTGGAAGAGAAAAAAGACACGCTGGAAAAATTACTTACTAAGCTACTCATCCCTAAAGACCCGCAGGACGATAAGAATGCCGTTCTCGAAATACGCGCCGGCACCGGCGGCGATGAAGCCAGCTTATTTGCCGGCGATTTATTGAATATGTACCTGCGCTACTGCGCCCATAAGGGCTGGAAGACTTCCATAGTGAATGAAAGCGAAGGCACCGTTGGCGGATACAAAGAAGTAGTGGTGGAAGTGCAGGGCGAAGATGTATACGGAACCCTTAAATTTGAAAGCGGTGTGCATCGTGTGCAGCGTGTACCCGACACCGAAACACAAGGGAGGGTTCATACCTCCGCGGCTACCGTAGCCGTTATGCCTGAAGCCGAAGAAGTAGATTTTGAGCTAAATCCCGCCGATGTAAAAATGGAAACCGCGCGTAGCGGCGGCGCCGGTGGTCAAAATGTAAACAAGGTAGAAACGAAAGTAATGCTCACGCACATTCCCACGGGTACTGTAGTTATTTGCCAAACCGAACGCAGCCAGCTTGGCAACCGCGAGAAGGCAATGACTATGCTTCGTACCCGTTTATACGAAGAACAGGTGCGCAAGCAGGAAGACGAAATTTCACGGCATCGGAAAACCTTAGTTAGCACCGGCGATCGTAGTGCAAAAATCAGAACGTATAACTGGCCACAGGGGCGCGTTACCGATCATCGTATTGGTCTTACATCCTACAATCTTGATTCTGTTATCAGTGGTAACATTGATGAGTTTATTGAAGCTTTGCAAGTAGCCGAGAATACCGAAAAAATGATGCGTAAAGAATAACAACTGCGGCCGTCAGTAAAATATTTCTGTTTATAAGGTTACTTCTGTTTGTTCTTTATATAAATAAGCAGAAAGCTTTTCTCATTCACCAAATTTTTATTTTGAAGCGATTTCTGTCTTTCCTTCCTGCTATTGTGTGGTTCCTTATTATCTACATTTTACTTACGATGCCTGGTAAAGATTTGCCCAGCGAAGATTTTCTCTCTGTTATTTATTTTGACAAATGGGTGCATGCCGGGCTTTTTGGAGGGTTGGTATTTTTATTCAGTTATCCATTTGCAAATAAGATTGGATACAAAAGCTTTTTTTACCTCTTCATTGTTGTAATGGCTATTTTGTATGGTGTTACAATGGAGTTTGTTCAGAAATATTTTACGCTGGACAGAGATTGTGATGTGAATGATATGCTTGCTGATGCGGTAGGTGCTGTCGGTGGTTATTTTTTCTTTCGTTTTGTAATATGGAAAGTTAGTAAAAAAAATAAGCCCCTGTAGAAACAGGGGCCGCAACCAAAACTAACTGCTTATGAGAAAATTGACTACTTATATTCTGATATAACTTTTGCAAAGCTAATGCCAATCTGAAATTTGTCCTTTTGGCAGAACTAAAATTAATAATTCATCTTTTTAGTTCAGACAGCAAATATCCGTTTTGATTTAAAATAAAAAAGTTAAGCGTAAATCAGTTTGTCTGATGTTAGCTTAACTTTTAAAATTTATTCGAATAAGTAGCCTAGAATTGCTTTATTTGGGTAATCACCTTTAGAAAGCTATTGTTTACCGATCAGTGATGAGTTAATCATAAGCAATTCTATGCTCTCTTTCAGTATTTCTTGTCTTAAATCTGTAAACAAGGCAACCTTATCAGAGGGTAGGTTTAAGTTGTAAGATGTTCCTCTGTTTAACGCTTCATTTAAGCCGGGGTTAATCCGATTGAAATATGCTATATCCATTTGTAGATATTTTGCCATAAGTGTAGAATTGTATCTGCCTTGTATTTCCACACTTTTTAAATCATTGCCATTTTCTACTTTGTCACTAAATTCATTGTTGCTTTGTTCTAAAGCCTTGCTGCTATTTGTTTTTATTTCATCATTCGTCATGGTAGCAACACTGCCACCGCCTTCAAAAAAGAAATGCGTGGCAATAAATTTCTTTACATGATTACGGGTTTCTAGAGGAAGGTACTTTTGAATATTCCAATAATCATTACTATGCGCCTCTTTTATGGCCTGTCTTACACGTCCCTCGCCTGCATTGTAAGCAGCAATAACCAGCAACCAGTCGCCTAAGCTTTTATATAGACTACTTAGCATTTGCGCAGCTACTTTAGTGCTTTTTGTAAAGTCTTTACGGTCATCTATCTTACCAGTTCTTAAGCCATAACTTCTCGCAACAGACGACATCAACTGCCAAGGGCCTACTGCACCAGCAGAAGAAATAAGTGCCGGCTTTAAGTTGCTTTCAATTACAGAAAGATACTTCAATTGGTTGGGTATATTATTTTCCGTAAGAATGCGATCAAACAAATCGAAGTAAGATTTGCCCCACACTTTCATTTGCGTGTAGTTGTTACTTTGTTTACTTAAAAAGGAAGTAACAAAAGGGGTAACAATTGGATTTAGTGGAATGGAAATTGTCAGATCAGGAACAAGGGTAGACGGGAAGAGAGTCTTAAAATTTTTGGCTAATGAGATACTATCCTTTTTGGGATCGCCCGAGGTTGTTGATTTTCCATCGGTAAAAGACATTAACGTAAAACTCAAAGAACAAAAAAAACATAGGTGTGCAAACGAGTTTGCCAGTTTTCTTAAATGCATCAATTTCGTTTTAATTTTGTGAATTAAAGCGGCTTCTAAGCGCTAAAATACCTGGTTAATAAAGGGCAGAACCGTTTAAGCCCCTTCTCTCATCCGTATCAGTTCTTCAGAGAGGTTCAACAAATATAGGTCATTCTCCTGAGTAGCCATCACCTGTAGCCCAAAGGGCATGTTATTGCTGTGTTTAAAGAGGGGTAAAGAAATAGCCGGAATGCCCGTTAAATTGGCAAACACAGTGTAGATATCAGTAAGAAACATTTCTATTAAATCTGCCTTTTCACCAAACTGAAAAGCAGGAGAAGGAACCGTTGGTAAAATGATAGCATCTATGTCTTTGAAAAGTGCCTGCATTTGGTTAGTCAACAGCCTTCTAACTTTTTGAGCTTTAGTAAAATAGGCATCATAATAGCCTTCGCTTAAAACATAGGTTCCCAACAAAATCCGGCGCTGTACTTCCTTTCCAAAACCGGCAGAGCGGCTTTGGTTATACAGCTCTGCTAACGTACTCTTTTCACCATTTTCACGTAAGCCGAATTTAATACCATCATACCGGGAAAGATTGCTGGATGCCTCTGCAGTTGTTAAAATATAATAAGCGGGAACGATATAGTCAAGTAACTCAAAATCAATCGCTTGAACTTCATACCCGAGAGCTGTTAACTTTTTGATAAATGAAAAAAAAGAAGTGCGGATTTCGGGGTCTAAAGAAGGATGATCTAAGAATTGTGTAAAGTATCCGATTCGCTTTTTAAGTGAAACGTCTACGCCGTTTGTACGTTCGCTGGTTGACTGACAGCTTACGGTACTATCGAATTTGTCTTCACCTGAGATCGTTTCTAAAGTTAGAGTTACATCCACTATTGAGTTTCCAAAAATACCAATTTGATCAAATGAAGACGCATAGGCAATTAATCCGTGGCGTGAGATACGCCCATAGGAAGGTTTCAAGCCGATAATGCCACAGTAGTCTGCGGGCTGCCGCACAGAACCACCCGTATCACTGCCTAGGCTTATCATGTTCATGCCTGCCTGCACAGCTACGGCAGAGCCGCCCGAAGAGCCGCCAGGAACGCGAGTGGGATCTATTGCATTCAACACCTTTCCAAAAGCAGAATTTTCGTTGCTGCTGCCCATGGCAAACTCATCGCAGTTATGCCTGCCTATAATGATGGCGCCGGCTGCAAGCAGTTTCTCAACAACGGTGGCATTATAAAGAGAAATAAAATCTTCCAGAATTTTTGAGGCAGCTGATACCCGGTGACCTTTGTAGCAGATTACATCTTTTATCCCGACAACCACACCATGCATAGCTTGAGTAATGCCTTGCTGCCGGCGTTGTTTATCTAATTCTTCAGCACGTTGCAGGGCTTCTTCAGCAAATACTTCCAGGAAAGCATTGAGATGTTTCCCGTTTGCTATCTGCTGTAAATAATATTGCACGGCTTCCACACAAGTGGTTTGACCGTGCAATAAATCAGCATGATAGTCTTTGATAGAATGAAAACTAAACAAAGGCTATTCAGTTATGATGAAAGAAATAAGTTATGGCTGCGTAGTCGTAGTGGTGCTGGAAGTTGCAGGTGCAGAAGTAGGAGTAGCTGCAACACGGTCTTTCTCTTTCATGCCTTCTTCCAGTTCTTTCTTTACATTGTCTTTTGCATCGTTAAACTCGCGAATGCCTTTGCCCAAACCTCGCATAAATTCCGGTATTTTTCTGCCGCCAAATAACACGAGAATCACAACTGCAATCAGCAGTATTTCCTGGAAACCTAAATTACCCATATAAATGATTTAAATGAATTCAAAGATATAAGAAATGTACGGTGAAAAAAGAGTTTTGGGTTAAGACTTTAATAAAAAAGCAGAAGAGGATATCTTCTGCTTTCTTTTATTGAAATGATTTGTTACTTAATTCTTCTTTCTTTAATTCGGGCGCTCTTGCCACTGCGCTCGCGCAGGTAATAAAGTTTAGCGCGACGCACTTTACCTACCTTGTTAAGCAATATAGAATCTATATTGGGTGAGAAAAAAGGAAAAACTCTTTCTACACCAATACTATCAGAAATTTTGCGAACCGTAAAAGTAGCCGTAGCTCCTTCGCCCTGCATTTTTACAACATCGCCGCGAAAACCCTGGATACGTTCTTTGCCGCCTTCAATAATTTTATAATTCACGGTAACATTGTCACCGGCTTTAAACTTTGGAAACTGCTTTTTAGCTGTCAGTTGCTCGTGTACAAATTGCACTGCTGCTTGCATAGCTTTACATTTTAGAGGACGGCAAAGGTATAAGCCTTTCGCTTTCTCTCCAAAAGAAATTAAGATTAGCTTGTTATAAATTTTCATAAAAAAGCAAAGAGAGGCAATTGGCTCTTATTTCTCCTGTATTCAATAAGTACGGCAGACCTACGTTATAGGTATCGATTGCATCATCTCAACCATACTTTATCTGGCGCAATGAAAACACTTTGTTTCTTTCTTATTTTGTTATTGACTTACGCTTCTGCTTTCAGCCAAACAGATGCGCTGCAACCTCAACTTATTTACAGCAGCCATTTTGTGATTGATGAGTTGCCTCGCACCATCACTTACTACACGCCGCTACAGTATGGTAAGCAAGACTCGTATCCGTTGCTTATTTTCTTGCAGGATGATAAAAGCAACGCAGCAGGGCTCATTAAAAAATATGGCAATCTCATCCATGCAAAAGCCGATTCGTTAGGCTGCGTAGTGATGTATCCTGATGCCCTAGCCGCACATTATTGGAACAGCCAAATAAACCCTGCGCTGAAAGATTCAGTAAACGATGTAGGATTCATCAGTATTATGCTTGATTATTTTGTTCAGCAGTATCATTGCGATGCAAGCCGCATTTACCTGGCAGGAATCGGGAATGGTGGCAACATGTGCTATCGCTTCAATTGCGAAAGCAACAGCAGGCCTGTTGCTATTGCTGCCATTAATGCGACAAATGACATGACTGATTTTAAGGATTGCCGTGCAAAGAAATCAATACCCACAATAAATCTGAGTAGCGGCACCGATATAAAATCAGGTATCGAAAAAGCATTGGGCTTCCTGTTTGCCAACCATAAAAATCAGGAATAACTATAACGGTAATAAGCCAAAAAATTATTATGCAATTATTGCCTGAATCAATAATTTCACAGCCTAATCTAACGACTATGTATCGACTTAAACAAGGAGTAATGTTGCTTGCCTGCTTCTTACTCATCAGCACTAGCCAGGCACAACTGCTGAAGAAACTGAAGGATAAAGTAAATAATGCCATCGGCGGCAATTCATCAACATCTTCCTCCACGGGTACTACCGATAATAATACAGGTACAACACCTTCCGGCTCGCCGCAAAACCACAAAGGCGGAGGCTTGACCAATACTCCGCCACCCGATGTAAAAGAACAGATTACCGAAGCAGAAAAATCGCAGAGTGCAGGCACCTACAGCGATGCGCGCTACTCTATTCAGCAGGCACTGATGAGTATCGAGTTGCAGATTGGAAAGCAGGTTTTGCAGTCGTTACCTGCAACCGTTACCGGGTTGCAGAAAGACACGACGCAGAATACAGTTATGAGCACGCAGTGGGGCTGGAACAACCTGAGTATACAGAGTGTGTATAAAAAAGGCGACCAGCAAATGACCGTTACCATTGGTAACAATGCATTTTATTCGGGCTTTGTAAATATGTATTTCAACAATGGCATGTATGCGCAAACCGGCAATAACGGCGATAACCAAAATGTAAAGCAAACTAAAGTAAAAGGTTACAAAGCGGTAATTAGTTATGATGACAGTAAAGGCTACTCATTGCTAGTTCCGATAGGGCAAAGTTCTTTGATGGTGTGGGAGTGTGTAAACTTTACCAACGAAGCAGCCGTGATGAGCGCAGCCAATGCTTTTGATATTGATGGCATTAAAAAAATGCTGGGCGAACAATAACCATCACTTCATAAAATCAACACCATGAAACAATTATTTTTATTGCTCTTTACATTTATTACACTCTATTCGTTCGCACAAAATTTTACTACTGATATTACGACTGCAAAAACTGCTTACGCATCCGGCAAACTGGAAGATGCACATTTTGCTTTGCAGCAGGCAATGCAGGAAATTGATATGATTATCGGCAAACAGGTATTGTCTTTATTGCCCCAAAAAATGGATGCATTCGCTGCCAATACAAAAGATGATAACGTTACTTCCAACGTCGGATTTGTTGGCACTACCATTCATCGCAGCTATGGGCAAAACGACAATGTAGATTTGTCTATCATTGGCAATTCTCCACTGGTGACGACACTCAATACTTTTTTAAATACACCGCTGATTGGTGGTATGATGAGCAATGGCAACAATAAGATCATTAAAGTGCAGAACTACAAAGGGCAGTTGCAAAAAACAGATAACGGCAATGGTCAAACCGACTATACTATACAGATTCCTTTAGGTAGTTCGTTGATTACATTCACAGCAAAAAATACAACGGATACACAAATTACCGGCTGGGCAAACAACATCCCGTTTCAGCAGATAGCAAAGTTGGTACAATAGATTTTGTTGTTCAAAAAAAGAAGCGCAGCTGTCATTCGGCTGCGCTTCTTTTTTAATCAGTCATTTATAAAAGTTTTTATCTGTGATTGTATGGCAAAGGAGGATAAGAAAAAAGCAGTTTTTCAAGGGTCTTTCACAGAATAAATGATTGTAGTAGTGCATCTGTTTAGTATCAGGTTCAGTGCTGCAACCAGACCTAAACAGTAGACAAACAATACCATAAAATCAAAACGGATCGCTACAGAAAAGTATTAAAAATTGTCCGATTTCTTAATTGGGAAAGTCAAGTTTTTTTACCTCCAGTTCATCTTTGCATTCGCTCAGCAACTGCGCAATTGTTTTCTGTAAAACCGGGTGAACAACATCGCCCGCAATCTGCGCCAGCGGCAGCAGGGCAAATCTTCTTTCTGCCAGCAAAGGATGCGGCACCCTCAGTTCTTCGGTTGTAATGATCAGGTTATCTATCAGCAGCACATCAAGGTCTATCAGGCGCGGTCCCATCTTCACTGTGCGGCGTCTTCCCATACGGTCTTCAATAGCCAGCAAGGTTTGCATGAATTGTGCAGGTAACAATACGGTACTTACAGCAAAGGCCTGGTTGTAGAAAGAAGGTTGGTCCTGTAAGCCCCAGGCAGCCGTTTCGTAAACATCGGAGCGGGCAATGATGTTGCCGCACTGTTCTTCCATTACATTTGCGGCGTACTGCAAAAGTGCCGGGCGATTGCCCATATTGCTGCCGGCAAGTACATAAGCGGTGTTCATCTTTTCAAATATCTATGTATGAGGTCGTTTTTTAAAATATTCTTTGCTTCCCTCTTAGCGCTTTTCATTTTTACCTTGCTTGGTTTTCTCGTTGTGGCGGTTCTGGTGGGTTCGGCGGCTTCCTCTTCCAAACCAGACATTGGCACCAAAGGCGTGCTGGTGCTCGATTTGAGCAACGAATTTAATGAGCAGGGGAAAAAGAATGCCGTAGGTTCTCTCACCGGCGATGCGTCTGCCGATGTGCCGGGTCTGTACGATGTAGTACGCATGTTGCACTATGCAAAAACCGATTCTGCCATCAAAGGGCTCTTTATTAAAGCCGAAGACAACCCCAACGGCTATGCAACTAGCGAAGAACTCATCAACGCCATCAACGATTTTAAAACTAGTGGCAAGATGGTAATGGCCTATGGCGAAACGGTTTCGCAGAAAGCCT
This sequence comes from Ilyomonas sp., assembly GCA_964658445.1. Lineage (GTDB taxonomy): Bacteria > Bacteroidota > Bacteroidia > Chitinophagales > Chitinophagaceae > Ilyomonas. The sequence goes on from CAZZZH010000166.1 coordinate 8,821, forward strand.
ACTTTGTGGCTTCTGCAGCCAACAAAATTTATTGCCATCCTGCCGGCGGAGTAGAGTGGGATGGGCTTTCCGTCGATTTATATTTTATAAAAAATCTTCTCGACCGGTTAGAAATTCAGCCACAAATTTTTTATGCCGGTAAGTTTAAAAGCGCCACAGAGCCCTTACGTGCTACGCAGATGACCGACCCAAACAAGCTGCAGACCAATGTGTGGCTCGGCGACCTGTATGGTTTGTTGTTGCAGCAGGCCTCACGTGCCCGGAACCTAGACACCGCGCAGCTTCACAACCTTGCCAACACCGGCGCCATCCAGACGCCCAACGATGCCTTGCGCTATCATTTAATTGATGGTGTAAAGTACGACGATGATATAAAAAATGAATGGCTGCAATGGCTTCATCTCGATAAAAAAGACAAGATTAATTTCGTTACGATGGGTAATTATGCCGATGCTGCCGACTATGCAAAATCGTCTGGCAACGACCGTATTGCCGTGCTGTATGCGCAGGGCGATATTGTAAGCGGCAAAGGCGAGAAAGGCAGCATTGGCAGCGACGATTATAAGAACATCATCCGCAAGCTTCGGCTGGATGATGATGTGAAAGCTATCGTGTTCCGTGTCAATTCACCGGGTGGCAGCGCCTTGGCCAGCGACGTTATCTGGCACGAGATACAGCTGGCGCGAAAGGCAAAGCCCGTAGTAGTAAGCATGGGCGATTATGCAGCTTCGGGCGGATACTATATTTCCTGTGCAGCCGATAGTGTATATGCCGATCCCGGAACCATCACGGGTTCCATTGGTGTGTTTACCATAATACCCAATATGCAGTCTTTTTTCAAAGACAAACTCGGTGTTACGTTCGATGGAGTAAAGACTGCGCCCTACGCTGATATGAACACGGCCAGCCGGCCACTAACACCCGCTGAACAACATTTTGTACAGGCGAATATCGATACGACCTACAACACGTTTCTCTCCCGCGTAGCCACTGGCCGCAGACGCGATACGGCCTCCATTGACAGCATTGCGCAGGGCAGGGTGTGGACGGGCGAACGCGGCATAGCCGTAGGAATTGTAGACAGAACCGGCACCCTGCACGATGCCATTGCCTGCGCTGCCCGCATGATTAAATCTAATGACTATTACGTTAGAGAATATCCTGAACGCAAAAGCTACCTACAGGAGTTATTAGATTCATATGCCGATAAAAGCATGAGTGCAAAGCAGAATGCGGTAGAAGAGCAGATTGGCAAGCCTACCTACAAGATGCTGATGAAGCTGAAAAGCGTACAAAGCATGTTCAACACGCCGCAGGCAAAGCTTCCCTTTATGATGGAAATGAAATAATCACAACTGGCTTGCCCGGTGCTAACCTGGGTTTACTTTTTTCACAGCCGCGTTGTTGGTAAAAGCAAAGCAAAAGCATGCATAGGTTCAGAAGATGTTATGCTTATCTTTTTCATGAACTCTCATGAACTAAGTATGACGTAAGTATGGAGTA
>CAZZZH010000167.1:0-10315 GCA_964658445.1 Ilyomonas sp.
CATTCTCCGCCAACTTGCAGGCATTCTTGCCCAACTTACCATCCTTCACACCACTTTTTGCCATTTCACCCAATACAATTCTTTTATCGGTTTGTAAAAAAGCACTTCCAAGTTGTCCGGAACGGGACGGGCAAAAAATCTAAAATCATACAGAGCAATAATAGACATCGCCATCATCTTCCATTTAACGAAGTCACTTCTCCAAAGTTTTATACATTTGGCGCTGTAACTATTACTACACCGAATGACGAAAATTAAGGCAGCTATCACAGCCGTTGGCGGCTACGTTCCTCCCGATAAACTCACAAACGAAGACCTCTCCAAAATGGTAGATACCAACGATGAATGGATCTACGCCCGAACCGGCATCCGGGAGCGGAGAATACAAAAAGGCGAAGGCTTAGCCACCAGCGACCTCGCTGCGCCTGCCGTGCAGGAGATTTTAAAGAAAAGAAATCTCGACCCGATGGAGATTGAATGCATTATCTGCGCCACCGTTACACCCGATATGGTTTTTCCCGCAACTGCCAATCTCATTGCTAAAAAAATAGGTGCCACCAATGCATTCGGCTACGACATTAGCGCAGCGTGCAGCGGGTTTTTGTTTGCCCTAAGCACCGGCGCAGCCTTTATCGAAAGCGGTCGCTATACCAAAGTAGTTGTGGTGGGCGCCGATAAAATGAGCGCCATTGTCGACTATACCGACCGCACTACCTGCATCCTCTTTGGCGATGGCGCAGGTGCCGTATTGCTCGAGCCATCAACCGACGAAACCGGCTTTCAGGACAGTATTTTAAAAAGCGATGGCATTGGTGCCGACAGCCTGCGCATGGCGGCGGGTGGTTCACTTCGCCCGGCTTCTATAGAAACCGTTTTGGCAAAACAGCATTACATTTTTCAGGAAGGAAAAACCGTTTTTAGATACGCCGTTACCGGCATGGCCGATGTAGCCGAAGAGGTATTAAAAAGAAATCATTTAACCGGCGATGATATTGCCTGGCTGGTTCCGCACCAGGCGAATATGCGCATCATTCAGGCCACAGCAGACCGCATTGGTTTGCCAATAAGCAAAGTAATGCTCAACATAGAACGGTACGGAAACACAACGGCAGCCACTATTCCGCTGTGTTTATGGAACTGGGAACAACAATTGAAAAAAGGCGATAACCTCTTGCTCGCTGCCTTTGGCGGCGGCTTTACCTGGGGTGCCGCCTGGCTCATCTGGAGTTATGACGGCGAGTAAAACTTCTAACATATCGAGCTTAGCTTTTATAGTAAAAAGGCTTTTTGTTTTGCTGTTGTCCTTGCTTCTGTTAGCATCTTGCAGCAGCCATAAAAATAGAGAAGTCACGGTTCAAAAAGCCGGTAACCCTACGGTTTATTATCCCATCAACGGCTACATTAGACAGCAAATAAAAGACGTAGATACCACACCTTATTATTTATACCGCCTGCAGGTCGTCAAAGAAAAGAAAGATTCTTCCGTGGTAGACCGGGCTGTATTTGATGCCGGGGTAAAACAATTTTTATTGCCCCAGTTAGAAGAAGATAGTTTTAAAAAGGACTTCGATGAAGCCGTGTTTGATGATGAAAGCACCAACAGCATTACCTTAACCTATACGCCCAAATCAAAAGACAACATCGTGCAAAATGCAAGCGTACTGCTCGATAAAGAAAACCAGAATGTAAAATGGATTTTTATCAGCACCCTTAGCAATGGCGGCGACAGTACCGTCATTCAGCGCATCGGCTGGAAGGGAGATCAGCGTTGCTATATAAATAAAGTTGTCAGCCACAAGAACAAGTCTGAAACGCAGAGCCAGCTCAGCTTTGTGTGGAACGATAAAGGCGAAGAGTAATTTTTTATTACTGCACAAAGCCATAAGTGTAGCAAATAAAGAGAAAGAAGTTCTCCACCTTTCCTTACTGCCTTTCTTTGCTAAAATAGTTTCGGGTTTACGTTGTTTTTAGCTTCCTTTTTGCTACAAATTTTCGCAAAGAGAAATACATTTGTAAGCATCTATGACACCAGCCGAGTTTCAAACCATTGCACCCACACTGCCACATCAGCCGGGCATCTACAAATACTTCGATGCTGCCAATACATTGCTCTATGTTGGTAAAGCCAAAGATCTTCGCAAGCGTGTTTCTTCTTATTTTACAAAAACACTTGGTGTTAGCTATAAAACGCACGAGCTGGTTCAGCGCATTCACCACATTGAGTTTACCATTGTAAATAGCGAACAGGATGCTTTTCTTTTAGAGAATAGTTTGATCAAGCAATTTCAGCCGATGTTCAACATCAACCTGAAAGATGATAAGACTTATCCGTATATCGTTATTAAGAAAGAGCCGTTTCCCCGCATTTTTTTAACGCGAACCAAGTACCACGATGGCTCTGAATATTTGGGACCGTTTACGTCAACCGGTAAGGTAAGAGAGTTGTTGAGTTTTATACGCCAAAACATTCCGCTTCGAACCTGTAAGCTTCCTTTAACAGCAACCAATATTGCCAAGGGCAAATTCAAGGTTTGTCTTGAATACCACCTTGGCAATTGTAAAGGACCTTGCCAGAACTTTCAGAGTTTGGAAGATTATAATGAAGGCATTCAACAGATAAAGCAGATATTAAAGGGCAACTTATCGCCGGTGATCCAGACTTTTAAAAGCCAGATGACGAATTATGCGATGAACATGCAGTTTGAGAAGGCAGAACTGATGAAGAAGAAAGTAGAGCATCTGGAAAACTACCAGGCACGCTCGGTTATTGTCTCTTCTCACCTGAACAATGTCGACGTATTTTCTATCTTAAAAGAAGGCGATATAGCTTATGTAAATTACCTGATGGTGCAGAACGGAACCATTGTGCAGACGCATACTGTGGAGTTGGAAGTGAAGATTGAAGAAAGCGATGAAGAAGTGCTTTCCTTCGCTGTAAGCAACCTGCGCGACACCTTCAACAGCTTGGCTACCGAAGTAGTTGTTCCCTATGAGATTGATTTGCCCGACGATATCACCATCACGGTTCCTAAAGCCGGCGACAAGCGCAAGTTGCTCGACCTTTCTTTAAAGAACGTCAATTACTTTAAAGATGAATTGCGCAAAAAAAGATCTCTTCAGTTAGAGACCTTTACCGAGAAGAAGCGGAAGGATGTGCTCTACCAGTTGCAGGAAGATTTGCAGTTGCCCGAACTGCCGGTGCACATTGAATGTTTTGATAACTCCAACTTCCAGGGTAGCTATCCGGTATCGGCAATGGTTTGCTTCCGAAATGGTATTCCAAGTAAGGACGACTATCGCCGCTACAATGTAAAAACCGTAAAAGGCATCAACGATTTTGCAACGATGAAAGAAGTCGTTTATCGTCGCTACAAACGACTGGTGGAAGAAGAAAAATCGTTGCCACAATTGGTGATTATCGATGGTGGCAAAGGGCAGTTAAGTTCTGCTATGGAAAGCATTAAAGAGTTAGGTTTGATTGGCGCCATGACGGTTGTAGGATTAGCTAAAAACGAAGAAGAGATTTTCTTTCCCGGGGATAGTCAATCTATCAAATTGCCGTGGGATAGTGAAAGTCTGAAACTCGTTCGCCGTGTGCGCGATGAAGTGCATCGCTTCGGTATTACGTTTCATCGCAAAAAGCGCTCTATTGGCACTTTCAAAAACGAGCTGGAAGAAATAAAAGGCATCGGAAAACAAACTGCAGCTGACTTGCTAAAATCGTTTAAGTCGGTAAAAAATGTAAAGCAGAAAAATGTAGATGAGTTGTCAGAAATAATTGGAAAAGCCAAAGCAAATATTGTGTTTAACCATTACCATATGGCTTAAAATAAAAAGGGGGCCAGGATAAAAATCCAACCCCGTTTTAAAATCCAATATCCTTTGAAAAACCGTTGCAAATATAGAGGTTCTAATCAATTTTCCATTTTTGGAAAAATTAAAATGTGTTAGCTTTTACATATTTTATTACAATAGAATCAAGACCTGCGAAGAGTGTTAGAAAAAGCATTCTTTTATTTACCGCTTTCTCATTTTGTTAAACTTCAGCTTACTCTTTAAACGTATAATAAGAATTTGCCTGCGCTGTGCAGGTAACGATCAAATCATTAATACAAACATGCGGTGGTAAACTAGCGCAGTAATAAACCACATCGGCTACATCTTCTGCCTGCAGCGGCTGATAACCTTCATATACGGAAGCGGCTTTTTTATCGTTCCCTTTAAAGCGAACATTGCTGAACTCGGTATCTGCCGCACCGGGATGTACGGCTGTTACTTTTATCTTGTGTGGCAATAAGTCAATCCGCTGCGCTTTGCTGATTGAATCAACAGCGGCTTTGGTTGCGCAATAAATGTTACCATTCTGATAGACTTCTTTAGCTGCCGTTGAGCCAATATTGATGATATGCCCTTTGCCCTGTTTTACAAAGAGGGGAATAATGGCTTTCGATACGTACAGCAAGCCTTTCACGTTCGTGTTTATCATCGTTTCCCAATCGTCGAGCGAAGCTTCGTCAAACGGTTCCCTGCCAAGCGCAAGACCCGCATTGTTTACGAGAATGTCAATACTTTTCCATTCTTCCGGTAATTTTTCGATAGCAGAAAAAACAGCTTCTTTATCCTGTACATCCAGCACCAATGGCAGCACTTTTATGCCGTATTGTTCGGTAAGTTCTTTGTATAAATCCTGCAGGCGGTCGGCTCTTCTTCCCGTGATAATGCAGTCGTACTGTTGCGAAGCAAACTTTTCGGCAATGGCTTTTCCAAAGCCAGACGTAGCGCCGGTGATGAATATGATCATAGGTTTATTTAAGACTGAATTGTTAGCAAGATTTATACCCTTACATAAATCTTCTTCTTATCTAAAAAATAACCTACGCTCCAGCAAATCAGCATGTAAAAAACCGCTTGCAGGAAGGAACCTAAATAACCCGTGGCATAGCTGAAAATATTTAAGAACAGCCAGTTGAACAACGATACGCCGGGCTGCACCTGAATCATATACATCACCGACACCAGCAGCTCAGATACCAGGTAAATGAACAGCGGGTTTTTGCCAAACACCTCGAAAAAATAAACACCCTTTCGGTTGCCGCGAAAATCGACAATGTAAATGATAAGCGATAGAATCATACAATCCAGTGCCACCGTATGAAGCACAAACGGGCTGGTCCAAATCTTCTTATTAATAGGAAATACGTAATTCCAGAAATGGGCGATGATAAGCAATACAACACCCGTGAGAAGCAGTTTGGTCAAGCCTTCGTAAGTATTGCCTTTGCGGCGAATGTATTGCCCTACCACATAACCCGCTACTACATTGCCAATAGATGGAAATGTGCTAAGCAACCCTTCCGGATCAAAAGGAAAACCTTCGCCCCCATACAAATGCTTGGTGCCAATAAGCCAGGTATCTAACCGCAGCACCGCATTGGTATGAAGCCCGTATGGGTCGGATGGATCACCAAATGCATACATAACTGCCCAATACAAAAGGAGGATAATACAGGTAATGATAACGGTGGTTCGGGTTTTGAAAAAATAGAGCATCAAGGATGCCATACAATATGCTAAGGCAATGCGCTGCAACACGCCAAAGATGCGGGTTTCAGACAATGGATTCATCTCAAGATGACCTGCATCGTTGTAATGAAAAAACGGGAACCAATACAACAAGAATCCAAGTAAAAAAATAAGGAATGTGCGCTTGAAAATCTTGCCCAGAACATATCCCGTTGGCTTGCCCTGCCACTTAATCATGGCAAAACTCATGGCATTGCCCACTACAAACATAAAGGAAGGAAACACAAGATCGGTAGGCGTAAATCCATTCCATTTGGCGTGCATCAGGGCTGGGAAAGTGGTTTCATAATTACCCGGTGTGTTCACGATAATCATGAAGCAAAGCGTAAGACCTCTGAACACATCAAGTGCTAAAAAACGTTGGTTGGGAACAGTAGCATCAGGCGACATAAGCAATGAATTAGAGAGCCAAAGTAAAACAAAGCCCTGATGTTATTTCATTGCACAGCTATATATTTTTACAAAGCAAACAAGCCTCTGAAATCAGAGGCTCGTTTTATTAATTTGAGATAAAGTCAGACTATAAATCATCAAATAAAGCCGCCCGGTGCTCTCGCATTTTCCGGCTCGGCTTAGAATGAATATTTATTTTCTTCTATCATTTTATCTGCAACACGTCTCCGCGCGTCTTTTGTGTTGAAAGGTTCTGTTTTGGTAAAGCGCTTCAACCCAATGTGCATCATGCGCAGTTCGTCGCCTTCGGCAAAACTGTTGATCGCATCTTTTCCAGCTTTGCTAATTCGTTCAGCTGCATCATAAATAAAGGTTCTAACAATATCAGCCTGTAAAGAAACCGCTTCTTCACCTTTTGTGTCTGCCAGTTTCATTAAGCGCAGCAAAGCGCTTTCTGCCATGTACGTTTGTATGGTCATGTCAGCAATATTCATTAGCACTTCCTGTTCTTTATCCAGCTTCATCATCAGCTTTTGCACAGCAGCGCCGGCAGCTAAAAGAATCGCTTTCTTAAAGTTGACAATGTATTTTTTTTCTTTTGCAAAAAAAGATTCATCGTCATTGCTAAAATCAGGAATGCTCATTAATTCTTTCGATACATTCATAGCTGCCGTCATCAGATCCAGCTTGCCTTTCATAGCACGTTTCAACGTCATGTCCACAATCAGCAAACGGTTGATTTCGTTAGTGCCTTCAAAGATGCGGTTGATACGGCTGTCCTGATATGCACGGCTAATAATATATTCTGCACTAAAGCCATTGCCACCATGAATTTGCAGGCACTCGTCTACACAAAAATCAAGTATTTCGCTGCCATATACTTTGGTGATGGCGCATTCAATTGCATACTCTTCTGCTGCACCAAGCAACGCTTTTCCCATAGGTGTACCAGCAGATAGCAGCTCGGCTTCTTTATCATCAATCCATTTCGATGCTCTGTAAACACCGGCTTCCGTTACCCAACAAAGAATAGCCATTTCAGCCAGTTTGTGCTTGATAGCGCCAAAGCGGGAGATGGAGATCTTAAACTGTTCCCTTGTCTTAGCATACTGCACAGCTATGCTGGTTATTTGCTTGGCAGCGCCTACTGTACCTGCGCCCAGCTTCAGGCGACCGATATTTAAGATATTAAAGGCGATGATATGACCGCGGCCAATTTCACCCAATACATTCTCTACAGGCACTTTGCAATCCTGAAAATATAGCTGCACGGTCGATGAACCCTTGATGCCCATCTTGTGTTCTTCAGATCCGTTGGTAAATCCTTCGTAACCGCGTTCGATAATGAATGCGGTAAACTTATCGCCATCTATTTTGGCAAATACTACAAACACATCTGCAAAGCCGCCGTTGGTGATCCAGCATTTCTGTCCGTTCAAAATATAATGGCTTCCGTCTTCACTCAGTTTCGCTGTTGTTTTTGCGCCCAGCGCATCGCTGCCGCTGTTGGGTTCCGTTAAGGCATAAGCTCCTTTAAACTCGCCGGTTGCCAGCTTGGTTATGTATTTTTGTTTCTGTTCTTCTGTGCCAAAATATAAGATGGGTAATGAGCCTATACCCGTATGAGCAGCGTAGGCTACGGCAAAAGAAAAGCCTCCGCCAAGCGCTTCGTTTACAACGGTTGCTGTTACAAAATCTTTCCCCAGCCCGCCATATTCTTCCGGTATCGAGATGCCCAGCAAGCCCTGCTCTGCTGCTTTGTCTAATGTCGCCTGCATCAACCCTTTTTCCTGGTTGTCGAGCCGGTCTACGATAGGCAATACCTCTGTTGCCAGAAACTGGTTGCACATGTCTTCAATCATAGCCTGCTCTTCGGTGAAGTCTTCAGGCGTAAATGTTTGAAGTGGTTCTGACTCTTTCAGCAACCATTCGCCACCTTTAATAGCGCTGGACTGCATTAATTGTGCATTCATATTGTGGTAATATTTTTTCTTGAAACAGACTGGTTTGTTTGTATTAACATACAAGCAGAAAAAAGAATGAGCGATATAGATAAAGATATATCTGCTCAAAGATAACGCTCACATTTGCTCTGCAACGAATTCTTATAACTTTAATATTTTTTTCAGGGAATCGTCCATACAACACTCAGGGAGTGCATCATCAAGGTGTGTAAAGTAATGATAGTTGTCATCGTATCGTTCGCAAAACGAACCGTTATCTGCCGGGCAGCGATGTTAATAGTATCGATGCGAATATTTTTTCTAAAATCTACCTTCCCATTGCCCCACCATTTATACACAGCTTCTTTAGCGCACCAGCAAAGCGTATAGATTTGATAGTTTGTAAAAAGATGAGTATGTTCTTTCTCTAAAGCTTCCACCTGCATTAGTTCATCCGCACTTAAGTACTTGTGTTTTACTTTTTCTGTTTTTGAAGAAAATAGCTCAATGTCAATCCCACACTGCTTTTCAGTACTGATGATTACCGCTGCATAATCGCCGCAATGCGAGATGGAAAAGTGATATTGATGCGAAGGAAGATAAGGCTTTCCAGCTTCATTCAACTTCATTTCGCTGTAAGGGAAACCGGGAAACAAAAGCGATAACAAGTAACGACCGGCCAGATGCTGTAGCCGTTTGTGCGGGTGATGGATTGGTTGCTGCAACTGCACATTTGCCAGAAAAAAAGGTTCGTCTTCTTCTATCTTCCAGACAGCCATCTTGGTTTGATCAGTAATATGTTGTTGCAGTAAAAGAGACAAAAGAAATCCTGATTTGTTTTGCAGATTTACAATTTATTTGCAGAAATGCAGCCACATGATTTTATCGGATAAGCGAATACTGGAAGAGATGGAAAAAGGAACTATAAAAGTGGAACCTTATAGCCGCGACTGTCTTGGCAGTAATAGTTACGATGTACACCTGGGCAAATGGCTCGCTACTTACCGCGAACATATTTTAGATGCAAAAAAGCACAACGAAATTGAACATTTTGAGATACCGAAAGAAGGCTTTGTATTATACCCGCATATTTTCTATTTAGGGTCGACAATGGAATATACCGAAACGCTGGAACATGTTCCTTTTCTCGAAGGCAAATCTTCTACAGGTCGTCTGGGTATTGACATTCACGCTACCGCAGGTAAAGGTGATGTTGGTTTTTGCGGTTACTGGACACTGGAGATTTCTGTAAAACAACCCGTTCGTATTTATCCCGGAATGCCGGTTGGACAATTAATTTATTTTCCCGTAGATGGCGAGATTGAGATAAAATACAATGAAAAGAAAAATGCCAAATACAGCAACCAAAAAGGCATGCCGGTAGAGAGCATGATGTGGAAGAATGATTTCTAGCCTTTGCTCTCCAATTTTGCTGCTTTGCTGTTTTGCTCTCTCACTTCTGCCAACTTCTCATCGCTGTTTTCTTCGGCTTCTTCTACCGAATGCGAGGCAAATAAATCTTTTTCGTTCTTCGCCGTTTCCGATAAAATACCATAGAACTTTTTCAATGTTTCCAGCTCTTCGCCGGTTAGTCCTTCCGAGCCGATCAAACGGTTACTGGCGCCTTGTGTAGAAGCTATCAGCTCGTTTAGCTTCAGGTGCAACGCCAGCGTGTCTTTGTTTGCCGATTGCTGAATGACAAATACCATCAGGAAGGTGATAATAGTAGTGCCGGTGTTAATAACGAGTTGCCAGGTTTCGGAATAATGAAAAACAGGACCTGTAACTGCCCAGATTAAGATAGCAGCAAATGCCCCAAGAAAAGCAGCCGGGCTGCCACTTATCTTTGTTATTTTAGAGGAAAAATTTTCGAACCAGCATTTAAAAGCACTTTGTTTGTTTTCCATTTGCATGATTTTGATAATTGAAAGATAAGAAATTGCAAGTTATTAACCATTATCCGTAAGCTTTTTATACAATGTATTCACTTTTACGACGTATTCTGTTCTTATTATCTGCTGAGCAGGCTCACTATGCAGCCATGAATACATTGAAATACGCGCCGGCAGCTAAAAGTATTGCCAAGACATTGTTTCAGTTTAAAAGTTCATTGCTTCAGCAAAATATTTTTGGGCTTTCTTTTCCTAATCCTGTTGGTCTGGGCGCAGGCTTCGATAAAAATGCAGTATATCTGAAAGAGGTGTCTGTACTGGGTTTCGGCTTTGTAGAAGCAGGAACGGTAACGCCATTAGCACAACCGGGAAACGATAAACCGAGATTGTTTCGCTTGCCTGAAGACAAAGCTTTAATCAATCGCATGGGCTTTAATAATGATGGAGCCGATGCTATAAGAAAGAGATTGATGAAATGGAAAACAAGTCAACCATCAACCATCA
>CAZZZH010000168.1:0-10272 GCA_964658445.1 Ilyomonas sp.
GCCACCCGTTCCGCTAATAAAGTTCACCTGCAAAGTCAGTTGAAACGCAGGATGTTCAGGTGAGTCTGGATATTGCATGATACCTGTCATTACATCAGGCATATTTCTGCCATCGTTCCAATAGCTCATCTGCCCGCTGCTGAATATTTTCTCAGGACCTTTCGATCCCGTTATTACATGGGTTCCGCTCAGGAGATGAATAAATAAATCGCCCGCAACGCCGGTTCCTACTTCGCGGAAGGCGCGCCACCAGAAAAATTTCTTCGCGTCAAACGGCATCTTATCCAATCCTTCAATATACTTGTTCCAGTCCGTTGTCTCCGGCGATGCATCAGACGGTATCGTATATTCCCAGGCGCCAATCGCACTCTGCCTGTCGTACACGGCATTTACCATATTCAGTTTGCCTATCTCGCCGGCAGCCAGCAATTCTTTTGCTTTCAATACAGCAATACTGCTCACCCGCTGGCTTCCCACCTGCAATACTTTTCCTGTTTTTTTCTGCGTGCTTACAACGCTATCGCCTTCACTTATTTTATACACCATCGGCTTCTCGCAATACACCGCTTTTCCTTTCAGCATTGCCTCTTTGGCTATGCGGGCATGCCAGCAATCTGCCGTAGCAATAATCACTGCATCCACATCTTTTCTGTCTAATATTTCCTGGTAATTGCGCGTGGTAAAAACATCATTACCATATGTCTCTTTTGCGTTTTGCAATCGACCTGTATATAAGTCGCAAATGCCCGCCAGCTCTACACCCGGCACTTTTAATGCTGTTCCCAAATCAAAATGACCTTGTATCCCAAAGCCAATCACTGCCACGCGAACTTTATCGTTCGACGATATCTTTTTTTCATAAAATAAAGTTCTTTCTTCTGCCCTTTCTTTGGCAGCCATACTACTTAGCGGAGATAGGGCAGACAGCAGGCTCGTAGCCCCGATTTGTTGCAAAAATTTCCGGCGCGAAGCCGCATTGTTTTGTGTTGACATACGACAAGTTTTATGTTAGTAAATTAGTGGCTGTAAAGTATTGCATTTATAGCAAATAGGGAAAGTTTCATTTATCTCACCTTTTCTTAAAAATTGCCCCTTCACCGACCCAACCACTCATTCCCTCAATCTCGTCCTCACCATCAACGTCGACGTTCAACCGTCTACTATTCACCACCTTGCATTCCACTCACTATTCACTTCTCACTACTCACTCTTTGGGGCAGTCATCGTCCATCATTCCCTCAGCATCAGTCCGGGCTGTCTGCCCTACTCCGCGGCGCGGCGGTGCCTCATTCAGCCTTCACTACTCACCACTCACTCCTTCCTCCGCTCGCGCCTTGCGGGGTAGAGGCTGCCCATCCCGCAGCCCATCAGCAGTAGTTTTCTAATCCGGCTTTCTAGGATACAGTCAATCCACAAAACTGGTCAAAAGTTCTCAATCCAACAATTCACAACTCTCTTTCTGCAATTCACGCAGCTCAGCAGCAGCAAAGCTTTCCAACCGTTGCAACTTTATACCATCAAACAAAAAATAGTAATAAAACTCAAAAACAAATTACCATGCAACAGCCACGTTTCAACATTTTTAATCAGATCCACAAAGGCCTGCGCGCCTTGTTGTATCAAACCGCTTTACACATCCAGCAAACTGATTTTACCAACTCTGATGAAGCCGACCAGACCCTTGCTGAAGTCGAGCAGGTCGTATCTCTTTTTCATGACCATGCAGGCAACGAAGACAGTTTTGTACTGCCTGCTGTGGCTCGTTTCAACAAACAAATCATTGCCTCTTTTGAAAGCGAGCACCAGGAAGACGAACGCTTATCAAAAGTTCTGTTGGCTACCATCAGTGCCTGGCGCGAAACGGACAACGAAGCTTGTAAAGCCGCATTGGGACAGATGTTATTCTACCATTTCAATGCTTTTGTTGCGTTCAACCTTTATCATATGAATAAAGAAGAAACGATACTGAACAGGGCGCTTTGGGAGCACTATTCCGATGCAGAAATTATTTGTCTGATGCAGGCAATCATTGCCGCTGTGCCGCCCGAAATAACGGAAATAGAAACCCGCTGGATGTTCCGTGGTCTCAACAATCCTGAGATCACCACCTGGCTGCAACAGGTAAAAAACGAAGCGCCATCCTTCGTATTCCAGATGCATACCGATATGGCGGAAGAAGAACTGCCTGCTAATAGATGGAACATCATCAATGCTTCTCTCGCCGATGCCGTGATGGTAAGCTAATGCTTTTTTTTGACCTGCTATAAGACCACAAGATCCCGATGCATAAACGCACCGGGATCTTTAATTTACAAAGGTTCTTTACTTAAAAATAAGAGCCACCTTTTTACAATATAAGCTGTTTTGTCAAACACATTCTCCCGCATCGGCTGGTGCTTATATGTCATACCATGTAAACATTTTCTTACGCAAACTATAACCAATAATTTTTTGAATCAATTTCTTCTGCCGCACTCATGGTGCGATGTTATTCCATTCTATGCTAGGCAATCCGTTGCATCATCGTTTCACTCCAACAGCATACTCTTTTCCTTAATTATTTCCTTCAAACAATCTGACGCTTGGCAAAAGAAAATGCCCTGATTATTTTAAAAATCACTACGGTTCCAGCGTCGCTTTTTCTTGTCAAGAAATCATTTCTGCCCGTAAAAAAGGGATGATTCAGGCTCTAAAAACCGGCAATGAATCGGTCCTGTTTTTCAATTCCCGCTTCGTCTTATTCAATTCAGACAGTCATTACAACCATTAGCAACAGTTCACAAAAGCAACCGGCTTTTGCACCCCCATTTTTGTGTTATCAAACAAAAGAAAAACAGCAAAAAAACTGGCTTAGAAAAACAATACAAACCGAAACTAAAAGAAGAAAAAATCAGTAAACATCAAATAAGAAACAACAAATCAAATAAACAAACACACAAAACAATCAAAAACAAAAAAAATGAAAACGAGAAATTTTAAATCAATCGCACTGGTAGCTATGGCTATCTTCACCATCACAGTTAGCGCCACAAGTTGTTCAAAAGACGGCAGCAAACCCATCAGTACACCACCGCCTATCGACTCTACTACCGGAGGCACCAATTCTGGTGGCACCGATAGCTCTGTCACCAATCCTGGGCCTACCGATCACGTAGTCGACTCGAAGTTAGTAGGCACCTGGATGTGGACCAGCTCGGGTGATGCTGGCTGGTACGACGACAACGGTGTATACACCGGGCCTTCTTACGGTCTTGCCGAGGAGTATAAAATTAATGCCGATGGTTCCGGTACATCCTTAAGCCATTTTGTTTCTACCCTCGGTGCAGGTACAAGTATGGAAGTAAACATTAGTTCCGCCGGCTTTTTCGAAAGCGATAACCAGGCACACTTTGGTTATTTCCCTCTCAACGGTACGTACGAATCTACCGGCGCTTTGGGTGGCGAAGACAGAGATCTGAATTCAACCGAAGTGTATGATCCCAAAACAGGGCAAGGTAAATTCTATTTGTATCAGGAACTGGTATATGGTGAAGTAAACGGACGGCAGTACTTCGAAGTAACCTCGTCGGATGGCATTACTGACAGGTTTTATAAAGTTGAGTAATCAGCAGATTCAGTAAACCCTTCATCATTATAACAAACACAAAGCAGGCACTCAGCCTGCTTTTTTTATTCAGGTTTTTGGGCTTTTACTTCTTCATAGTGTTCTTGTTTTGTATCTTGAAGAATGATACTAGGTAAATGTGTAAAGCAGTTACGAAGACTCTTTAATAGGGAGCAAAAAGTTTACAGACTGATCGTTTAAAATCATCCATTTGGTGGAGAGTAGCCAAAAGGCGCCCTTTTAATTTTGCGGTATCAATAAAAAATGATTCTATGAACGCAACAAACGCACAAATTCCTATGATGCATTTGCCCACCAAAAAAATGCTGTCCCGTTCCTATTGGTATGGTCCTAATTTAGTTACCATTCTTACCGGCTCCTCCGAAACAGATGGTGCCTTCAGCCTGGTAAAAACCTTACTGCGCAAGGGTTTTGAACCGCCACTCCATATGCACAGCCGGGAAGATGAAAGCAATTTTATCTTGGAGGGTGAGATTGTTTATACTATTGGCGACAAACAGTTTCACGCTAAAACAGGAGACTATGTACATCTGCCGAAAAACATCCCTCACACCTTTGCCCTCATAAGCGATACAGCATCTACGCTGATGCTGATGACGCCGGGTGGTTTTGAAGAAATGTTTATTCGATGCGGACGTCCCGCCGAAGCAATGGAACTTCCGCCTATGGTAGGACGTCCACCAAAAGAGTTTTTCGAAATGCTGAACCGGGTAAACGCAAAACTGGGAGTCACCATCTTCCCGGCGTTGTGAGCTTGAAGTTTTTAGGTATAAACACCTTCTCAAACTAACGCGAAACTCACACAAGAAACCAACGTAAACTTTCTCTGCAAATGCGAATAATACCTTTATCCCTAAGAAGATTATTAGTCTCTTATATAAATGACCTACTATAATTTCACAAGGGAAAGTCTATCTCTGTATGCAAATCAAACTACAACACAACTACAGCAGTTTTGTTAGCAATGGTTGTTTCAGCAACAAGTAATCTTTACAAATCATCAGTTGCTTATTTCATTGGCTAAAATATTCTATAAGCCAAAATCCCAAAACATCCGTGCACTCCAGTCCGTGTCATCAGTGTTCCAAAAAAATCCCGGTGCCATCGCACCGGGATTTTCATTCATCACATTTCCATTCTCACCTTTAAATCTTCACATCGTACAACACCTCACGCAGGCTCATGCATCTCATTCCGAAACACCACTGTTCCATCAAACACATCCACCAATACCGGCTGTGTTTTATCTATTGAACCGGCAAGTATTTTCTTGCTCAGCACATTAATAATTTCCTTCTGAATCAGCCTCTTCAAAGGTCTTGCACCCAGCGTGATATCATATCCGTTCTCAGCTAAATAATCAATTGCATAATCACTGAATTCCAGCTGCACACCATTGTTGCTCAACAAGCGTTTCAGGTGATCCAACTGTATCCGGATGATACCCTTGATTTCCTTCCGCTGCAACGGGTGGAACATAATCACTTCATCTATTCTATTAAAGAACTCAGGGCGTATTGTCTGCCGCAGCAAATCCAGCACTTTATCTTTCGCTGTCTCTGCCACTACATCCAAATCATGTCCGTTCGCATCTTCAAACGTTTCCTGTATCAGGTGGCTGCCAATATTGCTCGTCATGATGATGATCGTGTTCTTAAAGTTCACCACGCGGCCTTTATTATCTGTCAGCCTGCCATCATCCAGCACCTGCAGCAATATATTGAATGTATCAGGGTGTGCTTTCTCTATCTCATCCAGCAGCACCACGCTGTAAGGCTTTCTGCGCACAGCTTCGGTCAACTGTCCGCCTTCATCATAACCCACATAGCCAGGAGGTGCACCCACTAAACGCGAAACAGAATGTTTCTCCTGGTATTCGCTCATGTCTATCCGCGTCATCATGTTCTCATCATCAAACAAATACTCGGCAAGTGCCTTCGCAAGTTCCGTTTTACCCACACCCGTCGTACCCAAAAAGATAAACGAACCAATCGGTTTCTTTGGGTCGTGCAGACCAGCGCGACTTCTGCGTATCGCATCAGCCACCGCTTCTATCGCTTCATTCTGACCCACCACGCGTTTGTGTAGTTCGTCTTCCAGGTTCAGCAACTTTTCTCTTTCGCTTTGCAGCATTTTGCTTACCGGGATCCCAGTAGCTTTTGCAATACTTTCAGCAATGTCTTCCGCATCTACTTCTTCTTTTAATAATCTTCTTTCGCTAAGCGTATCCAGCTCGGTAGAGTTCTTAGCTATGATTTGTTCTTGTTCTTTTATTTTACCATAGCGTATTTCAGCCACTTTACCAAAGTCACCATCACGTTCCGCACGTTCCGCTTCCAGCTTCAGGCTTTCAATCATCGCCTTGGCGCTTTGTATCCGTTCCACCACTTCTTTCTCTTCCTTCCACTTTGCTTTTAGCGTATCACGCTGAACGCTCAAGAGTGAAATCTCCTGTCCCAAATCCTTCAGCTTATCCTCATCATTCTCGCGTTTGATGGCTTCGCGTTCTATCTCCAGTTGGCGAATACTTCTTTCCAGCTTATCCAGTTCTTCCGGCATGCTGTTCATTTCCAGTCTTAGCTTCGCAGCACTTTCATCAATCAAATCAATCGCCTTATCCGGCAGAAAACGGTCCGTGATATACCGGTTCGATAATTCCACCGCAGCAATGATCGCTTCGTCCTTAATCCGCACATGGTGGTGCGTTTCATATTTATCCTTAATACCGCGCAGAATGCTCACTGCATCTTCCACGCTCGGCTCGTTAATAATCACTTTCTGAAAACGACGTTCCAGCGCCTTATCCTTTTCAAAGTATTTCTGGTATTCGTTCAACGTTGTGGCGCCTATCGCTCTCAGCTCACCACGTGCCAACGCCGGTTTTAAGATGTTCGCTGCATCCATCGCTCCCTCGCCGCCACCGGCGCCTACCAGTGTATGGATTTCATCAATAAACAGGATGATCTCGCCTTCACTTTCCGCTACTTCTTTCACCACGCCTTTCAGCCTTTCTTCAAACTCGCCTTTATATTTCGCACCGGCTATCAACTGACCCATATCCAGCGCGAAGATGATCTTGCTCTTCAGATTTTCCGGCACATCACCGTTAATGATGCGGATTGCCAATCCTTCCGCTATCGCCGTCTTACCCACGCCCGGCTCACCCACCAATATCGGGTTGTTTTTGCTCCGGCGGCTTAGGATGTGCAGCGTCCGGCGTATTTCTTCATCACGACCAATCACCGGATCCAGCTTGCCGTTGCGCGCCATATCATTCAGGTTGCGCGCATACTTCTGAAGCGAATTGTATTGGTTCTGCGAGGTTTGCGAATTCACGGTCGATCCCTTCCGCAAATCTTTAATCGCGGCGATCAAGCCCTTCTCGGTCAGTCCCGCATCTTTCAGCATTTTCGCCGTTTCATCGCCGCCATGCAGCAGCGCCAGCAAGAGATGCTCCACGCTCACAAATTCATCCCCAAATTGCTTCAGCGTATTGTTCGCATACAACAATGCATTATTCAAATCCCGGCTTATGCTCTGCGCCGGTTGTCCGCCCTGCACCTTCGGCAGGCGGCTGATGCTCTCATTCAGTTTCGTTTCCACGTACGGTATGTTCACATCGTTCTTCTTCAACAGGTATTCCACAGGACTATCTTCATCGTCCAGCATCGCTTTCAACAAGTGGTTGGTTTCTATATTCACACTACCATTATTGAAAGCAGTCTGCTGGGCAGCCTGTACACTTTCCTGTGCCTTGATGGTATAGTTATTCAAATTCATAATACCCTTCTATTGCAAACGGCAAACCAAGAGAAATAATGCGAAATTCTGTCGGGTTTTGATTGGTGCGGCTGACGGGAGGGCAGGAGTTGAGAGGTGTTGGTGAAAAAAGGGCAGTGAAAGGAAAATATATTTTGTTCCTTTATTGGTATTGATGTATGAAAACTAAAGGCTAACAAAGCTTTTAAATTTCCCAATCTATTTCTTTCACTTTCGCAAACATCAACTTTGCAACTTCCGGTTCAACTAAATTAACAAAAAGAATCTTACCAACTAACCATTCCTTT
This sequence comes from Ilyomonas sp., assembly GCA_964658445.1. GTDB lineage: Bacteria > Bacteroidota > Bacteroidia > Chitinophagales > Chitinophagaceae > Ilyomonas. The sequence continues at coordinate 7,693 of CAZZZH010000168.1, forward strand.
GTATACGACTTATTAGGAGCTAATAATTCAAAATGCTTGCTCGGTCCAAACTTTTTACAGAAGTATAAATGCCTAAAGACTTCTTTTTTAAATTTTTTAGGTATTCGAATTGAGCCATTAATTAAAAGCCCTGTTACAATCTGTTTATGCCCCTTCTTATATAAACCTATCTTACTCTGATTAACTTTAAAATTTTCTTCGCTAATGATTCGACTACAAAACGAGATAGAGGGTAAATTTTCAGGATTACCTGAAAATGTTATATCGTCAGCATATCTACTATAGTTGATTCCTAGCTTATTTGACATGCTTGCAAAACGGTTATCGAGATGTAAACATGCGATGTTAGATATTGTTGGGCTTGTTGATGCTCCTTGAACTAGAACAGGTTCAGCCAAATTGAAATATTCTTCAAAGTGTTTTTTTACAACCTCGTCCAATCTTTCGAATTTTTCATCTGGAAGATATACAGTACAAATTTTTGCAAATTCAATTGCAAGATTAGGATGATATCCTATTTTTTTAAAAATCCCGAAAACTCGTTTTTCTGTAATTGTCTCAAAAAAGTTTTCCAGATCCAGATTTAAAATTGTATGAGAGTTTAGATGTTGTTTTGCGTTATCAACGATAGATTTTTCTTTCACAAAACCAGTACATGCAGAATGAACAGGCACTTTATCAAGAATATTAAGCTTTATCCAATCTTGTAAAAACTTGATATTTTTATGTGGTGCGATTATCCTTCGAAATCCACCTCGTCTTTTCTTAATTAAATAATAAGAATAATGATACCCTCTGTTTTGAATTATATCTATAATGTCATTTCTATTTTTGCCAATAATGCGCGCAAAATGGTCTAAAGAAAAGATAACTGGTAAGTTTTGCTTAATGAGGTTATCAGAATAAGTGAGTGTTCTTTCGATGAAGTCTTTTGATCTCCCTTCTTGATTAGCTAGCTGTATAAAAATGTTTCTAGGAAAGTTCACTTTATGTCTAATTACTCTGTCTTGAAATGATTCACGAAGTGAATCTTATGCGACCCGAGTCCCCGAGGTGTTGCATAAGAATCAGTATAAAGTAGCTTAAATATTTCTTAAGCCAAAAGGGCTTAAGTAGCCTTTTTTTTGAAGGCGTAGCTAATCAGATTTACTCATGAACTTCCTAGAAATGTCTTTGGTACGTAAACCATGTCTTCTTCGATAATTAACTCAGGTTTTATATAGTTATCCGTTTCAAATTTAATTTTCTTTCTAATTTCTTCAACAACTTTAATAGCTTTTGTAGTTAGTTCTCCTTTATCATTCAAAATTTCCCGCCTTATACAATCCTCAATGATTTCTTGATACTCATCCAAATTTATCCCTAAGAATTGACATATAATAATTTGGCTTCTTCGACGAAGTTTTAAAATTATCACACTTAAAACTCGAAGATTGTATTTGGTGTATTTGTTACTATCAAAACCAAAACTCGATTCTAATTTCAATTTGTAGAGCAAACTAATCCAATAAGCTGATGTTTTTTTAAAATCGCTTGCCTCTTTGATATACGCCTGAGACCTTCGAGGAAAAATTGGGTACCACTGTGTTTTAAGATCATTTCTTTTTCTATCAGACCAAATAATTGACAGCGTATTATTAGGTACTGCGTGTTCGAAGCCAATTAATGCTTGAGAATTGATATATCCCAGTGGGTGCTGCTTTGTTTTTTTATCAATATAATCTTGTTCAGGATAAAGAAGGTTTCCATATTTAAAACAGAATTCTCTCAAAGCTTTCATTCTAGGAAAATATCCAAATACAGAACCTCTCTTTGAAAAAGCGGGAAGTCTTAAATTTCCATAAATATTGATTCCGTTTCTTTCTAATAAGACTTTTGCTCTACTTAAATGGGCTACTGTTATTGCGGATACAAAAACCTGATTTGGTAGATTATTTTTTATTGAATTGTAAAAATCTAAAATTGTCTTTCCTGATCCAGAAAAATCATCAACCATAAGAATATTATCGCCTTCCTGAACTACACCAAAGTCATGTAATATCTTGATTTTTTTTTGTACAAAACAATTCGTTTTTTTTAAGAAATATATCATCGCTAGTCCACTTTTGCCAGCGTTTCCTACAGGTATGGCATGAATTGGATTAGAATTTTCTTTCTCCTCGCTGAATTGAGTAATAGAATTGTCAAATTCTTTGATAATGTCTTGAGTAGTATAATATTCAAACGAGTTAAGAACTATCAATGCTTTGGTCCAATCAGCTCTTTCAAAATTATCTAGCCAATTAACAATTTTCAGTGGGGTTATGTGATTTTGGAATCTATCACAAATTGCATTAATGACATTCTCGTAATTAGGAATCATAGTTCTTACTGTTTGCGAAAAATGTAGTCTTCACATTGTTTTCTAATATAAGCTTTGGCACTGTCCGTCAAAGGCACATGTTGAATAACATTGCTGCCGTCAAAATAACTGTTGTTATATTGTATGATAACCCAACTCTCCGGAGAGTTCCGCCCCGGGTTCTCTGGCTGTCCTATAAAAGTCAGTCTCCGACTGGTTCACTACACCCCTTTCTTCAA
>CAZZZH010000169.1:0-10111 GCA_964658445.1 Ilyomonas sp.
AGAAACAATGTCGAGCTCCATAAATCTGCCGTTAGGCTATGCAAATCTGTTTACCAGCCTCTGCCCTGCTGCCTCGCGTTTCCTAAACCTTCCTCAGGCTTCCGCAAACAATGTTTACCACCACAACCATCTAAAACATCATTCACACAAAACCAGCTCGGCAAAAAACACAACACATCATCACCAATCTATCAAGGTCTTGTTGCCCATCACCACAATACCCCAAAATCTCAATTGAAATACGGCGCATGAACGCAGCGTTTTCGTCCCTGCCTGAATCTGCATAGCAGCTCATTGTATCCTATAAAAATCTTTATTCTTGAAATAACTTTTTGATTCTTTTTTCCATCACGAAAAAAAAAGAAGAAAGCAATCAACAATTTTCCATCAAAGAAAAAAACAAGAAAAGGATATAAATATCTTTACCACCCGGTTTGCCGTAAAAATCATGTATATGAAAAACAGGTTCCCTCTCATTAGCTTGCTTTGTCTGCTCTTCGTTAGTGTTGGTGCGCTCGCGCAAAAAGATTCGCTCGAAGACGGTCACCCCGCGTGGATCATGCAGGGAAATATTTATGAAGTGAACGTACGCCAGTACACACCCGAAGGCACGTTCAAAGCCTTCGAGCCCAGCCTCGACCGGCTGAAAGCCATGGGCGTGCAAACGCTTTGGTTCATGCCCATCAACCCTATCAGTAAGGTGGACAGGAAAGGCGCACTCGGCAGCTATTACGCAGTGTCAGATTACACCGCCATCAACCCCGAGTTTGGCACCATGAGCGATTGGAAGCATCTCGTCAATCTCGCGCACAGCAAAGGCTTCAAGGTGCTGATCGACTGGGTGCCGAACCACACCGGCGGCGATCACTACTGGCTTACCAAGCATCCCGATTTTTACGTAAAAGACAGCACCGGCAAAGCTAAAGTAGAGTTTGACTGGACCGACACACGCAAGCTCAATTATCACAACCCGGAGATGATTGATTCCATGATTGCGGATATGAAGTTCTGGCTTACCGAAAGCAATATCGATGGCTTCCGTTGCGACCATGCCGATGGACCCACTTTAGAATTTTGGCAGAAGGCCATTCCCGAATTAAAGCAGGGAAAAAACTTATTTATGCTGGCTGAAGTAGACGCGCCCGATTACATTAAAGCGGGTTTCGACGCGATTTACCCGTGGGATGTTTTTCATGTAATGAACGACATTGCCGCCGGCAAAGAAAACGCCATGGACTTAGATGCGATGATAAAGCACGATGACAGTACCTACCCGCCTCACGCCATACAGATGTACTTCACCAGCAACCACGACGAGAACAGTTGGAACAAGGCCGACTACGCTACCATGCCCGGCGCTGTGCATGCGCCGTTTGCTGTGCTCACGCAAACGCTTGAGCATTCGATACCGTGTGTATACAGCGGGCAGGAAGAGCCTTTCCTCGACAGTATTTCCTTCTTCTATAAAGATACCATCACGTTCAGCCATTATGCGCGTGCACCCTTTTACAAAACATTGTTATCGCTTCGCAAAACCAATGCAGCGCTCGATGCCGATGCTTCGTACACCAAACTAATCACCTCGAAAGACAGCGCTGTTTTTGCCTTCGTGCGGCAAAACAAGAACCAGAAGGTAATGGTGATGACGAACCTCAGCAATCAGCCGCAAACGTTTACCATTAATTATTCCATGCCACCGCTGATGCAGGATGTGTTTTCTAAAAAGATGGATGCGATACACAAAAACGAAAAAGTAACCTTGCCCGCCTGGGGCTACAAAGTATATTCGTATTAATTATGAAGACCGATTATCAATCTATCATTAAGCAGGTGTATGATGCTTTCAATAAGAGAGACATCGACGCTGTTTTTGCCCATATGAAGGCAGACGTACATTGGCCCAACGGCTGGGAAGGTGGCTATGTAAATGGCTACAGCCAGGTGCGCGATTACTGGACGCGGCAGTGGAGCGAAATAACACCCGTTGTAACGCCGGTTTCCATTACCGAATTAGCCAACGGAACAGTAGATGTTGAAGTACATCAGCTGGTAAAAGACAAAGAAGGAACCACACTCTTCGACGGCATTTTGCATCATCTTTACGCCTTCGACGACGATAAGATAAAAAGCATGGAGATTGAAAAATAAGGGAGTAATACAATGAGATTTCCATAAGCACAAAACAGAAAAGCCTCTTCTTATGGAAGAGGCTTTTTTAATGATGATATAAACAATTAAAATCCGTTTTAATCCGTGCACGCAGTTCGTGTCATCCGTGTTCTATCTGCTTTCCGCCATATCCGGGATCGCTTCAACTTTATACTCACCGGCATCTAGCTTTTGCTTCGTTTCAGTGAACGCCCGTAGCGTAGTTTGTATGTCCTCATCGGTATGCACCGCCGTAGGTATCATTCTGAAGATGATATGCCCCTTCGGTATTACCGGGTACGAAACAATAGAACAGAACACTCCATAATTTTCGCGCAGGTCCATCACCATAGCGGTTGCTTCTTCCACGCCGCCTTTCATATACACCGGCGTTACAGGACTGTTGGTCTTGCCAATATCAAAGCCTTTCTCCTTCAAACCGTTTTGCAGCTTGGCTGCATTTTCCCATAATTTGTCTTTCAGTTGGGGTTGGCTGCGCAAAAGTTCGAGTCTTTTTAGATTACCAATTACATACGGCATCGGCAAACTCTTGGCGAATATCTGCGAGCGGATGTTGTATCGTATATAATCAATGATCAGTTGCGGACCTGCCAGAAACGCACCAATAGATGCCATCGATTTCGCAAACGTAGAGAAGTATAAATCTATCTGGTCCTGGCATCCCTGTTCTTCACCGGCACCGGCACCCGTTGTTCCCAATGTTCCAAACCCATGAGCATCATCCACCAGCAAACGGAAGTCATAAGTGTCTTTCAAATCACAGATTTCCTTCAGTTTTCCCTGGTCGCCCGCCATACCAAATACGCCTTCGGTTATCACGAGGATACCGCCGGCACCCTGCTTTTCAATCAAGGCCGTAGAGCGTTCCAGTTGTTTCTTCAGATCCTCTACATCGTTGTGCTTAAACACGTACCTGTGTCCCGGGTGAAGGCGCAAGCCATCAATAATACAAGCGTGGCTTTCCGCATCGTATACAATCACATCATGGCGACCACACAGCGCATCAATCGTGCTCATGATGCCCTGGTAACCATAATTCAATAAAATAGCATCTTCTTTACTTTCAAACTCAGCTAACTCCCGTTCTAATTGCTCATGCCAGTTGGTGTTACCACTCATCATACGCGCACCCATTGGCGATGCGAGACCAAATTCAGCAGAGGCTTCCGCATCTACTTTTCTTACTTCGGGATGATTAGCTAGACCGAGGTAGTTATTCAGACTCCACACAATGACTTCTTTACCACGAAACTTCATCCGGCTACCAATCTCCCCTTCCAGTTTTGGAAAGGCGAAATAACCATGTGCGCGCTTGCGATGCTGACCGAGAGGGCCAAAGTTTTTAATCAGTTTTTCAAAAATGTCTGCCATATATATGTGATTAATAGTTCCTTTTCAAAAGGCCAAATTAGTCATTAATTACATGGTGAAAAAACGTAAGGCTATGTGTAACATTTCTTTAAACCACGGAAGTTAAATATGTAGCTTCCTGCGAATCTTTCTCGTCTTGATGTTTGGCGTCTTTATTTTAATCTTCTTATGTGTCAGCTGCGTAAGCGATCCGATGGTTGCAGCGGCTACTAATCCACCCATAATGTAAATGCCCATCGATAAGTATTCAGTCGCTTTTGTCCGGCTGCTGTGCGCTGGCGTCAGGTGAAGTTTTTCAGGCAATTCAACCGCACCGATACCAGCCGCAATACCTAATACGGTTCCTTTCAAATCGGCGGCGTTGCCGCTGGCAAGGCTATAATACAAAGTATTCGCGATAATGTCTCCCACAAAAGTTTGCTTATACAAATCTTCTTCAGAAGGAATGGGAAGATGTACACGTGCTCTTACTTTCTTCATCGCTTCCATACCCAGCAAATCCATGCGCGGCGCTATAGAAGGCACCGCTGCTTTTAACGCCTGGTGAAGCAAGGTTACTGTACCCGCGCCGGCGAGCCCGCCCAATAATGCAATTACTTTTTTCATAAAGATTCTCCTTTTGTCAGCTACAGTTGCAAGGGCTATTCCAGAAATATTTTGGTGATATAAAAGAGTGGCTTATATCTTTGCGCCAGTTCTTTACAGATTCTTATCAAGAAAGGCAGAGGGATATGGCCCGATGAAGCCTTGGCAACCACCACACAGTGTGAAAGGTGCCAATTCCATCCCGCTAACAGCGGGAAGAGATAAGTAAGATTTCAGTTTGATACTACTTAGCAATGGCTATATATTTTTCAGGCTCGTCTTACTCAGGCGGGCTTTTTTTATGCCCCGTATCCGCACTCAAGATAAGAATAGCAGGCAATTAAAAAGAACATGGGTTAGAAACACAAAGCCATTTCATTTTTAAAACAATTATCTATGAGTGCCCAACATTTTGAAACGCTACAATTACACGCCGGACAAGAAATTGATCCTACCACGAAGAGCCGCGCCGTACCCATTTATCAAACCACATCTTATGGTTTTGACAATTCAGAACATGCCGCCAACCTGTTTGGCTTGCGGCAGTTTGGCAATATTTACACCCGCATCATGAACCCTACCACCGATGTGTTTGAAAAACGAATCGCTGCGCTCGAAGGTGGTGTGGCGGCCTTAGCTACAGGCAGCGGGCAAGCCGCACAGTTTCTCGCCCTGAACAACATCATGCAAGTGGGTGATAATTTTATTACTTCCTCTTATTTATACGGCGGCACTTACAACCAATTCAAGGTATCTTTCAAACGCCTCGGCGTTGAAGCCCGCTTCGCGAACGGTGACGATGTGCCCAGCTTTGCCAAGTTGATAGACGATAAAACCAAAGCCATTTACTTAGAAACCATTGGCAACCCACGATTGAATATTCCCGACTTTGAGAAGTTTGCAGCCTTGGCAAAAGAATACGACTTGCCACTGATTGTTGACAATACATTTGGCGCTGGCGGCTATTTGTTTCGTCCGCTGGAACATGGCGCCAACATCGTGGTAGAAAGTGCTACTAAATGGATTGGCGGTCATGGCACATCTATCGGCGGAGTGATCGTCGATGGTGGAAATTACAATTGGGGAAATGGCAAGTTCCCTTCGTTTACCGAACCGTCTGAAGGCTATCATGGATTAAAGTTCTGGGATGTGTTTGGTGAAGGCAATCCATTGGGTTTACCCAACATCGCGTTCGTTATCCGGGCGCGAGTGGAAGGTTTACGAGATTGGGGCGCGGCGCTCAGTCCGTTCAATTCCTTTCTCTTATTACAAGGATTAGAAACCTTGTCGCTGCGCGTGGAGAGACATTGCCAGAATGCTTTAGCGCTGGCGCAGTGGCTCGAAGCACATCCGCAGGTCGAATACGTTTGGTATCCCGGTTTGGAGAGCAGTCCTTACCACACATTAGCCAAACAATATTTCTCTAATGGCTTTGGCGGCGTTCTCAACTTTGGTGTGAAAGGAGACAAAACAACGGCTTCTAAATTCATTGATTCCTTAAAGCTGGCGAGCCATCTGGCAAATGTGGGCGATGCAAAAACGCTGGTCATCAACCCGGCGTCTACCACACATGAACAGTTGGGTGAAACAGAACAGGAAGCTGCAGGTGTATTGCCAAACCTCATCCGTGTAAGCGTGGGCATTGAGCATATTGATGATATCAAAGCCGACTTTGAACAGGCGTTCGAAACGGTTTATGGAAAGGCATAGATGAATGAAAGGAAAGAATAACCAGCAATAGATAACGATTTGGAAAAACAGATTTTTAAATACAACCAACCATTACAGCTAGAAAGCGGCGCAGTGCTGCCGGGCTATCATTTAGCCTACACAACGCTTGGTGTTATGAATGAAGCGAAGAGCAATGTTGTATGGATATTTCATGCACTTACAGCAAATAGCAACCCGGTAGAATGGTGGCCGGGCATGGTGGGTGATGGTGCTTTCTTCGATCCCGAAAAGTTTTTTATTGTGTGTGTGAATATGCCGGGAAGTTGCTACGGTAGTATAGGTGCGCTTGATGTTGACGCCAACACCGGCAAGCCATACTACCACAGCTTTCCGCAATTTACAACGCGCGATATGATAGAGGCTTATAAGCCGCTTCGCAAAGAGCTGGGCATCGAAAAAATACACATCGGCATAGGCGGAAGCATGGGTGGACAGCAGCTTTTAGAGTGGGCGATTGAAGAACCGGATTTGTTTGAGCACATTGTTCCTATTGCAACCAACGCGCAACATTCGCCGTGGGGCATGGCGTTCAATGCGTCGCAGCGATGGTGCATTGAGAATGATTGTACCTGGAAAAACAGCAATGAAGATGCAGGCAAAAAAGGCATGAAAATAGCACGCTCCATCGCTTTGCTTTCTTATCGTCATTATGAAACGTATACGTCAACGCAGCAGGGAAACCGGGCAGATACCGAATTGTTGCCGATAGATAAACAAGTAACAAAAGCTGAAAGTTATCAGCATTACCAGGGCGAAAAATTAGCGAAGCGATTCACAGCCTATAGCTACTATTTTTTAACGCATGTAATGGACAAGCACAACATTGGCAGAAGCAGAACCTCGGTGCAGGCAGCATTGCAAGCCATTACTGCAAAAACGTTAGCCATCGGTATTTCCAGCGATATTTTGTTTCCGCCACAGGAACAAGAATTGCTGGCAGCATACATTCCAAACGCACAACTGGCAATCATCGATTCAACTTATGGGCACGATGGATTTTTGTTGGAATGCGATGCTTTAACGCAGTTGCTGGAAGAGTTTGTAAAACCGCCTGAGCAATAGCATTTGGCACAAATGATCTGCTTATTTTTTACAGGAATTTTCTTGATTATATCTTAAATATTACGTCAGTGGACACACATAAACAATTAACAATCGGGCTATTTGGCTTTGGCGTGGTGGGCGAAGGCTTGTACAAGGTATTGCAGCAAACACCTTCGCTGAAAGCAAGCATTAAGCGGGTGTGCATCAAGCATCCGGGAAAGAAAAGAGATGCGCCGCCAGAATTGTTCACTACGCAAAAAGATGCGTTGTTGTTTGACAAAGACATCAATGTAATTGTAGAAGTGATAGACGATGCCGATGCGGCTTTCGAGATTGTTTCCACCGCATTGAAAAATAAGAAAGCAGTGGTAAGTGCCAGCAAAAAAATGATTGCAGAGCACTTACCTGAACTATTGCAATTGCAACAGCAAACCGATATGCCGTTCTTGTACGAAGCGGCTGCCTGCGCTTCCATTCCGGTGATCAGGAATTTGGAAGAATATTACGACAACGATTTGCTGCATTCGATCAAAGCGATTTGCAATGGCTCGACCAACTTCATCCTGACTAAAATGTTTGAAGATAAACTGCCTTTCAACGATGCATTGTTACTGGCGCAGCAGCTTGGCTTTGCAGAGAGCAACCCTAAGTTAGATATTGAAGGTTATGATGCAGTGAACAAGTGGAGTTTCCTGCTTACACATGCCTATGGTATTGTAGAAAGTCCCAATCAAATTCTTTTTACCGGCATTCAAAATATACAACTAAGCGATGCACTGGCGGCAAAAGAAAAACATAATGATATTAAGTTGGTTGCCCAAGCAAAAAAGCTCACGAATGGCAAAGTAGCTGCTTTTGTTTTGCCGCAATTAATTGCGGATGACGACCATCTATCGTTTGTGAAGAACGAGTACAACGGCGTGGTGATAGAAAGTGGCTTTGCTGATAAACAATTCTTTTACGGCAAAGGCGCGGGTTCGTTCCCAACGGCTTCGGCAGTGTTAAGCGATATCTCTGCGCTGCGCTATGATTATCGCTACGAATACAAGAAATTATACCATCACCAGCCGGGTGAGTTGACAGACGATTTTTATCTCCGCACTTATATTTCTTATGTCGATATCCAAAACATTCCAAAGCATGAGTTTGAGTGGATAGAAGAATATCACAGCGGGCAGGAAAGAAGCTGGTTTATCGGCGTGATTCATTTTACCAAAATTAAAAACAGCGATTGGTGGAAAGAGCCCGGCATATCGCTGATCCTGGCATCAGATGCGATTATTGAAGACATCGAACTGAAGAAGATCAAGAAGCGGAGTTTGGAACTGGCAGGGCTGTAAATAAATACGCTGATTCTAGCAACATAATAATCGCTATTCAGAATTTCGCTTTTGCGTAGCGATTATTACTGTCAGACATTAGAAAAGTTACCGGCAAGTCAAAATTTCTAATTAAAGTTTTAAAAAAGTCACGGTATTCTTCCACATTAATTCCGTTATCGTGCACCGCTTACCTTTGTTCTCTTAATGTTGCCACCATGCGCGAACTCTCCGTTGTAATCACCGTAATGAATGAAGAAGATAATATTTACCCGCTGGTAAAAGCCATTCGTGGCGCACTGGAAGGCATTGATTACGAAGTGGTGTTTGTAGATGATGGCTCAACCGACGCGACGCGCATGCGGATAAAAGATGTGATTGACGAGCGCATTGTGCTCGTTGAGCTTCGCAAAAATTATGGACAAAGCACGGCAATGGCTGCCGGCATCGATTACGCCTCCGGCAAATACATCGCGCTGCTGGACGGCGATCTGCAGAACGACCCAACTGATATTCCGTTCATGCTAAACAAGCTGATTATCGAAGACTGGGATGTAGTAGCTGGCAACAGAGCGAATAGAAAAGACGGCGCTTTTTTACGAAAGATTCCCAGCAAGATTGCCAATGCCATCATCCGCAGCATGACGAAAGTGTACTTTAAAGATTATGGCTGCACGCTAAAAGTGTTTCGCCACGAAATAGCGGAAGATTTGGGTTTGTACGGTGAATTGCATCGCTTTATTCCTGTACTTGCAGCGATGCAGGGTGCAAGAATTACACAGGTTGATGTAAAGCATCATGCGCGGCAATTCGGGAAATCGAAGTATGGTTTGGGCAGAACATTCCGCGTAATGAGCGATTTGGTAACCATGGTTTTCTTTCGCAAATACAGCCAGAAACCGATGCACTTATTTGGCACACTGGGCTTTAGCGCATTGTTTATCGGCATCATCATCAACCTGTATCTCCTTGCGTTAAAAATAATGGGACAAGACATTTGGGGGAAGCCGCTTATCATTCTCGGGATGATCTTTTTATTCGGCGGCATCCAGCTTATCACCATCGGTATTCTTGCTGAAGTCAGTATCCGCACGTACTACGAAAGCGGCAATAAAAAAACCTACCAGGTGCGCAAAGTATTTAATAACACAACGGTGTTACAGTAAACCAACATGGCAATCAATCCCAAGCTGAAACAATGGCTGGTGCTGCTTTTGAAGATTGTAGTAAGCGGCCTGTGCCTGTGGTACACCATTTATAAAATAGATTGGGTTACGGCTTGGCACACAGTAAAAACCAGTAACCTTTTCTGGCTGCTTTGCGCGGCTGTTTTTATCGCCGGCTCTAAAGTAATTGCTGCCTTTCGCCTCAATATTTATTTTAAAAACATCGGCGCTATCCTGCACCGGAAAGTAAACCTGAAGCTGTATTGGATGGGCATGTATTACAATGTATTTCTGCCGGGCGGCATTGGCGGCGATGCGTATAAAGTGGTCATGCTAAACCGCACCTACGGCTACTCTGCCAAATTGTTGACAGCTGCAGTTTTATTAGACCGCGCGAGCGGCGTAGCAGGAATTGGTTTGCTCACGGCGCTGTATTATTTCGGAGTGTTTGATGGCGCGAATTATTCTTACTGGCTGCTGGCTTCTGTGTTGCCGGGATTGCTGCTGTATTACTTTATTGTAAAACAATTTTTCCCATCGTTTATTCGCAGTTTCTGGAGTACATTCTGGCTGGGTTTATCGGTACAAATTACACAGGTGATTTCTATTTATTGCCTCATGAATTCCTTCGGCGTTCATGTCCATCATACAGAATATATCCTCATTTTTTTAGTGTCGTCGCTGGTGGCTGCGCTACCGGTTACGCTGGGTCCGTTCGGTGCGCGC
>CAZZZH010000170.1:0-10069 GCA_964658445.1 Ilyomonas sp.
TGCACCCTTTTGTAGATTATTTTGTGGTGAATGTAAGCAGCCCTAACACGCCTGGTCTGCGTGCGTTGCAGGATAAAGAGGCGTTGTATAAAATTCTCTCCGGGCTGCAAAACATCAACTATGGGCTGGCGCAAAAGAAGCCCTTACTGCTGAAGATTGCGCCCGACTTAACTGCCGCTCAGCTCGACGACATTATTGCCTTGGCAGCCGAAACCAAACTCGATGGATTGGTAGCTACCAACACAACCATCAGCCGCGAACACCTGCTCACTCCTCAAACCGAAATAAACCGCATCGGCGCAGGTGGTGTAAGCGGAATGCCATTAAGAGAAAGAGCTACTGAAGTAGTGTCTTATCTTCATCGCCACCTTTCGCCAACCATTCCCATCATTGCCAGCGGTGGCATCTTTACGGGTATAGATGCGAAAGAAAAATTAGATGCCGGCGCATCGCTGGTGCAGGTGTGGACGGGCTTTATCTACAAGGGACCCGCCATTGCCAAAAACATAAACCGCTACCTTCTTTCTTCAAAATAATGATTACGATGCCATAGCTTTTATCTTTGTCCGAAACCACCTCTGCCAATGGCTCATCTATTCACCGCCGACAATATTGTTTCCTTTTTTGTTTTGGTTATTCTCGAGATCGTGCTTGGCATAGACAATGTCATTTTCGTCAGCATCCTCATCAGCCGCGTAGAAAAACCATTACAGAAAAGAGCGCGTCTTATCTGGATGATTGCCGGCATCATTGTGCGCTCCATCATGCTGATGGGGCTAACGTGGCTGCTCTCGCAAAAAGGCAATTACATTATCCCCGAAAGCTGGTTTGGCAAAGGCTTCGACCTTGCCAGCCTGGTGATGCTTGCCGGTGGTTTATTCCTGATTTATAAAACGGTAAAAGAAATTCATCACAAGCTGGAAGGAGAGGAAGAGCACGCTGCCGGCGGTGGCAAACCAATGGGTTTTGCCAATGCCATTGTGCAAATTATTTTGATTGATGCAGTGTTTAGTTTCGATAGCGTCATCACTGCCGGCGGCACCGCGAAGCATGTGGAAATTATGATTGCTGCTGTGGTTCTTGCTATGATTATTATGTTCCTTTTCTCGCCCAAGATTGCAGCGTTTATCGATAATCATCCTACCATCAAAATGCTGGCGTTGTCTTTCCTGGTAATGATTGGTTTCATCTTATTAGTAGAAGGCTTCGACAGCGAAGCCGCCGAGTCTTTACACTTAAAAAACTACGTGTACTTCGCCATGGCATTTTCTTTCTTGGTGGAATTATTAAATCTCCGGCTTCGCAAAAAGCAGCCCGTGGTGCATTTACACGAAACCGGGAAAGATAGTTTTTAGTCAACTGCAGTATTTGTAAGAAGCCGGAAAGAATATCTTAATAAGGTTTTCTGGTATGGGCAAAGTGTCTTCATGATATGCAATAAGAGATTTGCTGTCGGATGTACAGAATCGGAACGATTCTGTACATCTGGCAAATAAAATAAGTGGAATTGTTTTTAAGCAGCTTGCCATCTTTTCAGTAACAGATGTTGCCGGACGAAGCCTGCCTTACCGGTTTTTACTTTATCTATTTCGCTTACATTCGTTACTTAATCAAACAACAAATGAAACCAACTATTGCATTGCTTGCCTGCCTGTTTCTTTTTTCCTGCATTGATAAACCAACCAACACTTCGACTTCGCTCATTGGCACCTGGCAATTGGTTGCCGCCACTTCTACACAGGGCGATTCTACCGTATCTACTTTCGACCCGAAACATAAGATGATTAAGATAATCAATGCTACACATTTTGCTTTTCTAAACCACAGTATCGACCGCGTCGAAGACACAACGGCATCTGCTTTTGATGCGGGTGGCGGCACTTATACGTTAAAGGACAGCAACTACACCGAGCACCTGGAATACTACAGCGATAAACAATGGGAGAACAACAGCTTTTCATTCACCATACACCTCAGCAACGATACATTGGTGCAACGCGGCGTAGAGAAGGTAGAGAAGCTGGGCGTTGACCACATTATTATCGAAACTTATAAACGCGTAACGCAATAGCATGAACACGGTAAACATTGCGCAGAAGCTATCTTCTTTTTCTGACCACTGGAACCCGAAAATAGTGGGCGAGCTGAACGGGCAACACGTGAAATTAGTGAAGCTGAAAGGTGAGTTTGTATGGCACCATCACGATGCGGAAGATGAGCTGTTTTATGTAGTAAAAGGTGTGTTGAAAATGGAGCTGAGAGAGGAAACTATCGTTATTCACGAAGGCGAATTTTTAATTGTGCCCAGAGGCGTAGAGCATAAGCCCGTGGCAGACCAAGAAGTTTCTATCCTATTGTTCGAGCCAGCTTCCACGCTGAATACCAGCAATATAAAAAGCGAACTGACAAAGGAAGTATTGCAAACAATATAAGCAAAACCTTTGTAACGCACAGCTTCGTTTTACGCGTTGTAAAAAAATGCTGCTGTCTGCATTGGTGTTTTTAATAAAAAACTACTCACAACAACAAAGGTTTTAAGTTTAAAAAAAAGGCTAAAACCTTTTTTATTTTTACCCGTTACGCCAAAACCATATCTTTATGCCACAACTTTCAGCTACCTATTATGAGACACAGAACACTACTGGCAGCAATTCTTATCTTATTGTATGCTTCTGTTTCTGCACAAGCTGTGCACGAACTGACCGATCGCAAAGACATTGCCTTTGCCCACAATCTTCTGGACTACCAGATGAACCCGGTGGACAGCCTGGCATTTGATATTTATTATCCTACCGGTGCCACCTCCGACAAAAAATACCCGGTTTATTTCAGCCTGCATGGCGGCAGTTTTGTAACGGCTACCAAGCAAAGCGTAACTGATTTTTCGGACCGTTTGGCCGATTATGGCTTTATTGTGGTAGCGCCTGATTACCGGGTTGGCTACGAAAATGGTGGCAGCGGCGATAGCTGCTACCAGGGCGATGATTCTACCGGTCTGCAGGGCGCTATCTATCGTGCCGAGCAGGATGTAAATGCCTGTATGCGATATATTGCCAATCATGGCGATTTGTACAACATAGATACGAGCCAGTTTTTTGTTGGTGGCGCCAGTGCAGGCGGCACGCTGGCTTTGAATGTGGCTTATGTAACCGACTCGTTGGCGGCTATTCATTATCCATCTATTGTAGCTACGTGGGGCAAGCTTCAAACTTCCGGCAATAACGAACCCTTTAATTATAAAATAAAAGGCTTGTGCCCTATGTGGGGCGGGATGCCATATTGGGATAGCCTTATCAACAGCAGATCTGCCATTCCTTCTATTTTATTTAAAGGAGGTAGAGATAAAAACCTTCCAAATGGCGTTGGATATTATCTTGGCTGTAAATACTCGATAGTAGTACGGGCAGGCACGGGTATTTATGATGTGATGACCGCTTTGAACGTGCCTTGCGTTTTTCATTATCAGCCCAATGCAGGTCATGCGGCTTACGATAATCCGTTCTGCGCAAAAAATGCAGCCTGCTTCTTTAAGGCCATCATTAATAAAACACCTTACAGCGGTACTTATCAGTTCTACGATTACAGTTGCCATTAATCAATCTTCAACTTAACTATTATGAGACAAACCATTCTATATCTTCTTGCTTTTACGGTTAGTGTAATGGCTGCTCGGCAGGTGCAGGCACAAACCAAGACGGCACCTTCTATCGTGTGGGAAAAAACCATTGGTGGCAATGGCAGCGACAGCTTGTCTGCCCTGTGCATAGATAAAAGTAAAGCCATTGTGATGTGCGGCTCCAGCCGGTCTTCGGTATCGGGTAGTAAAACGCAGGACAGCGTTGGCGGATATGATTATTGGGTAGTGAAAACAGACTCTTCGGGCAATATTATCTGGAATAAAACATTTGGCGGAACAAAGAACGATATAGCGTCTGCCATCATCGCTACATCGGATGGCGGCTACCTGGTGGGTGGTACTTCTATCTCCGACCTGTCGGGCAGCAAAAGCAGCAACAGCTTTAGCAGCAACGATTACTGGGTATTAAAATTAGATGTCAATGGCAATAAAGTATGGGACATAACCCTCGGCGGATTATATACCGATGTGCTTACTTCTCTTGCCGAGCTTCCTTCGGGAAATTTTATAGTTGGCGGGAATTCTTTTTCCGATATCTATGGTACTAAAACCACGAAGAATATAGGCTCGGAAAACACTGCCGATTACTGGGTATTGATTATCGATAAGAATGGAACTCTTGTATCGCAAAACATCTATGGCGGCACCAGCGATGATGCCTTAGCTAGCGTATCGCCGTATGGCGTTGGCAGTATTTTTCTGGCAGGCTCTTCCTATTCTTTACGGGCAGCCGGGTATAAATCAAATTCGCCGATAGGCAATAACGATTACTGGATAGTGAAGACCGACCTGGCAGGCAATAACCTATACGATGCAGAATTTGGTGGCAACCGGTCCGACTACCTGACTTGTATGCAAGTGTTGCCAGATAGCTCGATCATCTTAGGTGGCTATTCCAATTCCGATGCAGGATCTTCCAAGTCGTCGGCGTTCCTGGGGGTTACCGATTTCTGGGTTGTGAAATTAAAGCCCAACGGAGCATTGCAATGGGACAAAACGATTGGAGGTGCATCGGGCGATTACTTAACTTCCATCCAGCAAACAAAAGATAAAGGCTTCCTGCTGGGCGGTTATTCTAACTCGAATACAGGCAATAACAAAACCGATAATTCAAAGGGTGGATTCGATTACTGGATGGTGAAATTAGACAGCAAGGGTAACATACTTTGGGATAAAACCGTTGGTGGAAGCGGCGATGATATTCTGTCTGACGCCTATGAAACAGATTCCGAAAAGTATGTGATGGCAGGCACTTCTTTCTCTCCGCAATCTGGAGATAAAAGTGCAGGCACCAGCGGCGGTTCTGATTATTGGATAGTAAGCCTGAAAGGTAATTCAGATGTGCTGCCGGTAACCCTGGTTTCCTTTGCCGCAAGCCTTCGCCAACAGGATGTAGCGATCAATTGGTCAACTGCTAATCAGGCCAACATCAGCCGGTTTGAAGTAGAGCGCAGCACCGATGGCATCGGCTTTTATCAAACTGCAGTAGTAACGGCTTCTTCAGTCTCCGGCTCTTATCAGTCTATCGATCCGAAAGCTGCTGTTCTACCGTTTGATAAGCTCTATTACCGCCTGAAAATAATAAACAACGATGGCAGTTTTTCATACAGCAATGTTATTACTGTGCAGTTGGTTTCATTGACTTCTGTTGATTTTACGATACTGCCCAACCCTGTAAAAGCTGTACTCATCTTACAATACCACACCTTAGCCGATAAGAAGGCAGATGTGGTTGTTTATACGGCTTCGGGTAAGGTAGTACTCAAGGCGACACTATCTCCTTCCACAGGTATTAGCTCGCATACTTTTAATGTAGCAAGTTTATCGAAAGGTGTTTATTATGTAAGTATGAACACCGGCGATACGAATAAAAAAATAACAAGGGCATTTGTAAAGGAATAAGCAGATCATTTATTAATGATAACAAACAAAACGCCGGTATACTGTACCGGCGTTTTGTTTGTCTGAATATACAATCGTTTCCTTGCGGAATGCCTGTATTAGTGCGCCTCCAGCCAATTTACACCTACGCCGACTTCGGCTTCAACAGGTACACCATTCGGCAATGGATGCGCGGCTTTCATGTTATCAAGTATTAATGGCTTTAGTATTTCTACTTCGGTTGCCAGGGCATCAAACACAAGCTCATCGTGCACTTGCAAGATCATGCGTGTCTGCAGGTTTTTCTCTTTAATCGCTGCATGAATTTTTATCATTGCCAGCTTAATCATATCTGCTGCCGTACCTTGAATAGGAGAGTTCACAGCATTACGCTCGGCAAATGCGCGCACAGTAAAATTGCCCGAATTAATATCACGCAGCCAGCGCTTTCTGCCCATCATGGTTTCGGCATATTTGTTCTTTTGCGCCAGCTTTATCATGTCATCCATATACTGCGTAATGCCGGCAAATTCTTTTTTATAATTTTCAATAATTTCTTTTGCTTCCGCGCGGCTGATGCCTAAGTTATCCGATAATCCAAACGCACCCTGACCGTAGATAATCCCGAAGTTTACGCTCTTGGCTTTATAGCGCATTTCTTTTGTTACTTCATTCTCAGGAACACCAAACACTTTAGCTGCCGTTGCAGTATGAATGTCTTTATTCTGGGCAAATGCTTCACACATATTCACATCACCACTGATGGCAGCTATAATACGCAGTTCAATCTGCGAATAGTCGGCACTGATTAACACATGGTTTTCATCTCTTGGTACAAAGGCTTTTCTTATCTCGCGTCCGCGTTCGGTGCGGATGGGTATATTTTGCAAATTGGGTGCATTGCTGCTTAGCCTTCCCGTTACGGCAACGGCTTGTGCATAAGATGTATGAACCCTGCCTGTTTTTTTATTAATCATCAGTGGCAATGCATCAACATACGTTGATTTTAACTTACTCAATTGCCGGTAGATAAGAATATCATTCACGATGCCGTGTTGCTGCGCCAGCTTAATCAACACTTCTTCGCCCGTTGCATATTGACCACTTTTGGTCTTTTTTGCTTTTGGGTCAATCTGCATTTTATCAAACAAAATTTCACCCAACTGTTTTGGCGAACCGATGTTGAACTTCACGCCCGAAGCATCATAAATGCGTTGCTCTGCAGCAAGCGCTTCCATATCGAGTTGTAAGCTATATTCCTTTAGAAAAGCCTGGTCTATTCTTACACCGTTAAACTCCATCTCAGTCAGCACTTCTACCAGCGGAACTTCTACTTTTTGAAATACATCTTCAACGGCATTGGTTTTTAGTAAGGGTTCAAATTTGCCTTTAAGTTGCAGGGTAATGTCGGCATCTTCAGCGGCATAATCTTTTATCTTATCAAACGGCACATCGCGCATGGTAATCTGCCCTTTTCCCTTCTTGCCAATGAGTTCTTCTATATGCACCGGTTCGTAGCCAAGATATTTTGCGCTCAGCAAATCCATGCCACGCCTGCTTTCCGGATCTATCACGTAATGCGCCAGCATCGTATCCCATATATTTCCTTTCAGTTCGATGCCATACCATTTCATGATGAGCATGTCATACTTTATGTTTTGACCAACCCAGGTGATATATGGATTATCGAACAATGGCTTAAACTGTTGCAGGATTTCTTTTGTCCGTTCGCCTTCAAAAGCAGGAACATAATATGCCTCGCCAATTTGATAACAAAAGCTCATTCCCACCAGTTCGGCGTTGTTGGCGTCGATGCCGGTGGTTTCGGTATCAAAGCAGATTTCGGTTTGCTGCGAAAGTTTTTCCAGCAGGTCTTTTATCTTCTCATCTGTGTCAATCAAATGATAGGTATGTGGTGTGTTGTGAATGTTTTTATCTGCGGGTAAGCCTGCCGGTTCCGCAGTTTCTTCACCATCCGGCGATGCCGGCGGAATGAGTTCACTGGCATCGTCGGTATTGCCAAACAAGCTCTGCTGCAAGGGCTGTAATGGCGATGGCTGAAAGGCATTAAAATCATCGCCGAGAATCCGTTTTCCCAAGGTCTTAAATTCAAGCTCTGCAAACACATCCGATAGTTCCTTATTATTCCATCCTTTCAGCCGGTAATCTTCTTCATGAAACTGCACCGGCACATTAGTAATAATGGTCGCCAGCTTCTTACTCATAATGGCATCTTCCTTTCCCTTGCGTATCTTTTCGCCAAGCGCACCTTTGATATTATCGGCATTGGCAACTACATTTTCCAGCGTATCATATTCTTTCAAAAGCTTCGCAGCAGTCTTCTCACCAATGCCTGCAATGCCGGGAATATTATCTACGGCATCGCCCATTAAACCGAGTATATCTATCACCTGTTCTACGCGCTGGATATCCCATTTCTCACAAATCTTTTTGGCATCTAATATTTCCGTTGCCGAACCCTGGTAACCGGGCTTGTAGATGCATACGTGGGGGTGAATAAGGAGCTGTCCATAATCTTTATCGGGCGTTACCATATACACGCTGTAGCCCGCATCGGCAGCCTGCCAGGCAAGGGTTCCAATCACATCATCGGCTTCGTAGCCATCTACATAAACCACGGGTATATTAAACCCGCGGATGATGCGTTTGATGTCATCCATCGAATCGCTCAACTCTTCTGGTGCTGCCTGCCGGTTGGCTTTGTAAGCAGCAAAATCGGTATGACGTTCGGTAGGCGCACTGGTATCAAAACACACGGCTAAGTGCGTAGGTTTTTCTTTATTGATTAATTCAAACAAGGTGTTGGTAAAGCCAAACTGCGCACTGGTATTGCGTCCTTTTGACGTGATGCGCGGGTTGCGGATGAGAGCAAAATAAGCGCGGTAAATCAAGGCAAGCGCATCGAGCAAGAATAGTTTTTTTTCCATCGAAACGAAGGTAATAAAAGAAGGGTGGAAGCGAAGTGGAAACAAAATGAAAACAGAAGGTTTTGCAAGTGCTTTGCTGCAAGGTTTATCATGCAGGCAGCATATTGTTTTCTCAAAGCATCTCTACGCTATAATCTTTTTATTTTTTTCTATGAGAAAACACTTTACCGTTAAGTCAGGTGCATTGAGTTTAGCAACCGTAAGTATGCTGATATTGGCAGGCTGTAGTAAAAACATCAGCAGCACGCCGGAAGCAGCATCGTTAAGTACAGAGAAAGCAGTAACCGAATCGGCAACCAGCGGGAGTATTACAAGCGCTTTTTCACCCTACAAAGTACTTGGTAATTACAGCCTGCGCGGCAGCCGTACCAAGTATCGCGGGCAGGCAAACGACCAGGGCGATAACATCATCTTATCAATTGATTATATCGGCGAAAGAACCGTAGAAACATTGCGGGATGAGAAGGCATTGACCTGCGGTTATGGCGAAACCAACTACGTGAATATGGGATGGCAATACATCATCCGTTACAACCCGAAGACAAAAGAAATTCTATTGTCGCCAAACGATACTATGGCAGCCGCCATTGCGCCCAATTCGTTTGAGATGTTGTATGCTGCGTTTGATCCGGTTTCTCATTCTTTCACTTTTCAAACGCGCTTTACCGACACAGATGGCAATGAAAATGAAGTGCTCGATATATTGAGTAAAGAATAAAACCACAACCATTATAAAAGCAAACGCTCCCGGCCTATCAGGAGCATTTATTTTTTTTAATGATAAAAAGTTTGTTCATCTGCGACAACAGAACTCTTTGCTTATTGTAAGCTAAAATAACTCAGCTTGCACGGCACGCCCGGCGGGCGACCATCCACCACCATCAGCACACCTTTTTTGTAAGGAACGATTCCTTCCCAGTTGTCGGACGAATAACTGATAATTTTACTTTCTTTCCAATCGATTGTATTGTTCTGAAACGTAAGCTGCACAAGGCGTGTAAAGTTTGCCTGCTGCGGGTTGGCGTGCATTGCTTTTGTTGCTTCCGCTAGCTGGTTCCCAATGTAGTAGCAATACTCATTTTTCAATGTATTGGCGCCTTTGGGGATAACGCCGCAAGTGAGTGTATCCACATAATCTCGGTAAAAATGATTCAGACCGATCAGGGTATTGCCTCCTACGAAAGACATATCGGTAAGACGAAATAACAGAGGGCTGGCAAAGTGTACAGGCTGCTCGTTGGTTAAGTTGGTTGTGAATGTAAATGCCGTAGGTGCACTTGTAATAGCATTGTTTTCATACGCAGCTATCAGCTTATGCTTCTGCGGCAGATAAGCCAGGCTTTCAAACCCGGCATTGCCAAAGGTATAGTCGGGTTTGGGCAAGGATAAAGTATCGTTTGCGTTGAAATTGATTTGCATCGCCGCTGCGTCAATGGTTCCCTTTATTACGTAGCAAAGACTATCGGTTTCTATCGTAAGAAAGATGTTATCATTCACCACAACGGCGGCTTCAAAACCACCAAAATCAGTACGCGGCAGGATGGCTTTTTTGACAGCCGTAAACACTGTATCTAAATTGTTGTTGAAGATGAGCTTTACCGTC
>CAZZZH010000171.1:0-10065 GCA_964658445.1 Ilyomonas sp.
TTTTGTTCCTAAATAATTAGCAATCGCACCATAGGTGGTTATCCTGCCGGCAGGCACCTGCCGCACTACATCCCACACATCTTCAAAGAAAGAAGCGGGCGGCTTGGGGTTGGCTTTTGCTAAAGGTGTCTTGCTCTTTTTCATTGCCGGTTTATTATTGAGATGAGGTGTTACCGATTCTTTGTCGCAGCAGCAGACTTCTTCGCGGCTCGGGCACGGCTTTATAATCGTAAGGGCAGTTTTTACAGCCATTGCCGCAGCAGTAGCCACGCTGCAACAAGTATTCGGCAGTAAAGATCACTTTGCCATCGTTGTTTGTATAGCTTTCGTCATCGTCATACTTTGGTTTCATATTCCCATTGTTTCAGTTCGGCTTCTTTATCGGCAACTAGGTCGGCATCCAGCCGGAAACGAAGATAGAAAATACGGCTGCTTCTGGCGATGTCCAGCTTCTCATAATGCGTTTTGATCATTAGCTCTGGCGCAACAGATTGCTCCGCATACACATTATCCTTGTCGTCCAGCAGCGTAAGCTGGTAAACCTCTATTATTTTTTTAGTAAAATGGTACAGCGCCGGGCTATCTGTCTTTAAATGAATACAGCCATCGGATGAAAGGATATTTTGATACAACCGCAAAAAACGCGGATGTGTAAGCCGCCTTTTTTGTTTCGATACCCGCAGTTGCGGATCGGGGAATGTGATCCAGATTTCACTTGCTTCGCCCGGCGCAAAATATGTGTTAATGAGCTCTATCTGCGTGCGCAAAAAAGCTACATTGCTTAACTGAAGCTGCAACGCATCGGAAGCTCCTTTCCACAGGCGATTGCCTTTTACATCAACGCCGATGTAATTTACATCAGCGTGCAGTTGCGCCAGACCTACAGTGTATTCGCCTTTGCCGCAGGCTAATTCCAGCACTATATTGTGGCTGTTGGTGAAGAAGGCATGCCATTGCCCGGGCATATCTTGCGGGTATTCCAGTACGTTTGCAAAACTCTTAATCTGTGCGAAGCGCTCTAATTTTTTTTGTGCCATCCAGCCGGTAAAGATATTGGCTACAGCAGCTTCGGGTCGTTGTCGTTGTGAGATATTTTTTGCAAAACCAATTGCGATTCATCAGGGCTTTCCGGGTTGTATTTCAGCCATACATAGTATTCGTGCGTTTCCTTGCTTCCTCTTTCAACCGGATAGCTGAATTTGATTTTTATGTTCTGCACAGGAGCTAATTTAGTAATCACATCCTGTCGGTAGCGGTCGAAAACCTCTTTGCTGATGCGGTAAGTTTTTTCGCTTAGCACCATATTATCGTAAAGTGCTTCGGCTTCTTCAAAATCCTTAATGTCTATGGGTTGTGTTTCTGCCAGCTTGATGATTTTATCGTTGTGCTCTTTAGAAGTCTCTAAAAAAGCGTTGTAAAGTTTATGTTTTTCTTCATGAGAACTCATTAGTTTTTCTAATTCTGACTGGAGATCTGCCATTGTATTTTTGGTAAGCAGAAGCAACAAATATGCCTGTGGATGGCAGGATGCAGAATATGTGCGCTAACCATCTAACGGGATAATGATTGTCTTGAGGCTGCGAGAAGCGTGTGCTACACTTTGCAGTTGCTTCAATAAGTTGCAAGCTGTGCTGCCATTGATTTTGACAAAACGAGTTGATAAGATGGTTTAAGTATTTTCAGGCAGCTTATTCTGCAATAATAATTCACTAATTTTCCTGTTTATAAGGAAAAATTAATCGCTCTTTTTTGTTCATCTTTTACCTAAATACCTTAATATTGCCACATCAGGAATTTGATTTTGAAAGGGATATGGCCGGCTAACTGGAAGAAGAATTATCCAAAACAAATTTTTGGTTCAATATTGGTTTATCGGAAGCATTTTTGCTCTGCTATATAAACAAAGGAATCAATTATTTCAAACAAAGAATCACTCAATTAACATGAAAAAAATGTTTACAAAAAAACGTTCCATTGTAAAGCTGTCCGTATTAGCTGGTCTGATTACCGGCTTTATTTTGCTGTCGGGTGCATCTTACTCGCAGACGTATTATTCCAAGTTTTCGAATCCAACCGGGCATTATTCCGGCACCAACCCTACCGGATGCGAAGCGCCCGGAATACAAAATCTTATGGGCATGGCGGATAATGCCGATACCACGTTTGCCTCTTTCGAAGTGTCGAATCTTGGTGAGCCTTATAGCTGCACCAACCGATATTTATTTGATGTTGACTTGAATCTTCCGTCTGATATGAATGCCATAGCTGCCGGCGGGCAGGCAGGCTTCCGTATTAGGATACCATCAGGCGTCGTGGCCGATAGTCTAGGTAAGTATCTTACTGTTAGCACTTATCTCAGAGACTCTCTCGATCCAACAAATGTTACCTTCCAGGAGTATGCAACGGCAGGCGCCAGCAGCGGAAATATATTTTATGGCATTAACATAGATGGCAATAATTCGAACGCTAACTGGTTTGTTTATTTTACTTCTACCAAGCCTTTTAATTTAGTTGAACTGGCAGTTGATCCGAAAATAGTAGAACTAAATACCGACTTCCAGTTTGATGTATTTTATGGACTGGGTGGCGCTATCAGCCAGATTCTTCCTGCACAGATTGCTGATTTCAAAGCAGCCGTGTCGGGTAACAATGTGAACCTTTCCTGGCAGTCATTAACCGAAACCAATATTAGCTCTTACCGTATTGAAAGAAGCAGCAATGCAGGCGTTTCTTATTCTGCTTTGGCTTCTGTTCCGGCAAAAGGCAACAGCAGCGCCGCTACCTCATACGGCTATACCGATGCTGTTTCATCGAATGGTAGTTACCTATATCGCGTAGTGGTAGTAAACAATGACGGCACTACAAAAGCAACCGGTTCTATCGCGGCTATTATCAGCGGGCAAAGCCAGCTATTTATATATCCAACAGTAGTAAAAGCAGGTCAAAATATTACCATAAAAACATCTGAGAACGGCATGACGACGGTGCTTGTTTATGATGCACAAGGTCGTTTGGTAAAGCAGCAACGCACTAACTCATCCGGTCAGTTTACAATGCCTACATCGGGTGTGGCTACAGGTATCTATACTATCAAAGTGGTATCGGCTTCCGGTGCTATATCGAAAGCGAAAATAGTAGTGAATTAAAAAATTGTCTTTATACTTTTTAGATAATAAAAGAGCAGCCTTCAACAGGCTGCTCTTTTATTTTATTTTCAACCGCGAAGGCATTCTGTTCTTTAACGCATCACACACATTACTGGCATATAATTAGAAGTTCATCTCAAAAATTATTTTATGGGAGACAAAGTAAACTTAGCAAATCAGGAAGCAGTAAAAAAATTGCAGGATATGGCTAAGGAAGTAAGGGTTTGTATGTTTTGTACCTACGATAGCAATAACCGTTTGCAAACGGCGCCCATGTCGACAAACAAAGTAGATGACGAAGGTAATATCTGGTTTATCAGCGATAAAAACAGCCAGCGCAACGAAGACCTTGCCAGCAATACTACAACCGACTTGTTATTTGGCGACCCGGCAAAAGAAAATTATATCTCAGTGCATGGTAGCAGCGAGGTTTTGTATGATAAAGAAATCATTAAAGAACTCTGGAATCCGATTGTTAAAACATGGTTTCAGGGTGGAGTGGACGACCCAAACATCAGCGCTATTAAAGTAACCCCAAGCGAGGCTTATTATTGGGATACCAAGCATGGCAAAATGGTATCATTCCTGAAGATTATAGCAGGCGCCGTAACCGGCAAAACAATGGACGACGGTGTGGAAGGCAAGCTGGCCTTATGATACATGATTCGGTCCTCCGTTGACCTTCAGCAGTAAGTGTAAACTTTATTTAAGCAGCTTCTTGGCTTCGTAGCTTAGTACTTCACTTACTACTTCGTGCAGTGTGCCTTTCCGGTCGTGCATTAAATACTCTAATACAAATTTGTTCAGATCGAGCCCGGTAGCATTAGCTGGCAAAGTGGTAGCAATCTGGTTGATGACCAGCATGTTTTGTTCTTTCAAGTTCTTCACCGAATTCCAAGCATCGGCGCTTACATAAATCTGCTGGGTAATGTTGTAGTCGAACTCTTCCTTTATGTTTTGAATGAGTAGCTGCTGCATGTCGCGGGCACTTGCGCCAGGCTGGTTAAGGCGACTGATAAGGTTATGAAGAGCAATGCGGTCAACCAATAAAATCAGTCTTTCGTAAGCGCCCAGTTGCATTTGCGTAGTAGACTCAGAGACTTCACCAGCGCCAGCCTTTGCCGACTTAGATGTGAAAATATAATAGACCACAGCAAGAAAAACGATTACAAGAAAAACGAGAGCTGTGTTTGAAGAAAATGTCATAAAAAAGATTACAATAAAAAGTTGCAATGTAAGCAAAACGTCATGTTTTCAGCGATTAGTATTTGTTGTGAAAAGTAGTTTTTGTTTTGATTAATTTTGAGTTATGGAAACGACAGAGACAATACCGGTAACATTAAGCGAAGGCGCCATTGCAGAACTAAAAAGAATCATGAGCGAGCCTCAGTTCGATGCAAGCCAGAAGCTTCGGGTAGGTGTGAAAGGTGGTGGCTGCAGTGGCCTAAGCTATGTGTTGGGTTTTGATGAACAACAGGCCGATGATGCCGAGTTTACTATAGAAGGCATCCCTTGCATAATGAACAAAAACCATGAGTTATATCTTTATGGCATGCAGATAGAATGGCAGGATGGATTGAATAGCCGAGGCTTCACATTCAGCAACCCCAATGCTTCAAGCACCTGCGGCTGCGGCAGTTCGTTTGCGGTGTAATAGTTATATTTTTTAATTAACGGCTGGTCGGTTTTTTACAAAGGACTGAACAGCCGTTTTTATTATCATCTCATTTCGTCTCTCTTTTAAGGGATGTTTTGTAAACGTCTATTTTTGTTTTCTTAAGGAAAAATATTACATCCAACACATCATACGATTTTATTATTACGGGAGCCGGATGTGCGGGCCTCAGCCTGCTTTTGCGCATGATGCAACAGCCTTTCTTTAAAGAAAAAAAAATATTGTTGATAGATGCGGATGATAAAAGAAAGAACGACAGGACCTGGTGTTTCTGGGAAGCAGAAGCCGGTTTGTTTCAGGAGATTGTTTATAAAGAATGGAGCACGATAGACTTTTATGGAGATGGTTTTTCAGGGCGATGGGATATAACGCCATATCGTTATAAAATGATTCGCGGTGCAGACTTGTACCGCTATGTTTTCGACCAGATATCATTGCACAGCAACGTTGTTTTTCTGCAGGAAAAAGTAGAGCGCATTTACAGCAATAACCTTACAGCTTTTGTGCAAACCAACGTTCAATTGTTTGCCGCGCAATATGTATTCAACAGTATTCTTTTTAACCCAAAAGAATTGCAAACCGGCATCAGCCTGCTGCAACACTTTAAAGGCTGGATGATTACTACCGAGGAAGATGTGTTTAACAGCAGTGTGGCTACATTTATGGACTTTAGGGTTGCTACCCCTGAAGGTAATACCTTTGTGTATCTGCTGCCCGTCACACAACGGAAAGCTTTGATTGAGTACACTGTTTTTTCTCCTTCTTTGCTGAACGAAAATGAGTACAGCACAGGGTTAAAAAAATACATTGCCCAATTTCTGAACATTACCCGTTTTGCAGTTGAAGAAGAAGAGTTTGGTGTCATCCCAATGAGTAATTTTGCCTTTGCCAAAACGCCGCTTTCTATTGTAAACATTGGTACTGCCGGCGGGCAAACAAAAGGTAGCAGCGGCTACACGTTTCAGTTTATACAAAAGCATTCAACAGCTATTGTTGATGCACTGATGAAAAGTGAACCGCCGGGCAAACAAAACCACTTTTTCAGCAAGCGGTTTAAAATATATGATGATACTTTACTTAGCGTTTTGCATAGCCAAAAGCTAACGGCAGCACAAGTTTTTGCCGATCTATTAAGGCATAATAAACCGCAGCAGGTTTTTAAGTTCTTAGATAATGAAACAAGCTTAGCCGAAGAGTTGAAAATTATGAGTAGTGTGCCGTCTCATATTTTTTTGCCGGCTGCGGGCAGGCAGCTTTTGGGCTACTAACTTTACAATCGAATATGAAAAAATCTATTTATCATCTCCTTGTTTTACCAGTTATCTTTTTACTCGCCAGTGCTTTTGCAGTGCTCTCTTTAAAGCCTGTAGATTCGGAAGATGCGGTAACTTTTGTAATTAAAAACTTAGGCATTAATACCAAGGGCGAATTAAGCGGATTAAAAGGAACAATTGAATGGAATGAAGACTCTCCGGCTGTCAGCAGGATGGCTATTACAGTGGCCGTTAGTACCCTTAATACCGGCATTGATACGCGCGATAATCATTTAAAAAAAGAAGAGTGGTTTGATGCAGAACATTACCCGGAATTAAAAATAGCAAGTAACAGCATCGCAAAAACCAGTACAGGTTATACGCTGAATGCAACGCTTACTATTAAGGATATTTCAAAAAATATTTCATTTCCGTTTACGGCTACCAAAAAGCCGGATGGCAGCTATCTGTTCAGCGGAAAATTTACCATCAACCGAAGAGATTTTGGAGTGGGCGGCAACAGCGTTACGCTAAGTGATAACGTTGATGTTTCGTTGAATGTAACAGCCAAATAAAAAAGGTAAGGCTACGCAAATTCAAGTATGACCGTAAACACAGTTCCCTTGCCTTGCTCACTTTCTACATAGATGCTTCCGCCGTGGTTAAGGATAATATTTTGAGCTTGTGTTAATGCCATTCCCGAACCTTGTTTGTGAGTAAAGTGGGGCTCGAAAAGACGTTCTATTTTTTCTTCGCTGATAGCTGTGCCATTATCCCGAACAGTAACCACACACTTACCATTTTCGGCAGCTGTGGAAATAGAAATATTGCCCTCATTAGGCGGAACCGATTCTATAGCATAAGTAATTAAGCTCTCAAAAGCCGTTTTTATTTTCTCTCTGTCAATCATCAACTCTTGCAGAGAGTCGGAAAAATGGGTTTCGATAAGTGCATTTTTATGATGGGCAAAATGCCTTACGCTGTCTGTAACTTCGTTGAGGATATTATTAATTGACTCGTGAGAATAAGAGAGCTGTGCAAATTTGGTAGAATCAATCAGATCGGCAATCAGGTGGTTGATGCGCAGAGTATTGCGACTGATCATTTCCACCAGTAAGTTTACATCATCATTGTGCGGAAGCTCGCTGTTTAGCTGCTCTAATGCCAAGCTAATGTTGGTAAGCGGGTTACGTATTTCGTGTGCTATAGAACGCGCCATGCGCCCGATAGCCGAAAATTTTTCAACATTCTTTAGCCTGATGTTTTCTTCATTGGTTTTATGCAGGTCTTCTATCTGTTTTTCCAGTTGCTTGCGATAGCTGTTTTCATCTGGCGATTCTTTTTTCCATTCTTCTTTATTAGGCATAAACCACTATTAAACATCAAACAAAAAGGGTTAGGATAAAACGTTACGGGTCGTTTGTTATTAACTGTTGCTGCTTCCGCCGCCGCCACGAGCTTTGCTTACAATCCAAAAGATAATGGCAACCACGATAACGATACCAATGATAGCCGTCCACGCACCGGCTTTAAAAATATCTCCGATAGCGTCGCAACTGCTGAACGTAACGGCAATACAGGCTAATAAAAACAAGGCTATTCTGTTCATATTGTTTAATTTTTAGTTTACTATCGCTTCTTTCAATACCCACACACAAACCGAGCCTGCCACTACATGAAATACACCGCATCCTTCTTCATCTATCGTCACTTCTTCCGGATGCTTCTGTAAGTAATCTACAAACACTTTGCCTGTAAATTTCTTGCCAATTCCCATTTTCTTAAACCCTTCGTCGCCGTTCGAAATCAACACGGCGCAACCTGAATTTTCGTTTTCATCAACGCCTTCGCGTGTCCAGCCTACACAGTTGGGATGATCGAAATAATCATGTTCGTTACCGTAAGCAAATTGCTTTCTTGCCAGCAACAACTTCTCAAGGTCTTCGCATTTATTAAGCCAAATCTCGTACTCGTTTCCATCTCTGCCTTTGTCTTTATAATGTGCACCATACAAATCGGGATAGAACACGCAGGGATAGCCTTGCTCGCGCAATAAAATAAGCGCATAGGCAATGCCTTTAAACCACTCTTCCACCGGTGCTTCCAGTGCTTGCAAGGGTTGTGTATCGTGGTTGTCTACAACGGTTACAGCTAAGGTGGGTGCGTCTTTTACCAATGTTTCATCGAAGATGGTAGCCAGGTTAAAGTCTTTGCCACTCTTCGATGCTTCGTGCAAATTTTTATGCAGCGAGGCATCGAACAAACTCATATTGCCTTCCACAGAATCGAGATATTTTTTGAGCAGGGGCAAATCGCCGGGCGCCCAGTATTCACCTACGGCAAACATACCCGGCTTTACCTCGGTACGCATATATACCAGCCATTCGTTGTACCACTGCGGGGCAATGTGTTTTACCGCATCAAGCCGAACGCCATCGAAGCCAACCGTTTCAAAATACCATTTGCCCCAGCGCTTTAATTCTTCGCGCACGGCAGGGTTTCTGAATTCTATATCGGCAAACATCAGGTAGTCGTAATTGCCTTTTTCTTCATCCACCATTTCTTCCCATCCTTCATACGCATTCTGGATATTGAAGATGCCGTTCTCGCCTGTACGGGCATCAAAGTCGACACCTGTAAAACAGGTATGGTCCCATATAAACTGAGAATACTTTCCTTTTCTGCCGGGAAAGGTAAACTTGGTATACGCTTCTATTTCGTACTCATCACCTATAAATTCATTGCGGTTTTCAGGGTTCACTTTGCGCACTTTAATGGTCTCTTTTTCATCGGCACCGCCCATGTGGTTCACTACGATATCGGCATACACCTGCAAGCCTTTGCTCTGCGCCGTTTTTACGGCATCTATCAGTTGATCTTTTGTGCCGTATTTGGTTCTTACAGAACCTTTCTGGTCAAACTCGCCAAGGTCGTAAATATCATACACATCATAGCCAACCGACGATGCGCCTTCTGTTCCTTTTTCGGCCGGCGGCAGCCACACGGCATTAATGCCCAACGATGCCAAGCGTTCGCTTTCTTCTTTTAATTGATTCCATAAACTACCATCGTTATTAATGTACCAGTGAAAATACTGGATGAGTGTTCCGTTTATCATTGTTATAGAATTATTCTTGTATAAATGGCTTTTTGCTTTCGTAAATGTGCATTAATAATAGAACATTATGCCATGATTTTGACCGTGTTAAGAACGTGTGCAAAAAAAGAAAAAACAGAAAGCCGGGAAGTGAGTAATGAAAAGGTTTGCCCGTCATTCTGCAATTGCCCTCAAAAACAAACTATGGCTAAATCAAACTTGCGAGGGCTTTTGTGCGGAACGACGCCCCGCCTTTTTGCAAAAAAAACCTGCCGGCTGTTGCGGCAGGTCTTTATATAAAACAGATAGCTGTAAAGTTATTGCGGCGTTACGCCTGTTTCGGGGCTTAGCGGGCCGCAGCCGGCATTGTTCACCGCCATCATACTTGCCAGCACCCTTATATCGCTCGGCAGGTTGTGAAACGTTACTTTACGGTGCGTGTCTACCAGAAAATAGGCTCTTTCGTCGCCCGCTTCCACAATAATCATATTACCATCCTGCCGCAAGGTGATGCCTTTGGTGTGCGCAGCAAACAAGTAGGCTTTTACCGACGCATCAGCATCGCAGCCTATGGTCAGGTTGTTGTGCCCCGGCGTGGGCGATGCCTGCACGTCTTTACAATCGCCCGGTGGCTGGGTAGGCGTGGTTTCACTCTTGGTGGGCTCGCAGCCACCCTGGCGAATGATGGTTTCGCTGCCGTTTGCCACGCTGCCTACATACTTTGCCCAGCCGCGAAAGGCAATGTCCCAGCGCTTCTCTGCATCCAGCAGGGCAGCAGCCGCGGTTTTATCGCCGCTTTTTGCCTTGGCAATATCATCCGTCAGCTCGTCGTTCAGCTTTTTCAGGTCGGGCGCTTTCATCTCGGCGATGGTCCGCAGCTGATCCTGCGTCAAC
>CAZZZH010000172.1:0-10019 GCA_964658445.1 Ilyomonas sp.
GTCTTCACTACGGGAGGTTACGGAAACAAAAAGAGCCTTGCCACCCCTGGCAAAGCTCTTTTTGTTACGGAAACCCCGGTTCCCTATTCAATCACCACCGTTTGTCGCTTTACGCCGTTGGTCAATATCACCTGCACAAAATACATTCCCCTGCTCAGCGCCGGCAGCGCAACGGTGGTGGCGCCCGATGCCGTTTTCAAATCTTTTTCAAACACTACCGCGCCGCTTGCCGTTACCAGTTGCAGCTTCAGCGCAAGTTGCCCGAGGTCTATATGCAGCAAGCCGTTTCTAATAACCGTCGGATATATTTTAATAGTGTTATCCGCTCCCGGCGAAACCTTTACAACAGATGAATACGTTATCGCCCCGCTGTTGTCTTCCATTGCCAGGCGGTAAAAGGTAATAACCGTAGTAGTAAAAGAGTGCTGGAATGTATAAGCGTGTCCGCCCGCATTCCCCGATGCGGCAACTTGCCCGGCAGGTGCGTAGTGGCTGCCATCGGTGCTGTATTCAATGGTAAAGCGTTTTACATTCACTTCGCTTGCCGTAGTCCAGCTCACCTTGTTGTAGGTGGGGTAATGCGCTACCGCAAACTGGCTCAGCACCACGGGCAGCACGCTTCCGCCCGTTGCCACTACCTTGTAAGCTGTATTGGTCGATTCAGAAATGGCATACAGGGTGCCGTCTTCGCCCTCGCCATAAGCAGCAATATAGTTGGTAAGCCCGGTTTGGGTAGACGAATCGAACCCGCCGCTACCGTTGGGCCACAACAGAAATACACTGCCCGAATAAAACTCCGTTGCTATATAATAACCATTGAACGCCGGGTATTCAGTGCCGCGGTACACATAGCCGCCGGTAATAGCAATGGAAGGCGGGTTTTGCGGATGCACATAGGCAAATATGGGCGGCACATAATCTGCCGGTGGGTCGGGCGAGCAGGGCGCAACGCCGGGTGTGTGTACATAGCCCTCGTAGCAGTGCCATCCAAAGTTGTTGTGCCCCGTGCTGCCGGCAGGGCGATAGTCCACTTCTTCTTCGGCTGATTGTCCCACATCGCCAATCCACATATTACCGTTTGCCCGGTCAAAGCTCCAGCGAAAGGGATTGCGCAAACCCAGGTTCCATACTTCGTCGGCTACCGTACCGCTGCCCACATATGGATTATCGGCAGGAATAGCATAGTTGGGATGCCCCGCCGGTCCCGCATGGTCTATGTCTATGCGAAGCATCTTGCCCAGCAGCACAGTACCGGTTTGCGCATTGTTGGGCGGGTCATTAGCACTGCCGCCATCGCCGGTGGCAAAGTACAAGTAGCCATCGGGGCCAAAATTCAGTTTGCCGCCATTGTGGTTCGCATTGGTAGGGTGGGGAATGGTAATGATGACCGTACCGGTTGCCGGGTCGCCCGTGTTGGCGTTGCCTTCGGTGGTTTGGTAGCGGCTTACCTCGACATTGCCACTCGTATTGGTATAATAGACAAAGAAATAACGGTTGGTAGTACCATTAAACCCCGGGTGAAAAGCCATGCTTAGCAAACCTCTTTCGCCACCCGTGCTGAGGATAGAGGAAAGATTAATAAAGTCGGAAAGCGTAGTGCCATTCCACACTTTAATGATGCCGCCTTGCTGCACCACGAACAGCCGGTTGGTGCCGTTGTGTGCGTTTACAATATCAGTAGGTGCCGAAAGCCCGCTGAAGACGGACTGGTAGCTGATGGTGGGAGGTTGAGCAATGAGTGGTGAACTGATAAAAGAAATAAGGAGTAAAAGAAATGCACTATAGGCAGCGGAGTATTGTTTTTTCATCGTTAGCTTTTTATATTTTTCACAAAATCAGTGCCCCGATGTAACGAGTGAGGCTGTGCGCGGCTAGTCTTCATGAGGGCTTGTTGCCTTCATTCTCAACCTTATGTATATCGGTACTGAATAGTAAGAAACAAGTTTTTGGTAAGTACCTTCTTTGTTGTTCTGCCCTGCTTGGTTTTAGTTGGAAGTACATGCCACATCTTGGAAAGTGAACAAGGTGAAAGAACCGGTTACGTAAATCTTACTGCATTAGTTAAAAGTTCTTTCCTGTCTTTGTCTTTATCATACCCAACAAAATAATCTTTTGGTATATCATCAATGAATAAAGTATTAACTCAAAAGTTATACAAAACAATCGTTCGTAAAAAGCAAATCAACACTTAAAAAAGTCATTTTACCTAAATTTCCTTGCCTATACTTATCATCGGCTTACCTTTGCTCATCATATCATCTGATGAGTGCATGAAAGAAAACGCTGAACCTCCTGTTCGCTTCAGCCTGGCTGATGCAGTAGCGGAGAAATTGAAAATCCTGGCTAAATCAGGCAAGTATAAATCGGGCGATAAACTTCCTTCCGAGCCAGAATTAATGCAACAATTTGGCGTAGGTCGTTCAAGCATTCGCGAAGCAGTAAGAATCCTTGCAAACTGTGGGTTGGTAAGTGTAAAACAAGGGCTGGGAACTTTTGTTATCCTGAACGAGGGGATTAGCGAACCATTGCACCAACGGCTGAAAAGAGCCGGTAATAAAGATTTGCACGAAGTGCGGCAACTGCTGGAGTTGAAAGCTGCTGAAAAAGCTGCAGAGAATAGGACGCAAAAGGATATCAACAGGATGGCTTCGCTTTTAAAAAAGCTGAAAGCATCGGCTGAAAAAGGCGATGTGCCAGTTTGTATTGAACTGGATGTGCAGTTTCATATTGCGTTGGCAGAAGCTTCTAAAAATGAGATCCTGGCAGATTTGTATAAGACGATCGCGGTACAAATCAAGAAGTCGTTTCAACAGGTATTCGAAGACACTTCTCTCATTCTGGAAAAGCAACCATTGCATGAAGATTTGCTGCAAAGCATCATTGATAAAAATGCTAAAAAGGCATGGAAACTTATGGCTGATATTACCGGTCAGTCTGTGTTAATATAATCAAATTCACAACAACGATTTAACTGCCATAAAAGCAATTCAGTTTTTATGAAAAAGATACATTTCAGATTACATTGGCTTCACGTACTGTTCCTGTTAATCATAACAGGAGCTTCAGCACAGCAGGCTCCACTCTTATTGTCAGATGCCATTCGCAATGGTGTAAATAGTTATCAAAGCATCCAGGCGAAGAAGAATTATTATTCATCTTCGAAAGAATTGGTGACGAATGTGCGCAACGAATATTTACCTAACATAACAGCTGGTGTGCAGGATGCTTATGGCACTGTCAACGGGCAATATGGTCCGTTAAGTATCGGCAGTGTGGCTGGTGTTTCTTCTTCTGGTCCATCATTCAATACACAAAGCTGGAATGCGGCTTTTGGCGCCCAGTATGTAATGAACACCAATTGGGAAGTGTTCACGTTTGGCAGACTTAAATCACGCATTGCCGCTTACCAGGCACAGGCAAATGTTGACTCTGCCGATGTAGTGCAGGAGCAGTTTATTCAGAGCGTAAAAATAGCAGACGCATATCTCAACCTGCTCATTACGCAGCGACTCATCAATAACGCAAAAGCAGACTCAGCAAGGATTGATTATATACAACAGGTGATACTTGCCAAAGCAAAGAATGGTTTGATTGCAGGCGTAGATTCTTCTATCATCAACGCGCAGGTATCCAGTGCAAGGATTGCCATACTGGACGCTGAAGCCCGCGAAGAGGAACAGCGCAATCAGTTTGCACAGGTACTTAATGCACCGCCTATTGAGTATAACAATTTAGATACTGATTTCTTTTTTAAGAAGGTTCCTTCTACCTACGATGACAATTATAAAGTAGAGCAAAATCCGCAGGTGCAATGGTATCAAAGTCGCGTAGTGCAAAGCAATACGTACACAGGCTATTTAAGAAAAAGCATCATACCCGGTCTTAATTTGTTTGGTATTTTACAAACGCGTGCCTCGGGCTTTAGCAGCGATTATTCGCCCGATTACAGAGACCGTTATTCTAAAAGTCTTTGGGATGGTATTAACCCGACAAGAACCAATTATGTAGCGGGTGTTTCTATTGCCTGGAACATCATGAGCCTCGCTAAAATAAAACATCAGGTAATTGCGCAACAGTTTATTACGAAGGGATATGCCAACGAAACAGACTTAATCACAACACAATTAAAGGATCAGCTGGTGCTTGCTGATCAGCGCATCAGTAACACATTGCAGCGCTTCAACGAAGTGCCAAAGCAATACAAAGCCGCCTCGGATGCTTACCTTCAAAAAAGTGTGTTGTACAAAAACGGACTGACAGATATTGTTGACTTGCAACAGGCTTTGTTTGCATTGAGCAAAGCCGAAACAGATGTCAGTATTTCTTACATCTATTTATGGCAGGCCTTGCTGCAAAAAGCAGCAGCAACCGGCGACTTCAACCTGTTTCTAAGCCAGGTAAGATAAGAGCAAAAAGCTACAAGAATAAAGTTTACAAGAAAAGCTGAGGAAAGACGGTCGACAGCTAAAAGCTAAAGTTGAAGAGATGAACTTAATAAGATTTGCATTACGAAAACCGATTAGTATTCTGGTGCTGGTGGCTGCTCTGTTCTTCTTTGGAATAAAGGCAGTCAACACCATCAAGATTGATATCTTCCCAAATATCGATTTGCCGGTTATCTATATTTCGCATCCTTATGGCGGTCTTACGCCCGACCAGATGGAAGCTTATTTCGGTAAAAACTATGTCAACCTGATGTTGTATGTATCAGGTGTAAAGAGTATTGAAACAAAGAATATACAAGGGCTTACCTTGATGAAGCTTACCTTTTACGAAGGCACAAATATGGCGCAGGCTGCTGCCGAAGTAACAGCATTCAGCAATCGTGCACAAACCATCTTTCCGCCCGGAACAACGCCACCGTTTATTATCCGTTTTGATGCAAGTACACTCCCTGTAGGGCAACTGATTGTAAGCAGTGACAAACGCAGCAACGTCGAGTTGCAGGATCTTGCCAATATTTATGTCCGCTCAGGTTTTAGTTCTATTCCTGGTTTGGTTTCTCCCGCTCCATTTGGTGGCAACCAACGTACTATTTTAATTAAAGCAGATCCTGAATTGTTGCGGTCGCATAATTTGTCACCCGACCAACTGGTTCAGGCACTTCGCATTAATAACCAGACGACACCAGCAGGCAATGTTCGCATCGGAGATAAAAGTTATTTCACACCTACTAATACAACTATCAAATCAGTAAAGGATTTTGAAAATATTCCGCTTTTCACCGGAGGTGTGCAAAACTTGTATTTGAAAGATGTGGCTACGGTAGAAGATGGCGCCGATGTTACATCGGGTTATGTATTGGTAAATGGAAGGCGTTCTGTGTATTTACCTATCACAAAGTCTGCCTCGGCTTCTACGTGGGATGTCGTGCAAAATCTAAAAGCAGCGATACCTCGTTTCCAGGCGCTTCTGCCAGATGATGTGAAACTGACTTACGAGTTTGATCAGTCAACTTACGTTATCAACTCCGTAAAGAGTTTATTGAGCGAAGGCGTAATCGGTGCCATCCTCACCGGCTTAATGGTATTGATATTTCTGGGCGATCCGAGAGGCGCCTTAATCGTAATCATCACTATTCCAACCTGTATTATTTCCGGCGTTTTGTTCCTTAGTTTGTTTGGTCAAACTATCAATATCATGACGCTCAGTGGTCTTGCACTTGCCATTGGTATCTTAGTAGATGAAAGCACGGTAACCATTGAAAACATTCACCAGCATCTTGATATGGGTAAGCCTAAAGCGCTCGCCATTTGGGATGCCTGTAAGGAAATTGCATTTTCCAAACTGCTCATTCTGTTATGTATTCTTGCTGTGTTTGCGCCAGCTTTTACCATGGGTGGCATTCCGGGTTCCTTGTTCCTTCCACTGGCGTTAGCTATTGGTTTTTCTATGATCACTTCTTACTTCATGGCACAAACGCTGGTACCTGTTTTGGCTAACTGGATGATGAAGGGCCATAGCAAAAAACATGGCAAGAAAAAGAGCAGCAAAGCAACAACAGATGATGAAGAGTTTGTTGCATCTGGTATCACTGTAGCTTCAGAAAAGGACACCTGGCAGCAACATGATGGTATACCGATAATGAAAGGCAATGGTAAAGAAAAGATAAGTGGTTTTGAAAGATTCCGTGCGCGATTCATGCGCTTTATGGAAAGAATGATGCCGGCAAGAAAACCTATTGTTATCGTATACATTGTCGGTGCACTGGCACTTGCAGCTGTCTTTTTAAACATCATTGGTCGCGATGTATTGCCGAAATCCAATGCTGGTCAGTTCCAAGTGCGTCTTAGCGATGAAGACGGCACCCGCATTGAAAAAACGGAGCGAGATGTACTGACAACGCTAGATGTTTTGTATTCTATCGTTGGCAGAAAAAATGTATCGATCTCCTCCGCTATGGTCGGTATGCACGGGTCACAGTTTTCAACCAATCCTATTTACTTATTCATGGCAGGACCACAAGACGCTGTATTGCAGGTGGCTTTGAAAGACGATTATAAAGTAAACATGGATGACCTGAAAGACAGGTTTCGGCAAAAGATGAAAAGGACTTTGCCAAACGTTCAACTATCGTTTGAGCCGATTGAATTGACAGATAAAATTTTAAGCCAGGGCTCGCCCACACCTATTGAAGTAAAGGTTAGTGGCAAGAACAAAAAGCAGAATGAAATATATGCCGACAGCGTCATTGACAAACTGAAACAGATTCCTTACCTGCGTGATGTAAAGCTGGGTTCAGCCATTCATGACCCTGCTATTGATATTAATATAGACAGGGTAAAGGCGGCTCAGTTAGGCACAAATGTGGGCGATATTTCACGTTCCCTCGTAGCCGCCACTTCTTCGTCCCGCTTTACGGAAAAGAACATCTGGATTGATCCTAAACTAAACCTTAGCTATAATGTGCAGGTGGAAGTGCCTGTGAACGAAATGACCAGTATAGATGATATGAAAGAGATACCGGTAACGCCAAATGCAGCCAGACCGGTACTGGGCGATGTAGCCGAGCTAAAAGCGGACACCATCTACGGAGAAGATGATAATATTGGTACACTGCCGGTGTTATCTGTTACAGCCAACCTTTATAAGAAAGATTTAGGCGCGGCGGCAAAAGATGTGAGTTCGGCTATTGCCTCCATTCATAATTTGCCTAAAGGATTAACTATACAAACCAGTGGCTTAACCAATGTTCTTACGGAAACATTAAACAGCCTGCAGTCTGGTTTACTTGTGGCAATCGTGGTTATTTTCCTCATGCTGACAGCAAATTTCCAATCCTTCAAAGTGTCGCTGGTGGTGCTTTGTACCGTCCCGGCAGTGCTTGTTGGTTCCTTAGGTTTGTTATTGCTCACCGGTTCTACGTTGAACCTGCAATCTTATATGGGTATGATCATGTCGGTCGGTGTTTCCATTTCCAACTCAGTATTATTGGTCACAAACGCAGAAGAACTGCGCATGAAAGGCGGCAATGCATTGTTAGCCGCCAAAGAAGCAGCTTCGGTTCGTTTGCGACCCATTCTAATGACCAGCGTAGCCATGGTAGTCGGTATGATTCCAATGGCATCCGGTTTGGGCGAAGCCGGCGATCAGTCGGCACCATTAGGTCGCGCCGTTATTGGTGGGCTGGTAGCGTCTACATTTGCGGCATTACTCATATTGCCATTAGTATTTGCATGGGTGCAAGGCAAAACCACCACGCAATCTGTATCGCTCGATCCGGAAGATAAAGACAGCAAACACTACATACCTTCTTTGTACGAACATCAGGATTAACTCAATTGATTGAATCATGAACAACAA
Organism: Ilyomonas sp.; assembly: GCA_964658445.1. Lineage (GTDB taxonomy): Bacteria > Bacteroidota > Bacteroidia > Chitinophagales > Chitinophagaceae > Ilyomonas. The sequence continues at coordinate 7,804 of CAZZZH010000172.1, forward strand.
AATATATAGAACAATCGTAGCAGCAGGCATTGGTGTAGTCTTATTGCAAAGCTGCCAATCATCCGAAGCAAAATGGGCAGACGCAAAAGATACGGCAACCGCAGTGCAGCCCGCAACAACAGTGGCTTTGGTTACGAAAGGCAAGTTGTCGTCCGACATAAAAATTCCCGGCGAGCTGCAGGCTTTTCAGCAGGTGGATTTATACGCGAAAGTGAACAGCTATGTAAAGCAATTGTATGCCGATGTTGGCAGCGAAGTAAAGCAGGGGCAACTGTTAGCTACCATGGATGCGCCCGAAATAGCTTCGCAATTATCAGCTTCCCAATCGAAGTTAAAATCATTTGAAGCAGTTTATATTGCCAGTAAAGCCAACTACAACAGGCTTCTGGAAACCAGCAAAACACCTGGCACTATTTCGCCCAACGACCTTGATTTAGCGTTGGCAAAACAGAACAGCGACTATGCGCAATACCAGGCTGCAAAAGCAGATTATAATGAAGTGATGAATACCAGCGATTACCTGCAGGTAAAAGCGCCTTTCAGCGGTGTTATCTCTGCGCGCAATGTAAGTCAGGGCGCTACGGTAGGTCCGGCTGGCAAAGGCTCCGACCTGCCCATGTTTACCTTACAAACACAGCAAAAGCTTAGGCTCATCGTGTCAGTGCCGGAAGCTTATACAGCTTATTTGAACAACAAAAGCGAAGTGAGCTTCACTGTCGCATCGTTACCGAGCCAAACCTTTAAAGCGCAGGTAAAAAGATTAGCCGGCGCACTCGACCAGCGTCTTCGTTCCGAACGAATAGAAATGGATGTAGTAAACGACGATAAAAAATTACTGCCCGGCATGGTGGCAGAAATCAGTATCCCACTGCCTGCACGTGATAGCACTTTGTTGGTGCCTGCCACTGCCGTTGTTAACTCTACCGAAAATATTTACGTGGTAAAAATAGTGAACGGCAAAGCCCAATGGGTAAAAGTTCAGCAGGGTAGAAAGTCTGATAAAGTAACCGAAATATTCGGTAGTCTTTCCGTTGGCGATACGGTTGCTGCTCCGGCTTCAGAAGAACTGAGAGATGGAATGTCAATTCCTAAAACAACAATGGATACTACCAACTTTTAATTAAATAGATGAAAAGCTCCTTGGGCGATAACGTGTCCCTTCAGCTAACAGAATAATCCAGGCTACTATACAACGCGCTTACCATTTATAAGCCCATTGTATAGTAGCCTGAAGACTGTTGATTGTTCCAATACTAAAACTAAATAATACCATTTCATCTTTGCGATAAAATATAAAATGTGTTTATTTGAACGTTCATAACAAGCGACCATAATAACTTAACAATCTTTCTATGAAACGAATCTTTACTCTTTCTTTCTGCTTTTTTATGCATCATTCTTACTGCCAAACACCAACGCTCAGCTGGGAGAAATCGTTAGGCGGCAGCGACATAGACCTTGCTAACTGTATTTACCAATTGCCCACTGGTGAAAGCATTGTTGCCTGCAGCACAAGGTCGGAAGATGATGATGTGAAAGGGTGCGGCGTGAATACAATATCCAACTGGATTATAAAACTTGATGTTTCAGGTAATATTATCTGGCAAAAGTGTTTTTATCCGGGCTACGCCAATTCTATTAAGCCCACAAATGATAAAGGCTATATTGTAGCAGGAGTGAACATCGGTGATGCAGCAGGCTCTCACGGCGGCAGCGATGCATGGGTTCTGAAACTAGATTCTTCAGGAAATATGCAGTGGCAAAAGTATTTGGGTGGCTCTGCCTACGATGAAGCTTTCAGTATAGAGCAGACAGCCGACAGCGGTTATATTATGGCGAGTAGTACAGCCTCGAACGACGGAGATGTAAGCGGCAACCACGGAAAAGACAATGTTGACGGCGACGCATTGGATTGGTGGGTTGCGAAGCTGGATAAAGATGGTAGTATTACATGGCAGGAGTGCTTAGGGGGAAGCAAGGTTGAACTTTACCCTAAAGTAGAACAGACCTTTGATAAGGGATATATTCTAACAGGAACCACGGCCTCGAACGATGGAGATGTAACTGGCGAACACAGTCTGGACTACGATGCCTGGGTAGTAAAATTAGACGGTGCGGGGAAAATAAAATGGCAGGAGTGTTTGGGCGGAACATTTGGTGAAGATGGGAAAGATATAAAACAAACCGAAAACTTAATCCTACTCAATCAATATTCT
>CAZZZH010000173.1:0-9984 GCA_964658445.1 Ilyomonas sp.
CTGAGTTTCATGTGTGCTGCTGATAATTTTTAAAAGCAACATTTCATTTCGCCCTTCTTAGTCACTGGGCTAGTGTCATGTTACGGCATGATAAATTTTGAAAAGGGTGCAAAAGTAGCAATTATCAGCGACAATAACCGAATTGCAGCTTATCATTTGTGTTAATGTGATCTATTGTTCGTTTATCGGAATCGCAAACTTTTCAATAATCAATTATGTTTGCTACAATTTCATGTTATGACGAATAAATTATTGCTTGTTTTTATTTTCTTTGGATTAATTATTATGTTTTCATTCCGACGCGATAAAACCAAAAAAGTAGTTTTCTTTGGCGATTCTATTACACAAGCCGGCGTTGCTCCCAACGGCTATATCACAATGATGAAAAGCATGCTGAAAGCGGAAGATGACAGTGCCAGCTATGACTTAATCGGTGCCGGCATTGGTGGCAATAAAGTGTACGATTTATACCTGCGCATGGATAGTGATGTATTAGCCAAATCTCCCGACATTGTAGTTATTTATATTGGGGTAAATGATGTATGGCACAAAGCAACTTCTGGCACCGGAACAGACCCTGATAAATTTGAAAAGTTTTACAGAGCCATCATCAAAAAATTGCAGGCAGATAATGCAAAAGTAATTTTAGTAACTCCGGCTACCATTGGAGAGAAAAAGAACTATGTAAACCAACAGGACGGCGATTTAAACAAATACAGCGGCATTATAAAGAATATTGGAAGAGATGTGCATGTTCCTGTTGTTGACCTAAGAACTTTGTTTGAAAACTACGAGCAGGAACACAACACGAATGATGTTGACAGAGGTGTGCTGACGCTTGATGGCGTGCACTTAAACGATACAGGAAATAAGTTGGTGGCAGAGACGCTACTGCAGGCAATAAAAGATTTGAAGTAAAATTTATTGCGTTTAGTTTAACTGCATATATCGTGCTACTAAGAGGCAAGTTCTAAAATACAAAACCCCGTGTGGAAACACGAGGTTTATAAACCAAAAACCAACTCTTATGAAAAAAATTTTAACTCTCTTATTGAATTTCGATTTGCTTAGGAGAAACCTTCACTTCTTCTTTTTTAGGAAGGAACACCTGCAACACACCAGCGTCATACTTCGCTTTAATTTCTTCAGCATTTACTTTTTCATCTAATGAAAAACTACGTTTGAAGGAAGAAGCGGAAAACTCTCTGCGATGTGTTTTATAATTTTTTTGTTCTTCTTCCGACTTCTTTTCGTAAGAAATCGTAAGCAATCCTTTCTCTGCATTAATCTTAAGGTCTTCTTTCTGCAAACCAGGAACCTGAAGTTCGATATGAAAGCCATCTTCGGTTTCGTAAATGTTCACCGGCGGCACATTCAAAGTTCTGTTCCAGGTAGCAGGAACATTGTTAAACAACTCATCAAAAATGTTGTTCACGTTGCGGTAATTGTGTTTTACGAGTGTCATAGCTATTTGAATTTTATTTTTAATAGTGATGACACCTATATTTCAAACGCTATACCACGCACTTTTTCCTGATGAGTTGACAAAAATAAGCCGTTTTTCAGCCATATTGTCTTTAAAAGTGTTTATAAAAAGCCAAATTGTCCGAAAAGGAATGTTTTATGGCCTTAATTTCGGTTTTGCTTATTTTTGCAAAAACAAACAATAAAACATGTATCCCGCAGAAATAGTGATTCCAATGAAGGCAGAACTGACCGACAACGGATTTGAAGAAATGAATACCGCAGGCGATGTAGACAACAGCCTTGAAAGTGAAGGAACAACTTTGGTAATGGTAAACTCGGTATGTGGCTGCGCTGCAGGCGCTGCGCGCCCGGGTGTATTGATGGCAGTGCACAACAGCACAAAGCGGCCTGATAATTTAAAGACTGTATTTGCAGGCTTCGATGTAGCCGCAGTAAATAAAGTGCGCGAACATCTGTTACCTTATCCTCCTTCATCACCCGCAATTGCATTGTTTAAAGATGGACAGTTAGTGCACATGGTAGAACGCCACCAGATAGAAGGACGACCTGCACAAGTGATTGCCCGTAATCTTATGGCTGCTTTTGAAGAATATTGCTAAGCAATGTAAGCAGCAAAAATTATCCATGCGCTTAGACAGCTTTGTTCATGGATGGGTTAGTAAATATCGGTCCCGCCGTTCCCGGCGGGACATTTTTATTTATTAATTACAGGCAATTAATACGAGTAAGAAAGTATCAAAAGGAGCAAAAAGACTTTCGAAAAAAAATCTCTCTGTGAGTGTTCAAAACTCTTTTTCACTCCTCATCTAAAATAAATTTGCACCAACTGGTTTATAGTTGTCTTCATTTTTTGCCTGATAGAAATGCATAACTACCAACCTCGTAAATTGGTGTAATAAGATAAATACAACGATTTTCCATGAACACAAATATTCCATTAGCCGAGCGGCTACGACCAACCAGCTTAGACGATTTGGTAGGGCAGGAGCATCTTACCGGTAAAGGCAGCATTCTGCGTACTGCTATTGATAATGGCCGCATTCCTTCTATGATTTTATGGGGACCGCCGGGTGTAGGTAAAACAACCATTGCCAATATCATTGCGCATACACTACAAGTTCCGTTTTATCAATTGAGTGCCATTAGCAGTGGCGTAAAAGACGTGCGTGAAATAATAGAAACCGCTAAGCAGCAGGCGGGCGCTATTTTATTTATAGATGAAATTCATCGCTTCAATAAAGGTCAGCAGGATGCTTTATTAGGTGCTGTAGAAAAAGGAACCGTTACCTTAATTGGTGCCACTACAGAAAACCCATCTTTTGAAGTCAATTCAGCCTTGTTAAGTCGTTGCCAGGTATACGTATTGAAGGCATTGGGCGAAGAAGAGATGATTTCCTTGCTGCATCATGCGATAAAGGAAGATGAGTTTTTACAAACAAAACAAATCACCCTACAAGAAACCACTGCATTACTAACTATTTCTGGCGGCGATGCGAGGAAGCTCTTAAACTTATTAGAACTGGTCATTAATGCTGTAAATAAGCAGACGGAAATTGTCATCACTGATAGCCTTATTATGAGTGTTGCACAAAAGCGTATTGCTTTGTATGATAAAGGCGGCGAGCAGCATTACGATATCATTAGTGCATTTATTAAAAGTATGCGTGGCAGCGATCCTAACGGTGCCGTGTATTGGCTGGCGCGAATGATAGAAGGTGGCGAAGAAGTAAGTTTTATTGCCCGGCGTATGTTGATCTTTGCCAGCGAAGACATCGGCAATGCAAACCCTAACGCGCTACTGCTTGCAAATGCAACCTTCGACGCGGTAAACAAAATCGGCTATCCCGAATCGCGTATCATTCTCTCGCAATGTGCGGTTTACTTAGCTTCTTCTATTAAAAGTAATGCTTCGTATGAAGCGATTGGCAATGCCCAGAATGCGGTAAGAAAATATGGCGATTTGCCTGTTCCGCTCCACATCCGCAACGCGCCCACAGGTTTGATGAAAGATATGAACTATGGGAAAGGATACAAGTATGCGCATTCATTTGATGGCAATTTTGCCGAACAGGAATATTTGCCTGAAAAGCTTGCCGGTACTGCATTTTATACGCCTGGCAATAACACAAGAGAAGAAGAGATGAGACGGTTTTTAAAGAGTTTGTGGAAAGGGAAATATGGGTACTGATTCTTGCTACCGAAAAATAAAAATTATAAAGAGAATATGTTTACGCCAACATCAATGAGGGCTTTTCGTTGCATAATAAAACACAACCATCAGCACGGCAGCAATGGCTAACAACAATGCGTAGAGTTGCCATTTATCTTTCTTAATTTCTTCTTCATACACTACAGTCTCAGTCGTATCCGGCATGATATACTCCTTTACCTGTTCCTGTTCGCCGACCAATATGTTGTGGTGAGTGTGTTTGCGAAGCACACGCTCTGCAGGCAATGCAGCGAATAACAGCAGCGAATATTCTGATGCAGCAAAAGCAATGGTTCCATCGGTTATTCTGCGAAGAATGCCAATGCCTTTCCATTCACACATGCCGATTTTTTTCAGTTCGTCCAATATATTTTCTACTTCTTCTTTGTATCTGCGAATGGCAACCGCTTTATCTACCTCCCACTCGCGAGAAAGGAAAGTGTAAAAATGGTTGTTGGTAGGATGCACAACCGGTGCAAAACGGATATGGCTGTTGGGTGCCTGCCATTGCTTATCGGTAAACTGAAGAGTAGCCGGCACCGTTTCTATTGTAAAATTACCGATGCCGGGAACGTCTAACTTTTTATAAAGTGCAAGGTATTTATGGAAAGCCGGCTGCATAAATTTATCTGTTGTTAAGTGAGCGAACTGATTTAATCGTAATTCCCAAGATTCCGTTTCATAAATCATTTTACCTGTCAGGATTCAGTATCTGTTCTTGGTGTTTCAAAAAGATACCGGTAGCGCCGCATCAGATGAAACGTAATGAGAATGTGCACAAGCAAAACAATACTTAGCGCCAGAAAGAAATTAATGCTTGCGGACATCGTATTCTGCAGTTCTGCAACGGTTATCCCTGCCGGAAGATTACCGCCTTCCGACCATTGCTTCGACCATTCTTTCATCAAGTAAGGATTGGCTTTAATCATAAGAAAAGAAGACATGGTCAAAAGAAAAAAGATAAAGGTAATGACGCCGTTAATGCGTATCCAGTCTCTCAATACGGGTTTACACGTCTTATTGCCGTCAATGCCTTTGGTAAGAAAAATAAACGAAGCAATAACATAGATAACCATGCAAGCAATGAGGAAAACAGAAATGAGCATGGGCGGATAATTGAGCGCAAGGAGCAGCCCCGACAGGCAAACAAAACCGCAAAAAGCAGCAATTGGCAGCAGAAGGAAAGATAGAAATTTATAAACGATAAGTTCGGCTTTCATAAGTGGCAAAGATAAGTAAGAGGTATCAGCAGTAAGCAATGAGGTATCAGCTTTCAGCTATTAACGTATAGATCAAATCGAGTAGGTTTTTCAATGTTAACCCAGTAAAAGAAACATACCATAAGTCACTGTCTGCTACTCAATATTCATCAGTAAACATTTAATTTCATTTTTACTGCTGCTGGGCTGCAAAACCTGCATGCAAAGCTTCATCCGTATCGTCTGTCGTTTGATGGCCCAACGGCACATTATTCAGATCTTCATACGTTTGTCCGTCTTCATAGCTAACCGATACATATACACTTAGCTTCTGTTTGGCAGGTCCTTTAAAGGTGCCTTTCACCGGGCTGCAATCTTTGAAATGCCTTCCCACAGCCAGTTTCACATGTCGGTTGGTTACCCAAACATTATTCGTAGGGTCAATGCCCGTCCAGCCCTGGTGCGGCAAAAAAGCTTCTACCCACGCGTGCGTTGCGCCCTCGCCGCGCATTCCATTTTTGTTGGGACAAATATATCCGCTCACATACCTGCCCGGAATGTTGAGCGTACGTAAAATTTGCAGCATCACATGCGCAAAATCCTGGCATACACCAGCCTGTGTTTCGAGTATTTCGTTCACCGTTGTTTGTACATCGGTAATACCTTTTACATACTTAAAGTTTTCGTAGATATAAGCTGCGCAATTCTCTACGGTTTGCGCTACAGCATTATAAGGTTGGTGTATTTGCTGAATGATATTGTCTATCGCATTTTCGTTCGTGATAAAATCAGGCGTTGCCAGCTCCAATAAAGTCAGGTTCTCATCCATTTCCTGTTGCAGCTCGCCGAAAGTGCTGCTTCTGTTGATCATCACTTCATTCGTCCCCAGCGTTCTCACTATCAGTTTGCTTTCAATTACCAGTAAGTTGTGCGGTGGCGTTACGCTAAAAACACCCACCTTGTTTCCCCAATAATCAAAAAACGTTTGCACACTGGGTTGATGGGTGATACTTAACTCATGGTTCAGTACTTCCTGCCCGGAAAACTGGTACGGATAAATTTTGATCTCGTTGTGGCTTTCTTTTACCAGGCGGTTGTATTCGTAGCGGGTGATGTGATGTATTTTAAAAACAGACATTATACTTTTTTAATGATAAGAGAAGAAGTGCTGTGCAAGTTGTGTGCTAAAGGAAGATAACTCGTTCTGTATTTCTTCTAAGAAAGGCTGAAGTTCGCTGCCCGAAAGACTTTCAGGCTCTGTATATTTTACGGTGCTGTAGAGTCTTCCCAATTTGTTGGTCAGCGCTTTGCCTTCCTTATTCTCTTCCGAACTACTCATCACTTTGGTTAAATAAATAGTGATGCGGCTTAGCGAGTATAAAATGGAGCGGGTAAAATTTTCGTTCCAGATTACCTGGTGCAGCAGGTTTTGGTTCTGGTTGTTGCCGGTATAGGTTTTTAAATGCAGCTCGTAGCCCGAAAGCGCCAGCAACAAATACCGCCATTGCAGTACATCCGTTGGGTTTTCCAGGTCGTAGTCTATTGTCTTCAGTCCATTTTGCAATACATGCACGGTATGAAAACAACGCTCTATGTATTTACCCAGACTCATAAAGTTCCAGCCTGTTCCGCGGGGCATAGTCAACTCAATAATACCGGCAAACAACACAGAGTGCTGTGCCAGCGCATCTATCACCCCCAGCGCTTCGTTACCGCTTAGTTTATCGGCCAAAAAAGGCTGGTTGATGTAATGATAAATCTGGTTTACTTCCTCCCAGGTTTCTTTGGTAATATGGTCTTGCACGCCGCGGGCGTTTTCGCGGGCGCGGTGCACAATAATTTTTAGTGAATTCAGATTTTCGGTTTCTAAAATAATCTTCTTCAATACAGCAGCGGTATTATTCTCTATGCCGGCTATCTCTTCCTTGTTCAGGTACGTCGTCATTTCCAACACCTGCCGCCAGCTTTGCGGCGCGTTCACACCTTTGTCCAGCGATAAAATATAATGAATAGAAAGCAACCGCAGTATACTGTCGGTACGTTCCATATACCGGTTCAGCCAGAATAAAGAGTCTGCGGTTCGGCTCAGCATATTGGTCATAGTAGTTAGTTATAAGCGCTCAGTTATTAATATCGAAAGGACTATGGCAATAAAGCGCAGTGCTACCCGTCAAACCATCCCGTAGGGTTCTCTTTATCCCCATCCAGCCCGCAAGGCTTCCTTAGTCTATTACCCAGGTATCCTTGCTTCCCCCGCCTTGCGACGAGTTCACCACCAGCGATCCCTCGCGCAGCGCCACCCGCGTTAGCCCGCCGGGCACTATCTTAATGCCATCTACACCAAACAAGGCATACGGACGAAGATCTACATGGCGCGGCTGCAACTTGCCATCGATAAAGCACGGCACGGTAGAGAGCTTTATGATAGGCTGCGCGATAAAGCTCCTTGGATCGCGTTCTATCGCCGCTTTTGCCTGTTCCCACTCGTCTTCCTGCACGCTGTTGCCCATCACCATACCGTAGCCGCCGCTTTGGTTCGTGCGCTTTATCACCATGTTACCGATGTCCGAATAAACCGCCTCGCGCTCTTCCGTATTTGCCATTTGGTAGGTAGGAACATTATTGAGAATCGGCTCTTCGTTCAGGTAATATTGTATCATCGCCGGCACGTAGGCATAAATGGCTTTGTCGTCTGCCACACCATTGCCTACGGCGTTCGCTATCGCCACGTTTCCCTTCCGGTAGGCATCCATCAGCCCCGGCACGCCCAGTACGCTGTTCGGATGAAAGATGAGCGGGTCCAGATATTCGTCGTCTATCCTCCGGTAGATCACGTGCACACGCGCCAGCCCCTGGGTGGTTTTCATATACACATTGTGGCCGTCCACAACCAGGTCGCGCCCTTCCACAAGCGGTATCCCCATCTGTCTTGCCAGGAAGGTATGTTCATAATAAGCTGAGTTATAGATACCTGGCGTTAGCAGCACCACCCTTGGGTTGTGCACTTGCGGCGGCGCCAGCGAGGAAAGCAATTGGTGTAAAAGAATGGGGTAATTGCTCACCAGTCGCACCGAATTATTGGCAAACATATCCGGGAAGATACGTTTGGTTACCTCTCGGTTCTCCAGCATATACGACACGCCCGATGGCGTGCGCAGGTTATCTTCCAGGATATAAAACTTCCCGTCTGCACCGCGTATCAGGTCAATGCCGGAAATGTGAACATAGATATCGTGCGGCACCTTTATGCGAAACACTTCGCGCATATAATGTGGGCACGACGCAATCAGCTTCGCGGGAATGATTTTATCCTTTAGTATCTGCTGTTCGTTGTAGATGTCTTTCAAAAAAAGATTCAGCGCGGTCAGCCTTTGCTTTATGCCATCTTCAATGTGCTTCCATTCGCTGCCTGTAATGATGCGTGGAATAATATCGAAAGGAAAGATGCGCTCAATGCCCGCATTGTCGGCATATACCGTAAAGGTGATGCCCTGGTTCATAAACAGCTCGCCCGCCAGTTTGTCTTTACTGTACATACTCGGCAGGTCCAGTTGCTGCATTGCCGATACTATTTTGGCGTAAGGCTCGCGTATATCCTGCGCATTCCACATTTCATCATAGAAAGCGTGGTTCACAGTATACTCGTTAATTAATGTTGCCACATTCATAAGCTGCCGGTTAAAAGCCTCTAAAATAAGGCTTCGTTTTCTATATGGCGCAACTTATCGAAGAAGAAGCGAAAAGTAGTGAAAAAGAGGGAAAACCTTTAAATTGTCATTTAATAAATGTTTGAGTCTTATAACTCGCCATATGTTTTCTGATAAGCAATTATCCATCCAATCACTTGCTCATAAGTAGCCATCCCGTTGGGCTGATGGTTCAGGGAAAGGTAATCACCGTACAGGGCAGCGCTATAACTGTCCCTGGCAGTAGCAGGGTTTCCCGCAAAGTGTATGTAAGCTGTTTCGTCCAATTTAACCAGGCTGTCCAGTGCTGCGTCATTGACTTTGGCAGCCACACTATCAGCCTCGTACAACAGCCGGTTGGCGTAGTTAAACAACACAAAATAAGCCGAGTAGCGAAAGGCATATTCATCCGAAGCCTTTGCCGCCAGATAAGCTACAAAATTGGCTTCTGCTTCGTCGGCATAGCCTACGCTGTGTGCTATTTCATGTAGTAGAATGTAAGGAAGCACATAGCGTGGCGTCAGCGAATTCACCTGTGCTTCCGCAGTAAATGGGTTGTAATACCCAACTATGCCGAGGCGGTCATTTATCCGGTTAAACAACATTGCTTTCACATTGGGTACGTCATAAGCGAGAAAGGGATAGCGCAGTTGCACCTCTTCATACGCTTTTGCGGCATCATCAACAATCAACGGGTAGTCTTTCAATTGAAAAGTGTACATGCCCGGTGCATTTCTGGCATTGTTCACAGCCTTTACCAGGTCTACAGTCAAACTTTTTAGCTCGCCGGTTATGATAGGTTTAGGTTCAATACCCAACTGGTAAGCGATGCCCAACCGGTTATAATTGAGTCCCCACAAAAGATTGAACACAATATAAATTGCCAGGATGCCGCAGATCGTTTTCGCCAATGCAACCTTCATTTTCGCTTTCGTCATTTTTTTCTGAACGACCGTCTTTACAAATCTCCCGGTTACTATCAGAAAATAAACTGCCGCCACTGCATACAAGGCATCACCCAGGCTGAAAGGCACCCGGCTGGTCACCGTTCGTAATACAACCGAAACGAAAGGATAAAAAGACCTTGAATAATACTTCTCCACCCAGGCATTATGAAAGGATGTTATTTTAATAACCACTGCCACCAGCAGCAAACAGGCCACCCACTTCCACCAGTAGTTCGCGTGGTTTCTTCTTTTTTCCTTGTGACGATTAATAATCCTCATGAGTGATGAAGGTAAAAATAAGCATACCGCCACAGAACCTTCGCAGAGGAGGAAGGTTCTTACAGTAAAAATCATTCTTTTCCAGAAAATTATTCTCGTTTAAACATCCCTTCTCCCCATCCCATCTCCGCCCACCGGTACCTCGTCGAAATCGCCTGGTAGGTGGCCGAAAACGC
>CAZZZH010000174.1:0-9851 GCA_964658445.1 Ilyomonas sp.
AGCAAGGCGTTTACAATTCAAGGACTATAAAAAATCATTAATCAACAGCTACCATTACTTCATCTTCCAGCAAGGTTAAATTCACCGCATCATTGCCCGCAATACCTTCTACCGAGCCTTTAATATGAGCCGCATTCAGCATAATTTTCTCCAACTGCTTTTCTCTCGACTTCCATAGTTTTTCCATCATGTCGCGCTCTTTCTGAATGCTTATTTTGAGCTGCATAAACCCTTCACGCATGGCTTTCCATTGCTCGGTAAATTCGCTACTCGTTAAATAATCATACATCATCGACATCTTCTCACCTTTGTTTTCCTGGCTCTTGGTAGCGGTATATATTTTTACTATGCCCGACCGAAGCACAGCAGCCAGGCTTTTTACTTCTGAGAAAGAGCAGATGTAAACGCCTTCACGCTCACCAAAACGGTCCATATCTTTCGGCAGTACCTGCGTAACAATGATGGCAACGTCAGCGCCGTGCGAGCGCATATCGGCTTTCAACTTTTCTATCCAATCAGTGCCGAAGCTGAGCGTGCGCTTGCTTTCGTAAATAATCTTTCCGCATTCCTGCCCAAAGTTGTTGCATACGGTTTGAATACAATCGGCACCGCGAACACCTTTGCCTACGGGTTCAATTCGGTCAAATACAAATGAATTGCGTAAAATTTCTTCCAGCAACAGTTCCTGAACTTCGCCCTGCAACTGCATACTGCCCTGCTCTGCTTTGCGGCGCATTTCTTCGGCCAGGCGTTTCTGGTCATCCAGTTGCTTTTCTTTCTCAGCAAGCTTTAGTTTAAACTCAATTTCCATCTGCTGAATACGACGTTCTTCCATTTGTCGTATTTCAATAGACAACCTGTTGCGTTCGCTCATCAGGCGCTGCTGAACTTCTATTTCCAGTTCGGCTTCCCGGGTCTTTAAAACTTGTTCTTTCTGCAAAAATTCCAGTTCTTTCCTGCGCGCTGTTTTTAATTTTTCCTCGGTTTCGCTGCAAGATTCCTGTAGCAGCCGGAGCTGGTTTTCAAAATCGTCGGCTATTGTTTTGCGAAGCGAGGTTTCTAATTTTTCCTGCAGTGCTTTCTTTTCTTGCTCAATTTTTTTCAGGGCTTCTTCTTCGGCTTGCTGCAACTGTTTCAGCCAGGCATTTTCTTTCAGCCTGAATTCTTCCGTTTTCTTTTTTTGCCATTCGGTAGCTTTCAGGTTGGCTGCGTTCTGCACTTCTTCACGAATGGCATCGCTCGCATCAAACTGATGACCACACCCCGGACACTTCAATTCTGTTGGCATAGTAAAAGTTCTTAGTTTCAGGAATCAATATTACGAAAGCTTTTTTTACTAAATCGGTTAGCAAAATAGTTTTCTTTTTCCACATGCCTTATCAGGCTGTGCATATCCTGTGAATAGTTGTGGCTTCAATGTTTTTACATATGATGAATAAGTGTTCCCGCATTTATGGCCAATGTTCTTCTATTGTTGTAAGATCGAAGTGGTTTAGCCCGATGCAAAACTATCAGACAGCAAAAAGGTGTAATGCCAGCGATGAAATAATTGATAACGGGATAGCATTAACGTATAAATAATTTGGCTGTTGATTTCATCACTCTATTTTTGCCGCATGGAAAACGTACAGCACTTACATCATCACACGCGCGCGCTTGCAGCGTAAGCGGTGTTTGTGTTTTTATCATCATAACATTCAGGCTTACTGCACCGGTAAGCCTTTTTTATTTTTATAAAATGAACAAAGAAAACAGCGCCACGTTAAAGTTGGCAGTTCAGAAATCGGGTCGTTTACATGACGATTCAATGCGGCTTTTGAAAGAATGTGGAATTGAAATTGGCAATGGCGTAAACAAGCTAAAAAGCGAAGCGGCCAACTTTCCACTTGAAGTGTTTTTTCTCCGCGATGATGATATTCCGCAGTATGTGGAAGATGCCGTAGCAGACGTTGGTTTTGTAGGTGAGAATGTGGTGTACGAAAAAGAAAAATCGGTTGACGTAGTAGAGAAACTGGGCTTTGGTAAATGCCGGCTTTCTATTGCCATTGATAAAAATGAAGACTATACCGATGCAACGTTTTTAGAAGGCAAACGCATAGCCACCAGCTATCCGGTCTTGCTGCAAAAGTTTCTGGATGAAAAACGAGTAAAGGCAGAGATACACGAGATTAGCGGCAGTGTGGAAATAGCGCCAGGCATAGGTTTGGCCAATGCTATATGCGATCTGGTAAGCAGCGGCTCTACCTTGTTTATGAATGGTTTGAAGGAAGCAGAAGTGATCTTGAAATCTCAGGCCGTTCTCATTAAAAGCAAAACGTTTACGGCTGAAAAAGAAGCAATTTTAAACCGTCTTCTTTTTCGCATGGGAGCCGTAAAAAAAGCCCGGAACAATAAATATATTTTGCTGAATGCGCCCGATGAAAAGCTGGAAGAAATCATTGCTTTGCTGCCCGGAATGAAAAGCCCCACAGTGGTGCCGCTGGCAGAAAAAGGATGGCATAGTGTTCATAGTGTGTTAAGCGAAGAAGTGTTCTGGGATATTATTGAACAGCTAAAAGATAAAGGCGCACAGGGTATTTTAGTGATTCCGATTGAGAAGATGATTATTTGACTTTTAAACGACGACGGATCATGCAGATAATTGATGTAAACGATTTGGCTTCGCTGCCCGCCGGCGGATGGGAAACTTTGCTGAAAAGGCCTACTTATGATGTGATTTCCCTTAACGAAAAAGTAAGCGCTATTCTTCAGGAAGTAAAAGTTAAAGGCGATACTGCAATAACAGAATTTACGCATCAGTTTGACGGAGTTTGGCTGGATAATTTCATCGTTAGCGATGAAGAAAAGAGCGAGGCTAAACGACAGCTTAGCAATGCGCTGAAGACAGCTATACAAACAGCCGCCGGCAATATTGCGGCGTTTCATCAAAAACAAATAACAGAACCCGAAGTAATAGAAACCATGCCTGGCATACAATGCTGGCGCAAATCGGTGGCAATTGAAAAAGTGGGGTTGTATATTCCGGGAGGCACAGCGCCCCTTTTCTCTACGATATTGATGCTGGGAATTCCTGCCCGGATTGCGGGTTGCAAGCAAATCGTCCTTTGTTCGCCGCCCAATAAACAAGGCACTTTGCATCCGGCTATTTTATACGCTGCGCAAATAGCCGGCATTACCAATATCTACAAAATAGGCGGCGTGCAAGCCATTGGCACCATGGCGTATGGAACAGAAACCATTGCAAGCGTTTCAAAAATATTTGGTCCAGGCAATCAATATGTAACCTGCGCAAAGCAACTGGTTCAGCAGGAAGGCATCAGCATCGATATGCCTGCCGGACCAAGCGAAGTTTGTGTGCTGGCAGACGAAACGGCAAACGCTTCTTTTGTAGCTGCCGATTTATTATCGCAGGCAGAACATGGCGTAGACAGCCAGGTAATTTTAGTAACAACCAGCGAAGAATTGATCCAAGAAGTAACGCAGGAAATAGGCAAGCAGATGGAACACCTGGACCGCAAAACCATCGCTGCACTGGCGTTAGAAAACAGTAAAATGGTATTGGTAAAAAATGTAGAAGATGCGGTAGAAATGGTAAATGCTTATGCGCCCGAACACTTAATTATTTCCTGTAAAAACGAAGACGAGATAGCCGAGAAAATCATCAATGCGGGTTCGGTTTTTATTGGTCATTATTCACCCGAAAGTATTGGCGATTATGCCAGCGGCACCAATCATACATTGCCAACCAATGGCTTTGCAAAAATGTATAGCGGCGTAAGTGTAGATTCTTTCGTCAAAAAAATTACTTACCAGAAAGCCTCGAAAGAAGGTTTGCAAAGCATTGCGGCTACTGTGCGGGAAATGGCAATGGCAGAAGGGTTGGATGCTCATGCAAAGGCAGTAGAAATAAGGCTGAAGTGAAGTTTCAGCTTATGTAAAACACACAAGCTATCGGTTCTGAATCGTTACTTATTTCAATAAAAAAGCGCGAAGAAGCTATTCCTTTCTTCGCGCTTTTTTATTAATCAAAAATCCAAATCCTTTATGCCACCGCTTTCTTTACCAGGTCGGCTGCTTCGCTTAACAGGATAGCAGACTGTACTTTCAATCCGCTTTCATCTATCAGTTTCTTAGCTTCTTCGGCATTGGTTCCCTGCAGACGAACGATGATAGGGATATTGATATTGCCCAACTTATTATACGCATCTATCACACCAGCCGCTACACGATCGCAACGCACAATACCACCAAAAATATTAATCAAAATCGCTTTTACATTTGGGTCTTTCATAATGATGCGGAAACCAGCTTCCACTGTCTGCGCATTGGCAGTACCACCTACGTCTAAGAAGTTCGCAGGCTCGCCACCGGCAAGTTTAATCATGTCCATCGTAGCCATGGCAAGACCAGCGCCATTTACCATGCAACCTACATTGCCATCCAGCTTTACAAAGTTTAAATTGAAACGACCGGCTTCTACTTCGGTTGGGTCTTCTTCACTGGTATCGCGCAGCGCAGCTACATCGTTATGACGCATTAAAGCATTGTCGTCAATGCTCATTTTACAGTCAACCGCAATAATCTTTTCATCACTGGTTTTAAACAAAGGATTTATCTCCAGCATCGCGCAATCTAAGCCTACATAAGCATTGTATAAATTCGTTACAAACTTTACGCAGTTCTTAAACGCCTCTCCGCTTAAGCCAAGGTTAAAGGCAATTTTACGCGCCTGGAAACCCTGCAAAAAACCGGAAGGATGCACCCATTCTTTAAAGATCCTATCGGGTGTATTGTGCGCTACTTCTTCTATATCCATACCGCCTTCGGTGCTGTACATAATTACGTTTTCGCCTTTGGCACGATCCAATAAAATAGAGAGATAGAACTCTTTTACCGGGTTAGGTCCGGGATAATACACATCCTGCGCTATTAATACCTTGCTTACTTTTTTACCCGTAGGTCCGGTTTGTATCGTTACCAACGTGCCGCCTAAAAGATTCTTTGCTATGTTGGCAATATCATCTACGCTTTTACCAACAGCCACGCCGCGTTGTTCGGTGCCTTCTATCTTCCCTTTGCCTCTGCCGCCGGCATGTATCTGCGCTTTTACTACGGCAAAGCTATTGTTGGTTTCACCTTTTATCTGCCGGTAAGCTTCTTCGGCTGCCATTACCGTATCTACGGCAATGCCTTCCTGAACAGGAACATTGTATTTTTTCAGTAATTCTTTTGCCTGGTATTCGTGCAGGTTCATAGCTCTTTATTTTGCCAACGAAGATAAGAGAGATAGCTGATTGTAGATGTACCATGTCGGAAGTTCAGTGTATAAAAAAGAAAGGAACCGTCATTATGTATACGTTGTGGCAATACCTGCAAAACCACCTGGTATCGTATAACTTCAATCGGCTAAAGTCTTCTTTGTGCTTTCCTTTTCCTATCGGGGTATGCCGTTTGATTACTAATTGCATAAACGTATAATAATGTCTGACAAAAACAAAAAACAATTCGGTATCTGGATGGATTCGCACCATGCTACCGTAGTAGGCAGAGAAAGTGCCGATGCTACAGAGTTCGTGGTGTTAGGTCATATAAAGAATGAAGGTGCCGGAAGCAATTCGGATGAGAAAAAGGGGAACAACTCAGAAAGAACCTTACAGCACAAATTCTTTAAAGAAATAACCGCCCTTATGCAGAATGCAGAAGAAGTATATGTAACCGGCACCGGCAAAGAGCAGGAGCAGTTTATCAGCTTCCTTTCCGAAACACCGCAGTTTAAGAATGCAGTAGCTGAAGAAAGCACATCAAACAAAATGGATGATGCGAAGCTGATTGCCTACATTACCCAGCATTACAATTAATAATAAGCCAACAATAAGAACAGCCCTATCCGGCCGTTGCTAACCTCCTTATCTGCCATTGCGCAGCAAAAAGAAAGGCTGATGAATACTTCATCAGCCTTTCTTGTACCACAGGCATTCAAAATCAGTATTGCTCTTTGTTGCGTTCGGTGTATTGTTTAAAATGGTTCAGCACACCCTGGCAGAAATCTCTTTGCAAATCAACGGGTGTTTGCGCTTCCGGTTCAAAGGTTTCAACGATGGTGGTAGCAGCGCCGTTGGAAGTAAAGTGGATGATTGTTTTTCTGCCATCGTCGCCGGTATATCCAATTAATTGATGCGGTACAATTTTATCGTATCTGCCGCTATGATTAAAACCGGCGCTGCCGTCTTTCGTTTCCATGCGAAACAAGAAGCTGCCTCCTTCTTCCAGGTTCAGTTCTGCCCTGGGCGAATGCCACTCTTCCGAAGGATGGTTCCACTGCATAATATCGGCAGCGGTTGTCCATCGTTTCCAAACCGTTTCTATCGTTGCCTCTATCGTTGTTTCTACGGTAATGGCTGCTCTCATTTTGTCTAATCTTTATCTTAAGTATTAATTCCCTCCTTAAAAAATCATCCTAAATAATCCGGCGGGTAAAGCTCCTGTCCATACTTTTCTGCAATAGCTTTTAATTTCTCCATGTCTTCTTGGCTCAACTGGGGTGGTGGCAAAAAAGTGCCGGCTGCTACCGGTTTTCCAATCTCTTTAAAAAAGCTATCCAAGCCCGCCGGTACTACCGTGCACAACAGGTGCGCCAGCTGGTCGCCCGTATTGGTAAAACAATGAACGGCGCCGCCAAACGGAATATTTACAAAAGCCCCCGCTTTGGCTATATGCTTACCGCTTTCCGTTTTAAATTCCACCTCGCCATCTACTACGTAAAACATTTCCTGTATGTCTTTATGGGCATGAGGTCTCGGTCCGCCGCCCGGTGGCACCAGCATATCAATAACCGCATAGTTGCCATTGGTTTGTTCTCCCGAAATCAGGATGCGATACGTATCGCCAACAACAGAAAGGTTTTCTCCTTGTTCTTTGTCTACGGTGGTGATGGTCTTGTTCATGGTCATTCTTATTTTTATGTAATGGAAAGAGAAGGATGGTAATGGTTTCGGCTTTCTCTTGTACCGGCATTCCTTATTCATCAGCCGAATGCCGAAGGAAAGATAATTAGAAATTGCTGATGATGAAGGGAAGGAATTTTATTTACCAGTTTGTGTACGCACTATAAGTTAGGCAGAAAAAATCCCGTGGAGGCTACGGGTTTGTAGACGGATTCGATACCTCTAATAACACCACTCTATACGAGTCGGATATTTATTTCTTATTTGTTTTCTACCAATATAGAATCCGACAGGTTCTTTAATTCACTCAATTCTTGTTCACCTTTCTACCGGTTGAGGCGGGCAACCAACCGGTAGAGAAAATGCTAAAGTGAAAAACTGATGCTGAAGTTAGGAACAACCAGCAGCGTAATGTCTGCCGGAACAAAAACAGAAATGAGTCGCAGCCAAAATTAAATTCGTCAACCATGCTATTACAAATGCACCTGTTAGCTGACGTTTAGATTCTTCTTTAATAATTTTGTCTATAGGTCATTCTATATATCCAAATGAATATAGCAATCGATGAAAGAAATGCTATTATTGAGATTGGTAGAATTGAGAAATTTGTGATTTTAGAGAAAACTTCTTTTCCCAAAAAAAATGCAAGGATATTATATCCTGATAACATTGTAGACGGTATTATTGAAATTAGACCAAATATTATAAATATCGAATGTTTATATAAAGGTGGAAATTTTTTAAAAGCAATAGGAAAGTATTCATCCCAGCCAAGCCTGGATTTAGTAGTTATTACATCGCTATTATACAAGGGCTTTCCTAAAAGCAATGTAATCTTTGCTTCGATTTCTGTATTTGCATATTCACTGATTGACACGCCAACCTTTTGGTCCCATAGTAGTCTCATATATAAAGCTAGTGATAACCAAGGGAAGATTAAGAATATGTCGAATTGATTATTACTTATAGAATAGCTATACACTAAACCCACTCCTGCAATATAAATTTGGTAAACTTGAAAAAAAATTGCAGTCTTTGGACAGCTTCTTCTTTCAATGCTTCGTATTCTCTGAGTAGAATATCTATTTCAATTTGAAGTCTGTCATTCTCAATTTGGTGCATTTTTAATTTAAAATTTAAAGTGGAAGCTAAGTCTCAAATATACGCATCATTCAACATTGATTATTTCTGCCCATGTTGGTGTTCTTCACCAATATGATAATTAAATCAATTTTGCCGGTGAAGAACATCGACAAAAGCACAATTTTGTTTCTGCGGTTTGTCAATTTCAGATAAAATATTGCCGACTTGTACAGGAAATGAAGTCCAGTTTTGTAATCATTTCCCCAAGCCCAACCAAATAGCATTTCCACTTCGTCAATTTTATTTTGTCCAAGTATCTTGATAGTTCTATCCAACTCTGTTTTGTATTCGAGTTCATTTAAAATTCTCGTAAACACTGTAGTCTTATAGTCCATAAATTAGGATGATAAATTCATTTGATGACTATAGTTTCAGTGTCTTTAATTCACAACCGGATAATATAGGTATGGATTGTAGCCAACCTTAAAATGTTTATGAAGTTGTGGCATTTGAAAAACGTCAGTTCCAATTACCCACAAAAGCAAAATAGCGATTCATAGTTGAACCCTTAACTCCAACCACAATTTTATAAACACCCGGTTATAGGCAGTTTTTATTCTTTAGATTCAAATATTATCATTTCGCCTTGACAAGTCATACCCCATTCCTTTATTTCTTTGTCAACGTCCCAATACCAGTAATTTGATCCGTATCTAAAACCGCGTCCAATCGTTGCAACGTCTATTGCTATATTCATAGTAGTAAAGACAGCGAGCAAACCAATTATCGTTTTGTATGAAACGTTAATCAACTTTGTTGCTTTGATTTTTCCAATAAGGATTTGTATTGCCTTATCAAGTAAGAATAGAACCAAACTCCAAATGAGAACATTTAATATCAACCCTGAAATACTATAAAAGTATTCCATTGAGCTTGCAAGTGATGTTTGCTTAAATACAAAAGGACTTCCATAATAGGTCGGAAACATTTCCTGTCCTTGACAATTATATTTGATACCGATAACTAAAGACAACACCAGTCCGAAAGCGATATATAAAATGATTACGTACTTCATCTGTTTGTCCAAAATAGTTTCTAACGGCATCGGCTCTCTGCTGTGGCGGCAACAACATTCCGTCAGCCGAATAACCTTACTAAAGATAAATAGAAAGATGAAAAGAGAGAAGTGCTGTTGAATTATCTGGGTCCGCCCCTGGCAGCAATGCAATGTAAGCAGCAGTTTGGTTGGCTCTGTATTTAAGTATTTAATTATCGCTTTTTTATGTATTTGATTGCTGTTTTCTAGTCGTATCAAATAGCAAAATCAGTGTTAGCAAAAGACCTGTTATAGGTACAAATGAAAACCAAGATATATGATGTGAGTTCTTCAAAACGTCGTAAGTGTAGTACGTAAAAATCATTCCTGTCAACAGCAAAAACAACTTTATCAATCCATTACTTTTTGCTTTGTCTTTAGAATAATTGTATAAGTAGCGTACTGTCAATGGTAGAACGAAAAGTGACAAAATATCTATAATTAAAAAGTCTCTGTCTACATGATGAGGGCTTGCCAACAGAAGCAATGTCGTAAATAGTCCAAAGACAATAATAAATACGCTGTATAAAATTATGAAACGTGTCATGGAATTGCTGCTTACACAATATTACCTGCAACTCCCAAAACTACCAAATTCAGTATCAGCACCCTTCTCGCTCGCATAAAATATTGTTGCATACGTCAATCATCCCATCTATCCCTCACCTTCTTCCCCACACCAACCTCATCACCCATCCAAAAAACCCAAATACAATCTCTCAAGCCCA
>CAZZZH010000175.1:0-9800 GCA_964658445.1 Ilyomonas sp.
GGATAAAGAGTCTAAAAACTTCGACGCCGTTTCTGTATCTACGCCAGACCATACGCATGCCGTGGCTGCCATTGCAGCTATGCAATTGGGCAAACATGTGTATGTACAAAAGCCAATGACGCACGACATTTACGAAACCCGTATGCTTACCCAATCGGCAAAGCGTTATAAAGTGGTTTCGCAAATGGGAAACCAGGGCGCATCAAGCGATGGTGTGCGGCAGTTGGTAGACTGGTACAAAGCAGGTACTATTGGTAATGTGAGTGAAGTGTGGTGTTTTACCAACCGACCGGTTTGGCCACAGGGCATTCCCTGGCCTTCAACCAAAGCCGAAGTGCCGAAAGGTTTGGATTGGGATTTATGGCAGGGTACTGCGCCAAAGAAAGACTTTATAGAAAACCTGATTCCGTTTAACTGGCGCGGCTGGTGGGACTATGGCACCGGTGCGCTTGGCGATATGGGATGCCACCTGATTGCACCGCCATTCCAGGTGCTTGATTTGGGCTATCCTATCTCGGCAGAATGTAGTGTAGCTAACCGTTATGTTACCAACTGGACGCCGGGCTATTTTCCCGATTCCGGTCCGGTAGCATCTCATATTATTCTTACGTTTAAAGGTCATGGCAAGCAACCCGATATAACCCTGCATTGGATGGATGGTGGCATATTACCTGAACGTCCTTCTGAATTGGGTGCCAATGAATTGTTGGGCGAAGGAGATAATGGTGTTTTATTTGTAGGTTCAAAAGGTAAGATGATGTGCAGTACGTATGGGTTGAACCCGCAACTGCTGCCTACTTCAAAAACTGCCCAGACACAAGTGCCACAAACCATTGCCCGTGTTCCTGGAAGTGCTGATGGCCATTATGCAGCCTGGGTAGAAGCTTGTATGAAAGGTTATGGCAGTAAAGAAGCCAATAGTTTAAGCTCACGGTTCGATGTAGCAGGACCATTAACCGAATCGGTATTGATGGGTAATCTGGCTATCCGCAGTTATAATATCCGTAAGCTTCAGGAAGGCAAAACAGACGAGTACACTCATCCAGGTCGCTATATCAAACTGTTATGGGATGGCGATAATATGAAGATCACCAACTTCGATGACGCTAACCAGTTTGTAAAACGCGAGTATCAGAATGGCTGGAGCCTCGGCGTGTAAATCTATCTTTCATTTATAAAAATAAAACCAGGAAACATGAAAAAATACATAGTCATTTTAGCTGCTGCAGGTTTTTTTGCAGCCTGCGGCGGTAGCGGTTCAAAAGGTAGTGGCTCAGACTCAACCACATCGTCTTCCGACAATAGCTCAACCGCTTCGAACGGCGATGTTAGCAGCAATCCCGATTATCAGAAAGGACTTGCTTTGGTAGGTGCCTCCGATTGCCTTACCTGCCATAAAGTAAGCGAGAAACTGGTAGGTCCGGCATACCAGGATGTAGCTAACAAATTTGCAGGCAATGATACTGCTGTTACCTATTTAGCTCATAGAATTATTAACGGTGTCGGAGCTAACGATAAGCACGATTGGGGAGAAGAAACCAACAATGCAGTGATGACGCCACACCCGCAGGTATCGGAAGCCGATGCAGAGCAGATGGCGAAATATGTTTTATTATTAAAAACCAAATAATCATTCATGAAAATCTTTCAACAAGCAGCTTTGGCTGCTTTTCTTTTGGGGATGATGTCTTGCGGTAGTAATGTAGCCGACACTACCACCCGCGATACTTCAAGTACAAATACTGATACCACCGCTACAGCTGCGGGTACCGATTCATCTCTCCTGTTCGATGGCAAAACCTTAGCCGGTTGGCATACTTACGGGATGGATAAACCAGGTACTGCATGGAGCGTTGATAGTAGTGCCATTCATTTAAAACCCGCTGCTAGCAAGGGTTATCAATCAGAAGGCGGCGGAGATTTAATAACCAATGAAGAGTACAGCAATTTCGATTTGAAATTAGAATGGAAAATATCGAAGGGTGGCAACAGCGGTATTATTCTTTTTGTACACGAAGACACTACACAATACAAAGAGACCTGGAACACCGGACTGGAAATGCAGGTGCTGGATAATGATGGCCATCCCGATGCAAAAATCATCAAGCACAGAGCAGGCGATTTGTACGATTTAATCAGTGGCTCGCCCGAGACGGTGAAACCTGCTGGCGAATGGAATACCGTAGAAGTAAAGAGCAATAATGGTCAGTTGGATTTTTATCTGAATGGCACCCACACGCTTTCTACCACGCTATGGAACGACAACTGGAAGAAACTGGTAGCTGGCAGTAAGTTTAAAGACATGCCCGGCTTTGGCACTTTTAAAAGCGGACACATTGCCTTGCAGGACCATGGGTTTGAAGTATGGTACAGAGATATTTCGATACACAAATTATAGACATATTTTATTTGATTGTAACGGCTGCTGATAACTTTATCGGCAGCCGTTTTGTTTGCTTGTTTTTTAGTATCCTTTAGTTGTCTTCTTTTACCTTTTAAAAATAAGCATCCACTGCCTTGAACCTTACATAGAGAATGGTTTTGACAAATTTTCTCTCTCAATAGATTAATCTATCAGGCAAACATTCTACACATTCCACAACTATCTCAGATTAGGTTTTTTATATTAAAAGTCAGTCTTTCAATTAATAACTGTCTCGGCATAATTTTTCAATTACTCTTTGCCTGTATGGCAAATAAAGATTTTTTTTCTAACGATAGTAGCAATCTGCAACCACAGTCTGCACCGGTGGTGATACCAGTGATTGAAGAGACGGCTACTATCGGTAAAAAAACGATAGAAACCGGAACAATAAAAATTGCCAAGTCTGTTGTTGAAAACAAAGAAGTAATTGACGTGAGCCTTCTCAGCGATGGCTACGTGATTGAGCATGTGCCGATGAATACGATACACGAGCAGGCGCCGCAAACCCGGCAGGAAGGTGATACACTCATTGTTCCGGTATTAAAAGAAGTGTTGGTAAAAAGACTGATGCTGGTGGAAGAAATAAGGATAACAAAGAAGGTAACAGAACGAACCGAGCAACACCAGGTATTTTTGAAGACTGAATCGGTAACGGTAAACCGCGTTATAAACGAAGAATAAAAGCTAAAAGATTTACTCATAATACAAAACAAAAAGTACAATTATGAAACAGACAGTAGTCGGCTTATTTAGCAAGCCAAGTGAAGCACAGCAAGCCGTGCAGCAATTAACCAGTAATGGCTTCGATCACAACAATGTCGATCTATCTATCGGCAGCACAACAGATGATTCAGCCACGCGCAACAACGACTTTGACCTAGACAACAAAAACGACAGTAAAAACAATGATCATGAAAGTGGTGTAATGCGCTTTTTCAAAAATCTGTTTGGCAGCGATGACGACACCAACACCAACCGTTACAGCCAAGCAGCCATGCGTGGTAACTCCATCGTTACGGTTCATGCAGAGTCTGCAGATGAAGCCGAAAGAGCAGCCGACA
This sequence comes from Ilyomonas sp., assembly GCA_964658445.1. Classification (GTDB taxonomy): domain Bacteria; phylum Bacteroidota; class Bacteroidia; order Chitinophagales; family Chitinophagaceae; genus Ilyomonas. Next base: position 3,487 of record CAZZZH010000175.1, read on the forward strand.
TTCTTGATGATAACGGAGCTATTAGTGTTGATGATGATGCAGAAGGTTACGATAATTATAACACCAATACCGGAGCCGCACCTGTAGGAGTTTTCAACGAAACAGCCGGCGCTTCTGCCAGCACCCCAGATATGGATATCGCGACCGGAAGCTTTAATACAACAGATAGGACTAACTATGCAAACGATACTGACATGACTGGAAAGACTTCTATCCCGGTTATTCAGGAAGAATTGCAAGTAGGCAAACGCACGGTAGAAACCGGTGGTAAACGCTTAAGAAGCCGCATCATTGAAAACCCGGTTGAAGAAAATCTTAGGTTAAAAGAAGAACGCGTATATGTGAATAGAACGCCTGTAAACAGAGCCGCCACTGATAGTGACTTCAACTCTTTTAATGAAGGTGAAATAGAGTTGAAAGAATATGCCGAAGTACCTGTAGTATCGAAACAAGCTCGCGTAGTAGAAGAAGTAACAATTGACAAAGAAACCAATGAAAGGAATGAAACTGTGCGCGACACCGTACGAAGCACAGAAGTGAAAGTAGAAGATTTAACAGGCAATACAAATACTTCAGCAACGTCATCTACTGGTGAAATAAGGAAAGACAATTAGCCTGGCAAATGGAAGATTGGACAGGAGATGACTTGTGAGTAAAGCGGCAATTTTGTTTGCCGCTTTTTTGTTGCATATTGTCGTAAGTGGGCAGTAGCATTGTACAATTTCTATCAACCAGTCGGTATTTATAACGGCATTATAATTGGTCGCTACCTTCGCATTTTAGCATTGGTTCAATTATAATCTATGGGTAAGCACATTATAGTGATCGGTGGCGGTTTTGCCGGCACCAATTTTATTAAGAAGTTAGGCAAGAGCAACCATTTCAACATCACGCTGATAGATAAAAATAACTACAATTTCTTCCCGCCGCTTCTTTACCAGGTCGCCACTGGTTTTCTGGAGCCATCCAACATCAGCTACCCGTTCCGCAAGTTGCTGCGCAAGCTGCCCCAGGTGCGGCTTCGTATGGCATCTTTGCTGAAAGTAGTGCCTGAGGAGAACAAAGTGATATTAGATAATGGAGAACTAACATATGATATACTTGTGTTTGCTACAGGCACAGAAACCAATTATTTCGGGATGACAAATATTGAAAAAAATGCCATTCCCATGAAGACGTTAAGCGATGCCATTACAATGCGCAACAAGCTGCTACAATTGTTAGAGCAAGCTACGCTGATGCCGAATGAAGAGGACAAAGTGAAGTATCGCAACATCGTAATTGCCGGTGGTGGTCCCACCGGCGTAGAAATATCGGGAATGTTTGCCGAGATGCGAAAATTCATCATCAACAAAGACTATCCTGAACTGAAAGAGAACGTCGACAAATCCAAAATCTTTATTGTTGATGGCGGTAATGCGCTGTTAGGACCCATGAGCAAAGCTTCTCAGGAAGACACTTACAAAGCACTTAGCGACATGGGCGTGATGATAAAATTAAACCTGCACGTGAACGATTTTGTAAATGATCAGGTAATGCTTTCAAACGGCGAAACCATACCCACCAAAACATTAATATGGGCAGCCGGTGTTACGGCTCATGTGTTTGAAGGAATACCGAAAGAATGCTATGGACGCGGAAAAAGATTGCTGGTAGATGAGAATAATAAAGTAATAAACACGGCAAACATTTATGCCATCGGCGATACTTGTTTACAAACTACAGACCCTGGTTTTCCGGAAGGTCATCCGCAGGTAGCACAGGTAGCTTTACAACAGGGAAAGCACGTAGCAGAAAACTTCATTGCTGTGGCAGAAGGCAAGCCAGCTAAGCGTTTCAAGTATTTCGACAAAGGCTCGATGGCTATCATAGGTCGCAACAAAGCGGTAGCGGATATACCGAAACCCAAGCTTCACTTTAGAGGATTTATTGCCTGGCTGGCATGGCTGTTCATCCATGTTCTTTACCTGATAAATGTGCGCAACCGTATAAAGACGCTGGCAAACTGGATGGTAACTTATTTCAGCAGAGATCAATCGTTACGTATGATTATACGACCCACAAAAGAAGAACGTGTAGGGTAAAATTCGCGATGATGCTATTTTATCTATTCTCATTGTATTCTTTACAAACCAGATGAGCTTGATTCCTTATTTTTATAATTGTATTCTTTACAATTATCCTTGCAATATGAAATATAGCAGTACAAAATCAAAATGTTTAGTAGCCATCATTTCGTTTTTCTTTTTAATGCCTTTTATGGTTTTTGCACAGGTAACATCGTATAATAAAACGGAGTATGGCGCCAGCTTTAAACTTATGAATGGTGCAATGAATATTTACCTGCCGGCAGATGATATTGCAGAGATAAAATACACAAGCTTACCTTCCATAGTAGGTAAACAATCGCTGGTGGCAAAGCCCATTAATGCCTTTGCAAAACGATTTACCGTAACCGAGAAAGACAACAACGTTGTCATCACCACCACCAGAATGAAAGTGCTAATAAACAAAGCAACGCAAAGCATTACCTACACCGACTTATCAGACAATATCATTCTTGCAGAAGGCAATGAATACAACAAAGCAATGCACGATACAACCATTGCGGGTATCAAAACTTATAGCTGCGCTACTACATTTCAATCGCCCGCAGCAGAAGGCTTGTATGGCTTAGGCTGCCATCCGGAAGACTCTTTATCCATCAACTATAAAGGTCGCAATCAGGATATGGCAATTAAATATTTGACAGGTGCAGTGCCGGTGTTGCTTTCTACAAGAGGTTATGGGTTGCTTTGGGACAACTACGCCGAGTCAAAATGGTATGGAGCTGAGCAGAGCAACACCCAGTTTACTTATGTTTCGGAAAGTGGTAAAATGGTAGATTACTACTTCTTTTATGGTCCTTCTTTCGATCAGATCATTAACTCTTATCGCAACGTCACGGGCAAAGCGCCGATGTATCCGAAGTGGGCATTTGGCTTATTTCAATCGCAGGATCGTTACAAAACACAAAATGAAGTATTAGCACCTGCAGCGGCTTATCGTGCTGCGCACATACCGGTCGATGCTATCGTGCAGGATTGGTACTATTGGTATCCATTGCCCATTGGTTCGCATGTAATGTATCCAACCGCTTATCCGAATCCGAAGGCAATGGTTGATCAGTTGCACAGGGAAAATTTTCATGCAATGATTTCCATCTGGCCTTGCTTTGGCAGCGGTACTCATAATTTTGATGCATTGAAAAAAGCAGGCAATTTAACTCCGCTGGTTTGGAATAATATCATTACGCATACACCCGATACTTACTACGATGCACACAATCCTGCAGCGCGGGAAATGTATTGGGACCAGGCAAGAGACAGCCTGATCAAAAGATATGGCTGGGATGCCTGGTGGGTAGACCAATGCGAGCCGGATGTATCTGATCCAAATGATAGAAAGACTGCCAAGATTTATACAGGGCAAGGCATTGATTACTTTAACTCTTACTCATTGATGCATACCGAAGGGTTGTATAACAAATGGCGGAGAGACATTAATGGTAAACGTATTTTCTTATTGGTAAGACAAGCATTTGCTGGACAGCAACGCAACGCAGCTACACTTTGGTCGTCGGATATCACCACAACATGGTCATCGTTTCGCAACCAGGTTCCGCAAGGTTTAAATGCCTGTTCATCAGGACTACCTTATTGGACATCTGATATTGGCGGTTACTTGTCGAGAACATCACCAGAAGGGATTCCTGACTGGAAGCAGCCCGCTATGCGCGAGTTGTTTACGAGGTGGTTTCAGTTCGGTGCCTTCTGCCCTATCTTCCGTATTCATGGCAAAGGCGAGCGGGCTTTGTTTTCAAAGAATTGGGACGATACAACAAGAAATATTTTAATAAAGTATGACAACCTTCGCTATCGTTTGTTGCCTTACAATTATTCGCTTGGTGCAAAGGTGACGATGGATAATTACACCATCATGCGCTCGCTGGCATTCGACTTTAGAGAAGATACCGCTGTGTACTCTATACCGGATGAATATATGTTTGGCTCTGCCTTCCTGGTAAGTCCGGTTACAAAGCAATTGTACTCTGTTGCCGGTGCAGATAACAGTATAAAAACGAGGAAAGTGTATTTGCCACAAAACGTTACCTGGTTTGACTTCTGGACGGGTAAGCAACTGCAAGGCGGGCAAACGATAGACGCAGCCGCACCGATGGATATTATGCCATTGTTTGTGAAAGCAGGTTCAATTGTGCCCATGGGTAAAGAGATGGAATGGGCAACACAACATCCTGCAGCCACCATTGAGCTGCGCATTTATCCCGGCGCGGATGGCAACTTTACGTTGTATGAAGATGCGAATGATACTTATAACTACGAGAAAGGCGATTATGCAACCTTTACTTTTAACTGGAATGATCAGAATAAAACATTGACTATTTCACCACGCAAGGGCGCTTATCCAGGGATGCTAGCCAAGCGTGTATTTAATGTAGTGATGGTAAATGAAGGAAAGGGAACCGGTGAAGAAGAAAGCGGGCAGGTTGATAAGGTAGTAAATTATGACGGCAAGGCAACGAGTGTGAAGTTATAATCTGCAATTATAAACTTGCTGTATAAAAAAGAGAGACAATTAATAGTTGCCTCTCTTTTTTGTTGGTTAACTCAGTCTTTAGATTTATGAATCCATTCCCACGCATTGCCGATTCATGGTCTTGCACCACACGGGTATAAATAAATCCGTTGCGTTGCAAAACAGTTGTGGAAGCATTGCTTCGAGGTTCTGTTTTAGCAGTAACGAGTAATGTTGAATCCGTTTGCAAAGCCAATGCAGTTAAGGCTTTGCAGGAAAAAGAAGCAATGCCTTGCCCTTCATATTCTTTCTTTGTTCCGTATGCAATTTCCACTCTTCCATCAATGGGTTTTTCCACAAAACCACAGCAACCTACTACTTCGTTATCGCGCACAAGGAAGTATCCAATCCATGGCGTATGATAGCCGACTTTGTTGTAATAAACCGGATAGACTTCGAACAAACTCTGGCAATACTCGTTGGCGTAGATGTCCTTTGTTGCATCTATATCGATTGTTATCGGTTCAAGCCTAAGTATGCTATCCATAGAGCTGAGCAATATTTATTTCAACGTCTCGTCCAGCCATTTAAAAAACTCGTGTTGCCATACCATGGCATCCTGCGCTTTCAGTACCCAATGGTTTTCGTCAGGCAGGTATAAAAAGCGGCTTTTAATGCCTTTTAACTGCGCTGCCTGAAACGCCCCCTGTCCTTGCTCGATAGGCACACGATAGTCTTTGCCGCCTTGCACAATCATAATCGGTGTGTCCCATTTATCAACAAAATTGCTGGGACTTTGGCTAAACGAGCGTTGGGCTACAGCATTGTTTTTATCCCAGTAAGGACCGCCTTTCTCCCAGTTCTCAAACCACATTTCATCGGTTGTGCCATACATACTTCTAAAATCGAAAACACCATCGTGTGCAATAAACGTTTTGAAGCGATGGTTGTGCACGCCTTCGAGCGCAAATACGCTGAAGCCGCCAAAGCTTGCGCCCACGCAGCCCCGGTGCGCTGTATCAACATAGGGTTGTTTGGAAACCGCATCGATGGCGCTGAGATAATCGTTTATCACTTGTCCACCCCAATCTTTACTTACCTGCTCATTCCATTGAGTACCGAAGCCGGGCATGCCTCTTCTATCGGGCGCTACTATCACATAACCGTTCGATGCAATCAACTGAAAATTCCAGCGGAACGAATAGAACTGCGTAAGCGCTGATTGCGGTCCGCCCTGGCAATACAGCAGCGTCGGATACTTTTTTGTTGAATCGAAATGCGGCGGGAAAACAACCCATACCAGCATTTGCTTACCATCTTTTGTGGTTACATATTTCTTTTGCCACGAACACATAGCCAGACTGCTGTATATGCTATCGTTCACATGGGTAAGCTGCTTTAAATTTCCATTACTAATATCAACCGAATAAACCTCAGCCGCATGGTTAAAATCGGTTTTGGTTACCAACAGTGTATTGCCTTTTTGCCCCACAATACCGCTGATATCAAATTCGCCTTTGGTGATCTGTTTTACCGTAACGGCAATCTTGGTCATACCCGGATAATTCACCTCAAACAATTGCAGCGTACCATCTTTTGGGGCAATAAAAAACAAGTTCTTGTCATCGTCGCTCCACTTAAAACTTTCTACATGAATATCGTCCCGGCTGGCTGTTAAGTTCATTGTTACTTTGCCGTTTGATACAATTAAGTCTTGCTTGTCAGCTTCGTAACCATCG
>CAZZZH010000176.1:0-9785 GCA_964658445.1 Ilyomonas sp.
TGAACACTGACTATTAAATTCTCAATTAAATAGAAATTAACGGTCTGTTTATTCTAATTATGTTACGTTTAAAACTTACCGTAGTTAAGAATATAAAAATTCAAAAATTACGTACTGTTGTTTCCAATCTTTCAAAGAACTTAATCGTAATCAGCTAACTGATTTTGATACTGCAAATGATAAGGTTTTGAACCTTCAGACCCAATGCCTCATTTGATAATTTGTGTAAGAACTTGTGCTCTTTGCGAGCGATATTTTCGTTTGGGGTTGCAAAGGTATAAGCTTTTTCTAAACCGCCAAATCTTTTTGAAAAAAACCTTGATAAAGAAATGATAAAGGACATTTTTGCAATCACTTATCATTTTATCTGTAAAGAACTAATGCTTTTAAAGCGGGGTGCAAAAGTAACGTTGTGATGCTTATCAACCAAACTTTTTTTCGAAGAAATTTTCAGAGACTAACTCTTTGATTTTATCTTAAAATTGGGCGACAAAAATAAGAACATTACCCATAAAGAAGAACAAAGCGAACAATAATTTTTTCTTCTTTAAGAACCCTTTTACTTTTTGAAAGAACATCCCTTTTGTGATTGGGGTTGCAAATATAGATATGGATTTCGTATCAGCAAATTCAATTGAAGATGTTTTCTATAATTTTTATTTTTTAACAGGTTTAATGTATTTGCAAGCAGGTGCTATATTAGTTCAACATCAAAATAGTGAAAGATATAAAAGGATACACTTTTAAGAAACTAATTGATTTAGAACAAACAGCCACCTCTAATCGCTTATACAAGAGGAGTCTTTGATAATGTTCATCATAATTATTTATTAGCTTGACTTTAAAGGAAACTTGCACTTAACTTTAATGAAGAAATCCAGAATTGAAAATTAAACTTAGAAATTAATATAAAACGAAGATTACTTGTGGAGCTTGGTGATATTGAACTCACGTTCATGTTGCCAATATTACTTGAATAGATATTCTAAAATGGATTGGTTTTACTTCCAGACAAAAGACGTTATATTGAATACAAAATTAGATTGTATTCTAAAATTGTAAAAGCAGGAAAGATGTTAGATAGACAGTTCTTTATCAGCAGCTGCAAATATTTTTTTCTGTTTCCAGTTGTACCAAGGAATAGGGAAAGTTTTCTTTAATAAAGTATCGATATTACGCATTCCAACTACATTCCAAGCACCTCTAAGCTTTCCTGGTAGAGTATGGTCGAAAGCCCGCAAGCTCATGGCAAACCCGCTTTCCAGATATTCCATATGATGCCAGTAACCACTGGGCATAAATAAAGTATCTCCGTGCTCTAAAATCAGATCATAACCTTTTGCAAGATCGATGGCAGGAAATTTTTGCTTGTCTATTTTACTGGTTTCCGAGTTATAATAATTGCTGAAATCAGCCAAGCTTAGTACTTCAAATGGTTTTCGATAAAGTTTGTATTTCTCTTTATTGGGAAACAATAAAACCCGTTTTCTGCCAATAAATTGCGTGTGTATGATATGAGGAAAATCAATGTCAAAGTGCATGTGAGTTATAGAGCCTTCGCCGCCCGCAAAAAGGGAAGGCAGACTTTTTAAAAAACCTTTTATGTAATCGTCCGGCCAACTGAAATCTTTTTTTAGTTGAGGTGCGTGGCTGAAGATATTGAAGAAAAAGATGCGCCATTGAGCAGGTCCTTTTTTTATCATGTCTATATACTCGCCAAATGTGGTGTAATCATCTGCCTTATTGATAGGAGTGTAAGCGTCACTTTTGACATTGTTATAGATGCCCAGCTTTTTGCTACCGGCTGCCTGTTTCAGATATTCCCAATCCCATTTAGAATAAGCCGGCCATTGTCTTGCCATATTGCGCATTACGACTGGTATCTTAGGAATAAAATATCGTTCCCTGAACTCTTCAGGTGTTATATCGTTTACAACATCTACAGGTAATAATTCCATCCGTTTACATTTTATCTGGGAAATAAAACGAAATACATGCTTGTCTGATTTAGAGCAGGAAACCTAACGGAGAGAAAGTATTACTGATGATTTGTAAAAACATTATCAATGTAAAAGTTTTCTCTACTGATAGTATTTTAATTCAGACAAGCATAATATCCAACAATTTTTGGCAATCCAAAATTAGCAAGCAGGAGTAAAGAACGAAGAAGAATTTTATACTTTCAACTTAGTAAAATCTGATCCGTTGTAAATGCGAGACAATCCTAAGTTATTTGTTTTTTTATAGTCTTCAATTCTTGCGATGGGTATAATACGCCATAAATTCTTCGACTTGAGATCTTCAAAATCGTTTCCGGCAAGGAATATTCCCTGAATAGAATTGCGCGATTTGAAGTTTACGTTTACAACTTTAGTTAACGTTTCTTCAGTTAAGAAGTTGTCTATCTGTTCGTTTGTCATGGTACAATTTGGATAATGCCATCTAATTTTTTTTATTACAAGTCAATGATAATTGCACGATCTTAATCAGTAATCAAAATTGTAACGACTACTTTGGGTCGGCTATTTTTATTATTGCTAAACGGATTCTTCTATAAAAAGGGAATGTGTGAATTGTGTAATTGTAAAAGTTTTATATCAAATCCAAATCTCTAAATTGTCAACCTTGAGCGTTCATAAATTTACCTACTCCTAGTAAACATCAGAATTCTTTTTTACAATATCAGTAACTTTTTGCACAAAAAAGGTAGGGGAAATCTTAAGTTATATACCTGTGTTTTCTCAACAAGATAGCTGAAAATTTTAGCCAAAAACTTTTGAAATACTAAGCTGCTGAAAGCTTAATAGAAAAGACAATTAAAGGGCAGTATTTTTTCATTAACAATCAGTTAGCGAAAATATAGCTATCTTTCAAGTCTCTAAAAGATGCTGCCTTTTTTTAGAACAAATTCATCACATTAAAAATCTACTTCTTGTCGATTAAAGTAAAGTTCCCAAAGATTAAAACTTCTGATTTCCACACAATACTCAACAAAAAAGTTGATGACTATTTTTCCTCAAATCAGATTTCGAAGAAAGGTAACAGTGTGATGACCTTCAAATTGCTTTTTTATCCAATTGTATTTATTTCTGCTTATTCCCTTTTACTATTTTCTAATACCCCGGTTGCCGTACAATTCCTGTTATGGATTGTACTGGGTTTTTTTACTGCCTTTATTGGTCTTAATATTTCTCACGATGCGGTGCATGGTTCATTATCAGGTAATAAAACAGTGAATTTGATATTAGGCTATACGTTCAATGTCATCGGTGCAAACAGTTACATGTGGAATATTACGCACAATATTGTTCATCACACCTATACTAACATAGATGGGCACGATGAAGATATTCAGTTGATTCCATTGTTGCGTATGTCGCCCAACCAAAAATTACGCAAAGTTCATCGCCATCAGTACTGGTACGCTTTCTTCTTTTATAGCTTAGCTTCTTTAATGTGGGTATTCATAAAAGATTACGTAAAATTTTTTAAAAAAGAGATTGGCAACTACGATAATAAAAGTCACCCCCCAGTACAATATGTCATTCTTTTTCTTTCAAAAGCAATTTACTATACGCTCTTTGTGGTATTGCCTTTTGTACTTATTAAAGCCTTATGGTGGCAAATTCTGTTAGGCTTTCTCCTTATGCATGCTGTGCAAGGTCTGACTATGGCTATCATTTTCATGCTTGCTCATGTAGTGGAAGAAACCGACTTCCCTATACCAAGCGATACAGGAACCATGGAAAACACATGGGCTGTGCACCAGCTATATACTACAGCTGATTTTGGTAGAAACAATTCGTTGCTGACTTTCTTGTGCGGTGGACTTAACTTCCAGATCGAACACCATCTGTATCCGCGCATTTGCCATGTTCATTACAAAGCCATTTCCGAAATGGTTAAAGAAACAGCATCCGATTATCAGCTTCGATACAATGAAAGCGCAACATTCCGGGGCGCGATAGCTTCGCACGTAAGGCTGCTGAAAGCATTAGGCAGAGAACCGATTGCTCAACCTGTCCTTTAATTTTTTTACAAACTTCGTACTATGGCTGATAAGCAAGACCTCGATTTTACTTATACTACTATTGATAAAATATTCCGGCTAAGCTTTGGTGAAATGGCTGACTACAGTGGCGCCCGCTTCGATGGAGACTTCTCCATGTCGGTAGAAGAAGCGCAAAGAAAAAAACACCAGTTTATTGCCGAAAGCCTGGGCATTGGCAAAGGCACAAAAGTGCTGGATATGGCCTGCGGTTGGGGGCCTTTTCTTAATTACATTCGTCAATTGGGCGCCAAAGGAATAGGAGTCACTTTGTCTACTGGCCAAGCAGAAGCAGATGTAAAAAATGGGCTTGATGTAAAGATCATGGACTGTCGTACCATCACGCCGGATACATTCGGAACCTTTGATGCCGTTACCTGCATTGGTGGGCTTGAGCATTTTTGTTCGGTAGAAGAGTTTCAGGCAGGCAAGCAAGATGAAATTTATACGCAGTTCTTTAAAACCGTAAGTGACTTGCTGCCAAAAGGCGGACGTTTTTATATGCAAACAATGGTGTTTAGCAAGAACACGCCCCGCTTTGAAGACATAAGTGTAGATGCAGATAAAAACTCCAATGAATATGCTTTAGCCCTGATGGTGAAACAGTTTCCAGGCTCGTGGCTACCTTACAGCGATGAACAGGTAATTAAGAATGCAGCACCGTTTATGAAGCTGATTTCTAAAAGTAGCGGGCGGCTCGATTATATTCAAACCATAAAATGTTGGCGAAAGAAATTCCGGGCTTTTAACCTGAAAAAATACTGGCTGTATGCTTCGCTCATTCCGAAATATTTGTCGAACAAAGAGTTTCGTCACCAAGTCGCCGTGTTCCGCATTAGCCCCAATAAAATATGCTTTGAAAGAGAAGCGATGGACCATTACCGGCTGGTGTTCGAGAAGATATAAATACTGCGTTTATCTTACCCATTTATCATCTTTACCACTGGTAAATTAAGCTATACTTTAACCAGTAGTTACTCAGTTAATTCAAACACTTTTAGTCTTTGCTAAATAAGAAATCTAAACTCCTGATATCATTTTACTAGTCTAAAAATTCGAAGGTAGCAGCGCTTTTTGTTTATAAAAACGAGAGCCTGTAAGAACATTCCTATCATGCTTTATAAACGACATGGCTTGTTGAAGTAACATTACTTCGTTTCTTTTAATCGTATCAACTCCTTTCTTCCTTTACCCTGTTTCGTTATCATTTTCATATAAAAAATTGATTAGACTACTCTTAACAACAATGCCCTGCTTTATCAGCAAGGCATTGTTATCAATTAGGCTCCCGGTAGGTTTTACAAGCTTTGTGCGCTATAAAAAATCCATAACTTCTTCTTGTGTTTATTTTTCCAGTAAAAGCGTTTTGCTGAGCGTGCCTGCAGCCGTTTTTACAAACAAAATATAAGAACCGTTATTCAAGCGGAACGTTGTATTGTCTTTATGGTAATTGCCCGAAAAGCTATTCAGGTTTTCCTGGTAATAAACTTTACCATCGCTTAAACCAAGAACAGAAACCGTAACCGGCTGCGGTTGTTGCACCGAGAAATCAACAGTAAAATTTCCGGCAGAAGGATTAGGATAAACCGAGAATTTCATGTCTTCGTTCAGCTTTTTCAGCTCCAGATTTTTCCTTACAAAAAAATCGCCCTGCTCATCGTCATTAGCTGCCGCGGCAGAACTGTCGAACACAATGTTGAACTTCTTAAACGTTACAACCGATAGCTTCTTATTGTTATGGCTTGTAACAGCGAGACCAGCATAGATCGCCGAGCCATTAGCCCCCATCGGAACAGTAGCTGAAGATACCAGCGTCCACTTGACACCGTTTGAAGAAACATATCCTTTATAGGTAGTTCCGCTTTTTACAAGACGCACATAATACGGTGCTTTCAATCCGGCTGTGTTGCTTCCCGTTGTTGTAAGCCCTGGTACTTTTCTCGATTGAAAAATAGCGCCTCTGCCACTGGTTAGCGCCATGAAAACATTGCGGGAATTAGCATTCAGCGTCTGGCGAAACATAACACCTGCTTTATTTAATGGGTCGGTGCTGTCCTGAGCCTGCACAAGTACATCTACCCTGCCGTCGCCAGTAAATGTTTTATAAACAAACCGGAAGGCATCTGTGCTATCGCCAATGTCTTTGCCAGATCCTTTCACTAAGTAAGTATTAGGCGCCGTAAAGCACGCTTCGCCGCCAACGTTTACATTGCCAATATCGGCTGTGTAAACGCGAGTTGGCAAAAAGCCGCAATTGCTGCACGACAGCGTATTGAAACTACCCGGCGAAGAGTAGGTGCTAACATCGGTGCCGGAGCAGGTGGTTTGCACGCGGTAGTTGTAATAGTTACCGCAGCTAAGCCCAGTAAGCTTTACCGTATCGGCTTTTGTATTGATAGTTGTCCAGGAAGATGATGATGAAAGTCTGTATTGTACATTATAGCCTGAAGCGCCGTTTATAGGGTTCCATCTTATTACCGCATCGGCTGTATCTATACTGTTCACTGTAACACCCGTTGGCGTAGAACAGGTTTGAATGGTGCTACCAAAAGCCTGTAGTTCGTACAACGAATAGCCATACGGACTGCCACGTTTGGTGCAATATATTCTTACATATCGGCCGGCAGCTTTCAAATTGATGCTGTTGAGAAAAGCCGTATTGCCGGTAATGGTGCTGACGGTATTCCAATGTGATGTATCATCGGCTACCTGTACCTGGAAATCCTGCGCCAAAGCATACTCCCAATGCAAGGTTACATTGCACAAAGAATCTCTTTTCCCAAGATCAACATAGATCCATTGCGGGTCGATGTATAGCTCGCTTGCCCATCTAGTAGTATCGTTGCCATCTACTGCCTGCGATGCAAAATGAGTAGAGCCGCTTTCTACCGACGAAGCATAAGCTGGCTGATTAAGCGCAAGATTAGTAGTGCAATTGCTTTGTACAGAACTATCAATAACGCCATATACCACAAGCTGATTGGAAAAAGTAGGCAGATAAACTTTACCATTGGCAATCGTTGGTGCCGAAAATTTAGCATAGCTTCCTACGGCATCGCGCGTAGCATTCTGGTCAGAGTTCCAAAGCTCTTTGGTAATGTCATTGGCATCAAACGCGCGCAGAATACCCGGACGCGTGGATTGATTTGCATCGCCGTTAGACGCATAACTTGCCCAAACGATACCCGTACCATCCGGGCTGTTATTGGAAGAGGTGCTTAGCACGGCACCATTCTGGCCTGATGGTCCGGAGATGCTGCCTGTAACGAGATTGGCCACATCTAGATTGCCGGCCGACCTGCTGAAAGGAAAAGCTTTTAACTGCGAGTTCTCCGACCATACATACACAAACTCTTTACTGGCGCTGCGATAATAAGAGGGCTGGCACCGAAGCGATACATTAGAGCCCAACGCTATGGTCTGTTTTACATTATTGGTAGACGTGTTGTAGCCTCCTAAATTTGCAGTATCCAGCAGATACAGATTGCCATCTTTGCAACCCGTAAGATAGAGATTGGTATTGGGTATAAGAAAAGCCGCCATGCTTCCATAGTCAAGGTCGGCAGCTTCGAGGTCAGCATAGTTTTTGGGTGTAAAAAAATCATTCACTGTTATCGAAGAGGCATTAGCAATATTCAGTTGCAGTGCACTCTCGCCCCGTTGGCGAAAGTCAGATGTATTGCCGCCGCTTCCCATTGAGCCATTGCCCGTTACTATGTACATGTTATTGCCATCAACCGATGGACCACCTCCACTTTGCCAAATGCCGGCGTTATATCCATCGGCCGTCACATTGTACACCGATTTTTGCTGTAGTGAAGCTTTATCATAGCCTAATACCCATCCGTGATATGGACCCCAATCGCAGTGCGATGAAAAGGTGATATACACAATTCCGTTAGCCAGCGTAAGCGCTTGCCGCTGGTTATTTTTCTGGGGATCGAAATACACGATAAAGTTTATGTTGCCAGCGCCGGCACCTGGCACCGATGCAGTTATTAGTACAGGACTGCCCGATTTTTCGTTACCTGTTTTAATGTCAACGGCATGAAGATATTGGTAAAAATGGCTGTTGTTATCTATGCTGCGGGCTACAAAATAAATAGTTTGTGCAGCACTGTCAATAACCGGTGTGCCCACAATACCTATATTGCCTGTAATGTCTCTGTAGTTGCCGCCACAGGCGTTAGTCATATCTGTATTTTTGGGCGGTCGTTGCAATGCAGGTGTGTAGTTCTTAGACCAGTAAACCGATCCATTATCCCCATCTACTGCATACACTGTATTGTTTACAGTAGCCGCATAAACAACATTGTGCTTGCCACCCGCAATGGAAACATTAGCCACCACAAGCGGCTGTGCATACATTTGGTCGTCTACCGTTACTCGAAACAGAGCTCCAAATTGGCGCACATTCACGTTAGAAGGTGTCAGCTTGGTTTCTTTATTATTCCATCCGCTGCGCAGAAGATCATTGTGCTGTGTGATAACAGAAATTTGTGCGGTGGTTGCTAAAGCCACCATAAGCGTGGCAAGAAGCAGAGGTGTGGTTTTCCTTAGCATAGTTCTTTGATTAATTTAGATTTTAAATGTTTTAAGCGTTCTATTAAGGGTGCGGCATATCAAAGGTAACAGGAAGGCTTCATCCGGCAACGGCTGCCAGCTGATTTTTTCTGCTGAATGTATAGTCGCGACAAACTGTTAGCTTGCCTTGTTCCTCCAGTGATTAGTGCCGATACAACTATACAGAGATAGTTTTTGGCAATCGGCCGGACTAAATAAACGAATGTGATTTACCGATTATATTTTTCAAAAGCCATCTGAAGTGTTAAAAAACCTTTACTTTGATTTCGAATAACTGCTTCTTATGAAATCAATCACCAAGGCATCCCTTCTATTAGTTCTTTTATTAGGCAAATTCATCCTTCTTTTTGCACAGCCCGGCACTTTATCTTCTTCTTTTGGAAATGGCGGCATGCTTACCGATCCTGCGCGGAAGATATATGAAAAAGCCATCGTCTCTCAAACCGATAAAAAAATTATTATCGGTAGTTCCGGTTTATATCAAGGTGTCAATACATTTCTTCTCGACAGATTGTTGCCCAATGGTAGCAAAGATTCAAGTTTTGGAACCGGAGGCACCACTTACATTAAGTTTCCGGATGGAGATACGCACAGTTTTGCTACAGCTGAAATTAATGCCATTGCTTTATTGCCCGATGGTAAAATAATTGCTGCCGGCTACGGCGCCGGCTCAGAAGCTACCATTGCCTTAGCACGCTTTCTTCCCACAGGCTCAATCGATTCTTCGTTTGGCAACAACGGCGCTTTGCTCACTGGTTTTAACGCCGATGATATTGTAAATGCTATTGCCCTGCAACCCGATGGAAAGATCGTGGTTTGCGGGCAGACTGCACCCGATTTGATTACACCGAATTATTATTTCTTTACGGCGCGCTACAACAGCAATGGCAGTGCAGATGCGGGTTTTGGAGACAATGGTATTGTGGTGAGCAGCACTCTTGGAGAAGCTAATGCGGTAGCAATACAGTCGGATGGTAGTATTGTATCGGCGGGTTATAGCAATGGCATCAGCAGCATCGACTTTCACACGGAGCGATATACCACCAATGGTACTTACGATAATAGCTTTGGCAGTAATGGACGAACTGATCATACTGTAACAGGTGGCTTTCTTAATTTTATTGATGACGTAGCCATACAGAACGATGGCAGG
>CAZZZH010000177.1:0-9781 GCA_964658445.1 Ilyomonas sp.
ATAAAATTAAATATTTTTAAAATAAAATTCAAAATTTAATACCCGCAGGTAATGTCTCAATTTGAAATACGAGATTTCGCAGAAACCCTCGCGAAAGTGATTCATAACAAGCAATGATGAGGGCAATTGCGGAATGACGGTTTAATTATTTCAAGCGGATACACTACATACCTAAATGTTGATGAAAACTTTTGACTCAGTTCGTACCCGTTCAGATATGCCGTTTATTTTTTAATCTGCATCCTTTCTTACATTACTTCAACTATGAGCCTTTATCAGGATGAACGATACTTATTGTTTCGTGTATCTTCGTTCATCGGCCGAGGCTTATTACTTACTTATTATATTAGTTTATTCATTAGTTAAACCATATCCATGCTTAGCCAACAATTAAAAGTTTATAATAAAGAAATCGTACTGTCTTATACTCAACTTCGCCGGTTCGAGACGAAGATTGGCGAAGTGATTCAAACGCTGCCCGATAGTAGCAACATCGAGGCACAACTGCAGCTAAGCAAAGTTCGTTTTGTAATTGTGGGCGTACCGGAAGATATTGGCATCAAGGCAAACAATGCAAAAGGTTCTGCAACCAGCGCCTGGCTGTCTTTCCTTCATTCTTTTCTCAACATTCAAAGCAACGACTTCTTTGATGGCAGCGATGTGCTGCTGTTAGGTCATCTCAACTTTGCCGGCGTGGGAGAAGTAATAGAAAGTAATGCCGGCAAGCCGGAAGAACGGATAGAGGCTTATCGGCACAGTGTAAATGCAATTGATGATGCTGTGGAAAGCGTGGTGAAGATTATAACCTCGCTTCGCAAAATACCAGTTGTTATCAGTGGTGGACATGGCAATGCATATGGCTGTATTAAAGGCGCAGCCAAAGGCTGGCACAAAGCAGGTATTGTGCCGTTGGCACAAATTAATGTCATAAATTTAGATTCACATGCCGAGTACAAACCTATGGAAGGCAGGCATAGTGCTAATGCGCTTCGCTATGCCGATGAGGATGGCTATTTGCAAAAGCATTGCGTGATAGGTATACACGAAAACCAGTTACCTCAGAATACCTGGCTTGATATCGCCAACAATCCGTTCTTCGATTTCGTCACATACGAAGACATTTTTATTCATGGCAAACAAAGTTTTGCCGATGCTGTTCATCATGCCATTTCTTTCACCGCAGATACGTTATGTGGTGTTGAGCTTGACCTTGAAAATATTCAAGGCACAACAGGTTCGGGCATCGGCGTGTCGCCACTACAGGCGAGACAATACCTGCACCTTTCTGCTACGCATTCACAGCCTGCCTATCTTCATATTGCTGAACCTTTTAGCAGAACGACCGAAAATTATAATGTGGAAACAGTAGGAAAACTGATGAGCTATCTGGTAAGTGATTTCATAAAAGTAATTGGTTATTAAGAATAAAATAAGTCTTGGGCTTTTGTCGTCAATTCAATAAAATTTTTATTAAAGTTGTGTTTATAATTAATCTGGCTTCTTTTGTGTGTATAGAAAAGCAATACTAACGTTATAATAACGACTGATTGGAGAGTTATCATCGTATAGTAAATGTTGGCTTTAAAATCTATATCCAAAAACATAACTGTTGGCCCGTTTTTATAAATTATTTGTTACTGTTATTGCCTGCGCCTTCTTCTGTGTTTCAGAAGCACAGGTGCAGCCTGATTTTGCTGCTGTAGTACCGGCAGGTTGCGCCCCCATTGTTGTTCGGTTTTCCGACAGCACCAAAGGATCGCCTACAAAATGGCAATGGGACTTTGGTAATGGAAATACGTCTTCTTTACAAAACCCTTCGGAAGTTTATACGACAGCAGGCCAGTATTCTGTGAAACTAACGGTCAGCAACAGTAATTCCTCTTCTTCTACTACCAAAAATATTATCATCATCGGCAGTATAAAAGCTGGCTTTACTTACCAATACGATAACGTTTGTTCGGCACCATCTTCTTTTACATTTAACGCTTCCAATTACCAGGATACCGTTCAATATTTATGGAACTTCGGCAACGGTAAAACAGCCACCGGCTCATCGGTTTCTACTATTTTTGCTACCAATGGAAATGATAATGTAAGGCTCATTACCTCGACGCGACAAGGTTGCAACGATACAGCAATTCAGACCTTTTCCATTGGTTCTGCAGTTGCGAGTTTCAGCAGCTATTCGGTAGTTTGTAAAAATGCACCTGCCACATTTACTAACACATCTAACCCTAATCCGTTAAGCATATCATGGTATATCAATGGCACCCTTGCGGGCAACGGCAATATGTTGACTCACACTTTTACAACAGCAGGTAATTATGATATAAAAATGATTGCCGGTTTTGGCAACTGCACGCAAAGCGCGCAAAAAACCATTACTGTGAAAGATAAGCCGGTTGCAGGTTTTAGTCAATCGGGCAACCTGCAAAGCTGTACACTTTCTTCAACGATTACTTTCACCAATAGCAGCACAAACGCTGATACTTATCAATGGCTTTTTGGCGATGGAAATTTATCAACACAAACCGATATAAATTATACTTACAACAAAGCCGGAACCTTCTCTCCTTCTCTGGTTGCCTTCAACGGCGATGGCTGCAGCGATACAGTTAGCAAGAACGCTTTAGTGCGGTTGGGGCCACCGGTTATCAGCAGTTTTACTGCCTTGCCTAAAAGCGGCTGCGTGCCCGAAGACATTACTTCCGACGCGAACATCACGTCGCCCGATCCGGTTGTTTCTTACGACTGGAATACGGGCGACAACAACCTGCATGTAAGCGGCTCTCAGTTGAGCCATACTTATAGCACCGAAGGATACTACAATGTATCGCTTACGGTTACTACACAAAATGGTTGCACTGGTTCCTATACTTTGAAACAAGCCGTGGCAGCCGGCACCAAACCTACTGCTGATTTTACGGTGGATAAGGCTGCGGTTTGCGCCGCTGTTCCGGTTCAGTTTATAGATAAATCTGTGGGAACCGTTACTTCCTGGAATTACAATTTCGGCGATGGTCTTTCCACCAGTGGTTCGCCCAACCCGGTACACGTTTTTACCAAAATCGGGTCTAACGATGTAACACTTTATGAATCGAACAAAGGGTGTAATGCCGATCCGAAAACAATAAAGAATATTGTTACCATATTACCGCCGATAGCTGGATTTACGTTTGATTATAATTGCTTAAACCCTTTGCAGGTGCAGTTTACAGACCACTCGCAGCAACCTAATACATGGCAATGGGATTTTGATGATTCACAAACATCTTCTCTGCAAAGCCCGCAACACATGTTTGCAAAAGCAGGCACGTATGCGGTAAAATTAAAAGCCGGCAATAACAATGGCTGCACCAGCAGCGATACTGCAATTATTGTGGTTACCGATGAAAAGCCAATCCTTCAAATGCAGCCGGCTAATGGATTCGTTTGCCGTAACGACAGCATCCGTTTTACTGCAGCCAGCAACTCTGGATCTATTATTAAATACACCTGGAACCTGGGTGATGGCTCAGTACAAGTAAACGATAGTATGGTATCACATATTTACACAAAAAACAACGATTACAACCCTTTTGTTACTGTTCAATATGTAAACAAATGCAGCCAGAATATTTATTTCAATTCACCGCTTCATGTATATGGACCAACTGCATTTTTTACCACTTCACAAAACGGAGATTGCTTACCTCTTGACGTTACATTCACTAACCAAAGCAATACCGATAATATTCACAACATTGTAACTGATGCCTGGGTGTATGGCAATGGAGAAACAGATAATGTAAACGCTGTTACCCATTTGCATACCTATCAGTCAGGCGGTAGTTTTACACCCAAATTAATGATTACAGATGCCATTGGATGCACCGATTCTTTTACCAGTGTACAACCTATTATCGCTAAAGGAGCATTGGCTGATTTTACTTATATAGTCAAAGCATCCTGCGATAGTGCTGTTGTTACTTTTACCAATGCTTCTTTACCTTCCAACGATGTCATTGCTAATTATTCCTGGAGTTTTGGCGATGCATCGCCGGCTTCAACGGCGATCAATCCACAGCATACGTATTATTCGTCAGGCGTCTATAAGATCACGCTTACGGTTATTACCAAAAGTGGCTGCACGGCTACTTCGGTTCAAACCATCACAGTTACAATCGCCACTAAACCTATCGTTACTTTACAGACACCCTCCAATGCTTGTCTATTTGCTCAGACACCACTGTCAGCAAGCATTTCAGGCAATGCGCCTGTGCAGCAATGGACTTGGAATCTCGGTGATGGTAGCCAACAAACCGGCCAAAATATTACTGCTGTTTATATAAAGTCCGGAAGTTATACCATAACGGCTATTGCCGTTTTAAACGGCAATTGTTTTGATTCTGCCAATCAAAAGATTACAGTTTATGACCTTCCGCAAACGGATGCAGGCTTGGATAATTTTGTGTGCGCTGGCAACACTATTTCTTTGCAGGCTTCGGGTGCCGACTTGTACGCTTGGCAACAGGTTAATAATGAACTTAGCTGTACCCGTTGCGCTTCGCCCGTCGCACAGCCGGCCACTTCTACAAATTATGTTGTTACCGGCACTAACACTTTTGGCTGTACGAGCAGCGACACCGTTTTTATAGCTGTTCAATCCAGGCAAACCGTTTCGGTGACCAGTAATGACTTTGCTATTTGCACAGGCAATTCTGTGCAACCTCACGCTTCCGGTACTGATATTTTTAACTGGCAACCCGGCACTGGATTAAATGACAATACTGTTGCCGATCCTATCGCCACGCCAGCCAACACAACAATTTATACAGTTACAGGCAGCGATAGCCACCATTGCTTTACCGATAGTAAAGCCGTAACGGTGAATGTGCAGTCGCCGCCACAATTTAATATAGTCGATTCGACAATAACCATTGCTCGCGGGTTAAAGCACACGATGACAACTACAAGCTCATCGGATGTAGTAAAATGGCTTTGGAAACCCGCAACCGGCTTGAGTTGCAGCGATTGTGCAACGCCGGTATTGAGTGCATCGATAAGTGGTATCTATACTGCTATTGCCACCACTGCTGCGGGTTGCAGCGATAGCGATGCTGTGCGAGTAACATTACTTTGTGATAAAGCCGGCATCTTTTTACCAACTGCTTTTACGCCGAATAGCGATGGTAAAAACGACTTCTTTTATCCTTTGAGTTTTGCAGACAGTAAGATTATTTCCTTTACCATTTTTAACCGCAACGGGGTAGTGGTTTTTCACAAAGAAAACACGGTAACTGGTCCAGCCCGGCAAGGCTGGGATGGCACTTATCGTTCGCAGCTTTTACCCACGGATACCTATATTTATAAAATAGAAGTTGAATGCGAAAATGATATAATCCCTTTTACCGGAACGGTGATGTTGATTCGTTAAGATATCAGTTAACACTAAGCCTTTGTTTCTATACTCATTTAATTCAGATATCGTTTGTTGCTACAAAAAAAAATATCAGGTAGTTTAAGTAGCTTGTGTGATATTTATCTGAAAGCGTTTCATCTATCTGTATCTGGGTTGTTAACTAAAGTTTGATAGCTATACTACTGATTGTTATTAAAACAACATTGACCGGCAATAATTATTCTTTTATTGGAGAATGGTTTTATTTGCCAATAAATTATTAATAAGCCATCGAATCTTTCGATTAAAATTGTGGCTGTCATTTTTCCAAAGCTTATGCTTATAAAATTCCATCAAAAGAGAATAAAATCCGCCGCTCTATTCTTTACCTACTCCTGTTCTCATTCCGCCAAAAAGATGTAAAAAAATTCGGTTCTTTCACAAAAGCAATGAATCTTTGTGTACACAATACACATTCATTCAAACACGATTGTAGCTTATGAAATTATCATTTACAGTCTTCTGTGTGCTCCTGTTTTCCATGGCACACAGCCAGTTACTTTCCTGGTCGCCCAGTTTCATTACGGAACAAACCACCAATAATGTTATTACCGCCGATGCCACCAAAGGCAATCAGGGTCTTCTGAATTATAATCCAAACGATGTATATGTTCACATTGGCGTAGTGACAACTACAAGTAATGGACAATGGAGCCATGTATCATCGGTATGGGGAACAACCGACCCTGCTTACAAAGCTGTTTCGCTTGGCAACAACAAATGGTCATTCACCATCAGTTCTAATCTGCGCACTTATTTTGGCGTTACCAGCCCTTCGGAAACCATATTGAAAATAGCCATTCTTTTTCGCAGCGGCGATGGCAGCAAAGCTCTGCGGAACAGCGATGGCAGCGATATGTATGTGCCGGTTTATGATGCTAGTCTTCAAACCCGCATTACTTCTCCTCTCCGCCAGCCAACATTCACACCAATACCCGAATTGGTAACCTACACCGCCGGCAACCCGGTTGCGATTTCTGCTGTAGCGAGCAGTAGCGCTACAATGCAGATTTTTTATAACGGAGTATCGCTTACTTCTGCCGCAAATGTTACTTCTATCACGGCCACGGGAACCGCTGTAAATGGCAATAACCAGATTATTACAACCGCTACAGCAGGAGCCGTTACAAAGTCTGATACGCTTTCTTTTTATGTAAACAGCGCAGTGGTTACAAAAGATTTGCCTGCCGGCGTAAGAGATGGTATCAACTATGGAAGCGACGGCACATCGGCAACGCTGGTATTGTATGCACCTTATAAAACCCGTGCCGCGGTAATTGGCGAGTTCAACAACTGGACGCGTTCTACAGGCTATGAAATGTATCGCACAACCGATGGAACCCGCTACTGGCTTACTCTTTCAGGGTTAACGGAAGGCCAGGAATATGCTTACCAATACGTGGTAGACGATACGTTGAAAGTGGCTGATATGTTCACTGAGAAAATATTAGACCCCAATAATGATACTTATATAGATGCGGCTACCTATCCATCACTAAAAGCTTACCCTGCCGGGCAAACCGGTATTGTAAGCGTGTTGCAGACCTCGAAACCGGCTTATACCTGGCAGATAACCAACTTCGCCAAACCCGATAAGCGCAATCTTGTAATCTATGAATTGTTGATCCGCGATTTCATTGCCAATCACAATTGGCAAACGTTGAAAGACTCAATTACTTACTTAAAAAACACGGGTGTCAATGCTATTGAAGTGATGCCGTTTAATGAGTTTGAAGGCAATATTAGCTGGGGTTACAATCCTGATTTTTTCTTTGCACCAGATAAATATTATGGCACCGATGTAGCCCTGAAACAATTCATTGATGAGTGCCACAAGCAAGGTATTGCCGTGATTATGGATATTGTAATGAACCATGCTTATGGTTCTTCGCCAACCGTACAATTATATTGGGATGCAATCAACAATCGCCCAGCTGCTAATAACCCATGGCACAACGTGGTAGCACCCCATGCTGCTTACTCTTTCGGCTACGATTTTAACCATGAAAGCCCGGCAACGCAAGAACTGGTTCAGCGCGTGGTAGAGAATTGGCTAACGAATTATAAAATAGATGGTTTCCGTTGGGACTTCTCAAAGGGATTTACTCAAACCCAAACCACTACTGATGCGCAATTGTCGGCGTACGACTTAAGCCGCATTACAACCTGGAAGCGCATCTACGATACCATACAACAAACTGTTCTAGGCTCCTATTGCATTCTCGAACATTTTTGCGATAACAGTGAGGAAACCGAATTGAGTAATTATGGATTGATGCTCTGGGGTAATGAAAACTATAATTATAACCAGGCAACCATGGGTTATTTAGATAACAATGGTTCTGATTTCAGCTATGGCATTTATGCCAACAGAGGCTGGACAAATCCCAACCTTGTTACCTATATGGAAAGCCACGATGAAGAAAGGCTGATGTATAAAAACGAACAATATGGCAATAGCAACGGATCATACAATGTAAAAAACATTCCAACCAGTTTACAGCGAAACGCAATGGCAACGGCGTTTTGGGCTATGCAGCCAGCACCTAAGATGCTGTGGCAGTTTGGCGAGTTGGGTTATGATTATTCTATCAACACATGTTCTGATGGTGTTACTGTCAACAATAATTGCCGCACCGACCCCAAACCGATTCGCTGGGATTATTTAGCCGATCAAAACCGTGCGGCTCTACGCAACGTATATGCACGCTTATTTGCGCTGCGCAATTACCCAGCTTATTTGCCAGCTTTTGTAGCACCGAAAGACAGTATTGCGTACAGTTTAGGTGGTGCTTTCAAATGGGAAAAAATCAATTCTGCCCCACTTGATATTGCAGTCATCGGAAACTTTGATGTTGTTGCTACAAGTGGCAGTATTACTTTTTCACACACCGGAATCTGGTATGATTACTTAGCCGGAACTTCTTTCACAGTAACGAATACCACGCAACAATACACACTTCAGCCTGGTGAGTATCATGTGTTCGTTGACCAGAATGCCAGTTTGGTTTTGCCATTGCAATTGCTATCATTTAATGGCTACAAAAGCATTGACGCTATCCTGCTGAACTGGAACACTTCCAACGAAAAGAACCTGAATAACTTCACAGTTCTGCGGTCGTTCAATGGTATTGATTTTACAAACATCGGTACCGTTGCTGCTGCTAATGAAACCCAGCACAGCTACGCGTTTACTGACAGAGATGTCGCTGCTGTACACGTAACCAGTTATGTTTACTACAAGCTGAAAACAACAGATAAGGATGGCAATGTTTCTTATTCTGCGGTGGTAAGAATAGACGCTTCAACCGGCGGCACAAAAGTGATTTTGTATCCCAACCCGGTTCGCAATGGCGTGGCTTATCTAAAGCTAATTAGCAATGCCACATCCAGCAAAATGCAAATCAGTATTGCAGATGCTAGTGGCCGGATTTGTATTCATCAAACATTATCGGCGAACGGAAGCAGTAATACCATACCGGTAAATATTACATCACTTGCCAACGGTGTTTACCATATAAAAATTACGGATAACAGTGGTAATATCAGCATGCAGAAGCTGATTGTTCAACGATAGTTCCCTTACACGTGTTTATATACAAGAGCCGCTATCTTACAAAGGGCGGCTCTTGTATTTTATAGTTTTTCGATTATTTTGTTTAAAGATATTGCTATGGAGGACATTACAAAAACATACAACAACAGTGATATAACGATTGTCTGGAAGCCAGCTATGTTCATTCATTCTACTTTTTGCTGGAAAGGCGAAAGCGGATTGATAGACGGTATTTAATCCGCACGAAAGACCGTGGATAAAACCGGAAGGCGCTACTACGGATTGCATCATTGAACAAATCAATAAATGCCTAAGCGGCGCCCTCAGCTTTTATGAGAAGGATAAAGCAAGCCGGACGAAAAAAACAAAGGGCGAAAGTATTGTAGAAGTAGCGCCCGGTGGTCCGCTGTTGTTGTATGGAAACCTGACTGTGAAGGATAAAGATGGCAACGAAACACACAAGAATAAGGTAACAGCATTTTGTCGTTGCGGCGCTTCGGTCGATAAGCCTTACTGCGATGGAAGCCGCAACAGGATTGACTTTCAGGAATAATTATTGTTACCAAAGAAAAAAGCCCCTTCAAATGAAGAGGCTTTTTGTCGGGGCGGCAGGATTCGAACCTACGACCTCCTGGTCCCAAACCAGGCGCGATACCGGGCTACGCTACGCCCCGATTGGTATCACTAAGTTAGCAGCGGTGAGGGAGGGATTCGAACCCTCGGTACAGTTTAACCCGTACGGCAGTTTAGCAAACTACTGATTTCAGCCACTCATCCACCTCACC
>CAZZZH010000178.1:0-9705 GCA_964658445.1 Ilyomonas sp.
ACCGGGTATAATAAGTTTATTGGACGCCATTCTTTATGGGGAATGGTATATAATAAGCTTATTGAACGTCATTCTTCATGGGTAACCGGGCATAATAAGTTTATTGGACGCGATTCCGCAAAAGGAATGACGTTCAATAAGCTTATTTTGATTTTTGATTGTTTGAACCTTTCGGCTGAGCTGCTACCCATTCCCTCTTCCCGTTAGCGCTACTACCGCATCGCGGTAATTTTCGCCAACCGGCAATTCCAGTTCGCCAATAAAAACGCTGCTCTTTCTTATGGCGGTAACGTAAGCAACAGAAACAATGTAGGACTTGTGAATGCGGATGAATTTAGAGGAAGGCAGTTCGTCTTCCACGGCTTTCATATTCATGCGGGTAACAATAGGTTTAGAGGTGGAATGAAGATGAATTTTGATATAATCTTTCAGTCCTTCAATCCAGATGATATCTGCAATAATGACTTTGACAAGACTGTACTCAACGTTTACAAAAATGTATTCTGCAATTGTTTCGTTTGCGCCGGTGGATGGCTTTGTCTTTAACTGATGAAGCTCCCAGGCTTTGTTGCAGGCTTTTATAAAGCGCTCGAGCGAAACGGGCTTTACCAGGTAGTCAATCACATCTAAGCTATAACTGTCCAGCGCATATTTTTCATACGCCGTAATGAGGATGAACATGGGCTTTTGCGTAAGGCTCTGGATAAACTGCAAGCCCGTCAAGCCGGGCATTTGAATGTCGAGAAAGATAAGATCAACCGTCTCCTGTTGCAGCACCTGCATGGCTTCTATAGGGTTAGAGCAGGAAGCGATTAAGTTTAAGTAAGGTACTTTGCTGATGTTGTCTTCAAGCAGTTCTAAAGCAAGCGGTTCATCGTCTATGGCAAGGCAGCGAAGCATCAGTGCAGTTTTAATTGCAGCGAAGTTATGAACCAGCCGTCTTGTTTACAGATTTGTAGTGTGTGCTGATTTCCGTACAGCAAATTTAGCCGGCGCTTTACATTGGTGAGACCAATGCCTGATGTTTTATCTTTTACCTCTTCGTACTGGTCGCTGTATTTGTTTTTTACAATAAAAGTCAGCTCGTTTTTCCCGGTAGTCAGTTCCACATCTATCTGTGGGTTTATAATCATACCGGTGCCATGTTTAAATGCATTTTCTACAAAGGGAATCAACAGCATCGGTTCTATATCGTACGCATTATCCATAGCAGAAATAGTTACGTTCATTGCCAGTTTTTTGCCAAAGCGCTGCTGCTGCAAGTCCATATAACTGCGCAGGTATTCGATCTCTTTTTGCAGCGGCACTTTATCTTCATCTGTTTCGTATAGCATGTAGCGGAGAAGAGAAGAAAGCTGTATGAGTGAAGGCTCCAGCAGGTCCGATTTTTTTCTGGCAAGGGCTACCATATTGTTCAGCACATTGAACATAAAATGCGGGTTTACCTGCGAGCGGAGAAACGATAGCTCCGTCTTTAAATGTTCGGTTTCGCGCTCTTTGGAAAGCTGCTCGGTTTGAATGCGGTCTTGTATGCTACGGTAGGCTGTACTGCAGGCCAGGATGAACAGGTAGGGAAAAATATTAAACAGAAAAAAACTGCTTAAACTAAACGGATGTTGCTTTACAATAAACGTAAAGAAAGACCAGTGAAACAAAGCCAGCGCGCCTATCATCACAAATTGAATTAATACATACGCAATGAACTTTCGTTTGTAAAAGAATGTTGGAATAAGGACTACGGCATTGAAGTAAAATAAGGCAACCCAGATAAGATCGGTACAAATGGCAAGGTAAAGAAACCAACCGTTGTCGTTTTTATCATGATCGCTTCTCGTATTCTGAACAGACCGCTGCAGCAAAACGGGAAACAGGAACAGCAACGTCCATGCGGCTACGTGAAGCGATACAATCACCCACTTTCTTTTATACCATGTTGTTGCCATCGGGTAAAAGTAAAGGAGTTAAAAGCGATAAGACAGAATGTTGCGACTAACGAGTAAAATGTGTATAGGAAGCGTCAATATCTTTAGTTGAAATAAACATAGCTTGGGTAAAATATAAAATCGAGGACGTGTGATGTATTGGCTGAATCTTGATCTAAACGGATGATTGCAATGAAGTAACGGAAATATGGCGCATACTTGTATATCCGTTCTGCGAGTGCAACAATGCCAAACCGGAGTTGCTGGCTTCTGCCCCTAATGGCTGTTGTGTATTTCGCCCGGTATATTAATTCTTATGGCTTCGGGCTGGCTTCTCTGCTTTCTTCATTCCTTTTCTTCATATTTGCGATGGCTGCCTAATTGATAACTATGAAAAAGAAATTTGTTGCCCGCGACGTGAGCTGGCTTTCCTTTAATGCAAGAGTGCTGCAGGAAGCGGCTGATAAAACCGTATCGCTGAAAGACCGCATCCGCTTCCTGGGTATTTTTTCCAACAACTTAGATGAGTTCTTTCGCGTGCGCGTGGCGGCGCTAAAGCGGATGGTGGAGTTTACCAACAAGAAGCTGAACATGCACCTGGAAACCAACCCGCAGGCAGTGCTGGACGAGATACAGCTAACTGTATTGAAACAACAAAGCGAGTTTGACCGCATCTGGCGCGGCATCTACGGCGAAATGCAGGAGCACAACGTTTTCCTGGTAGATGAAACGCAATTGGAAGACGACCAGCAGGAGTTTGTAAAGAAATATTTTATTGATAAGGTTCGCTCGAACATTATCCCATTGCTGATAGAGAGCGTGCCGCAATTGCCTTACCTGCGCGAGAAGAGCATTTACCTGGGTGTGGTGATGAGCAATACCTCATCGGCCTACACACAGAAATATGCGCTGATAGAAGTGCCAAGCAAGGTGCTGGGTCGCTTTGTTTTATTGCCTACCAAAGGGGCTAAGAAATACATCATTTTGCTGGAAGATGTTATTCGTTTTAACCTGCCATATATCTTTTCTTACTTCAACTATGAGCGCTACGATGCACATATTTTTAAGATAACAAAAGACGCGGAGATAGACCTCGATACCGACCTGTCTTCTTCGTTTGTGCAGAAGATAGAGAAGGGTATACGCAACCGGCGCAAAGGAAAGCCTACGCGGTTTGTGTACGATAAAGAAATGGACAGTGGTCTGCTGGAATACCTGATACAACGCTTGCACCTGACCAAGCGCGACAATATGATACCCGGCGGGCGCATCCATAACTTCCGGCACTTTATGGACTTTCCGGATGTGTTTCCTAAGACGGGCAGCGTGCGGCTGCAACCCTTTATGCACCCGGCTTTGCAGCAAAGCCAGCGTGTAACGGATGCGATACAGCAGCAGGATATTATGCTGTATTTTCCCTATCATTCTTTTAATACCATCATCGACTTGCTGCGCGAAGCGGCAATAGAGCCGGATGTGATTTCGATAAAAATAACGGCGTACCGATTAGCAGAGGATTCGAAAGTGGTGAATGCATTAATTAATGCAGCGCGCAATGGCAAGCAGGTAACCGTGGTGCTGGAACTGCGTGCTCGCTTTAATGAAGAAGCCAATCTGGACTGGAAGATAACACTGGAAGATGAAGGTGTGAAAGTGCTAGTGGGAGTGGAAAACATGAAGGTACATGCCAAGATATGTGTGATAAAAAAACGCAGTGGCAAGCATGTGAAAGAGTACGGTTTTGTAAGCACCGGAAATTTGAACGAAAAGACATCTACCGTGTATCTTGACTTCTGCCTGCTGACTTCGAACAAAGCGATTATGGCAGACATTAACCGCGTGTTTCGCTACCTGGAAAATCCAAAGACAATGGCGCCTTTATTAGCCTGCAAAACGCTGCTGACGGCGCCGGTAAGCATACGCAAGCAGATGATGAGCCTGACCGACCGGGAAATGAAACTGGTGAAAAGCAAAAAGAAAGGGCTGATAACGCTGAAGCTAAACTCGCTGAGCGATGAAAAACTCATTAATAAACTGTATGATGCAGCAGAAGCCGGTGTGAACATTAACTGCATAGTGCGCGGTATATTTTCTGCTTCGTTCGATGTGACGAAAGCAAGGTACCATGTTACTGCCATCAGCATTGTGGACCAATATCTGGAACATGCAAGGCTTTACCTGTTTGGCAATAACGGCAAAGAGAAAATGTATATTTCGAGTGCCGACTGGATGGTGCGAAACCTGGACCATCGCGTGGAAGTAGCGGTGCCCATTATGGATAAAACGATACGGCAGGAGATGAAAGATATTCTTGCCATACAGCTTAGCGACAATGTAAAAGCGCGCAACCTGAACGATGGGCTGCGTAATGAGTATGTGCAAGGCGATACAAACAAAAAGGTGCGCTCGCAGATGGCAATACACCAATACCTGTTGCAAAAAACGAAGGGAACTGAGTGATGTGGAATATGATTGAATGTACGATGTTGGATGTGTGATGTGTTACGTGCAGCGCGATGAATAAATGCATCTATTGCAAACTTCTTTGTTCTTCTTTTCTTCCTCAGCATTCATTTTATTAGTACTAAAAATCCATTCTTATATTACATTGTAAACCGTACAGCCAACATTGCACATTATCGCTTGATGGTGGGTGCAGTAGGGCGCTCGGTATGTTGTGTGCCGGGAAGGGTTTGATCGAACAACAAGAACTCGAGCAATACTGCGCAAATGATGATGACCAGCACGATACCAATGCGAATGGAATAACTGTTCTGCTTTCTTTTGATGGCGATGCTTTTGCTGGACCGTGAAGCAACTACGGTTTTATGACCAAAATAAATCCAGTTAATAAAATTCTTACGCTTGCTGCTGAGGTATTTATTGAAATGCAGCGTTTTCGCTACAATCAAACCCAGTAATACGATTAATAAAATGCTATCAATAATAACAGCGGTTGTCATGTGTGTTTTGGCTATTGCTTGCGGCAGTAAAATTAAAGCGTAAAACAAAAAGCGAGACCGAAATCTTTTATTGCCTGCCGGTAGCGTCCGTTTCAATCAATATGTATGAATGATTACAAGCCATGCGGGCTTGGTGTTTGGCGGGCTTAAGGCGGCAGCCTTCCCTTTATCATTTGTATTTTTTTAACGAAGCTATTAATAACCTCTTACCCTGTTTTTCATCTTAATACTAACGGTCAGTAGCTTTTGAAGCAGGGTAGAGAAAGATAAGAAACCGGTGTCTTATTGATACTTCTTTCTTCAGCAAGGATGGCTCTTTTAATCACAATTATCTAAAACAAAAACAATGAAACTACTATTACGCATGTTGCCCTTTGCGGCAATCATTTTATCTTTTTCTTCCTGCATAAAAGCTTATGAAGCGCCGCCACCTGTGGTGGTAGACCCACTGGTTGGTTCATGGTACCTATACGATGCTTCGGAAAGCTATGGCAACGGCTGGTATGCATTTGATGCGGGCGTAGGCGGTGTGATTTCGTTTTACGAAAACGGTACGGCACAGTATGATGACGGCTCTCTTTTTCTACAGGGAAGCTGGAACACAAGCTACGTGCAGGATGGCTATTACGATGAGTACGGAAACTATTACACGGGCAATCACCAGAGCTTTCAAACCTCGCTGGGTGGTAATGGCAATGCCTCGCTGGACTTGTATTTCGATGATATAGCATTTGTAGGTAACAATGAATTTATCGGTACATACTATACGGGCAAGGGTGTGGAGAAATATACGTTCCGGAGGAATTGATTTGATTCGATGTATGATGTTAGATGTGTGATGTGCGTTATAGTTTGAAGGGAAAGGTTTCGCACTTTGGTAGTGCGAAACCTTTTTTGTGCTGGTGAAAGTAGCGAATGAGTGTATAAAAAAGCCATTATATCAATTTGAGTTGTCCGACTCTTTTGCAGAGAGTTTACAATCAAACGATAAAGGATAAGTAGCCAATTAAGAAGAAACTTTTAATTGTATTGTTAGTTCTAAGTGCCGGCTGATCAACAAAACTGAATTCTTAACTCTATTGTGCTTTTGTAAAAAATTTAAGCTGTTGGAATAAGTACTCCATTGTATTAACAAGCTCTATATTCTTACTCTCTTACTACTGCCAATCCTTCACATTACTTTATTGGCGCCGCCTGCCGCCTCTTTTTATTTTCAGATACATTTGCAGTTAAACTTTTTGAGAACGATGCGTAACAATTTTTGTACGATTGTGTTTGCGTTGCTGACTGCCGCTTTCATTAATCATACTGAAGCACAGGACCTGAATATGAAACTGCCACTGGATTCTAACATCCGCATGGGTAGGCTGGCAAACGGACTGACTTATATTATCCGCAAAAACAATACACCTGAAAACAAAGCCGAGTTGCGGCTGGTAAACAATGTGGGCTCGATACTGGAAGACGATAACCAGCAAGGGCTGGCGCACTTGACCGAGCACATGGCCTTTAACGGCACAAAGCATTTTGCGAAGAATGAACTGGTGGATTTTCTGCAAAAAATGGGTGTAGAGTTTGGAGCCGATTTGAATGCCAATACCGGTTTTGATCAAACTATTTATATCCTTCCTATTCCGCTTACTGACAGTGGAAACCTGCGCAAAGGAATGAGCGTGCTGCAGGATTGGGCAGCAAACCTGAGCTTTGATGCAGATGCCATTACTGGTGAACGGCCTGTAGTGCTGGAAGAAGCCCGGCTGGGCAAGGGTGCAGACGACCGTATGTTTCGTAAGATTTACCCGCTGGCGTACGAAGGCTCGCGGTATGCCGATCGCATCCCGATTGGTATAGACAGCATTGTGCGCAGCACGCCGGACTCGAACCTGATTAGGTTTTATAAAACCTGGTATCGCCCCGACCTGCAGGCGGTGATTGTAGTGGGTGATGTGGATGTGAATACAACAGAAGCTTTGATAAAAGAATACTTTGGCGGCCTGCAAAACCCGGCGAATGAGAAAGAACGGTTTTATGCATCGGTGCCGGCGCGCCAGAATAGCCGCGCCATTGTAGTGACAGATAAGGAAGCGACCAACTATGTAGTGCAGGTGCAATACCCGATTCAAAAACAGAAAGAAGAGATAACACTGGGCGACTATCGCAGCGACCTGGTAAAAGGAATTTTTACCGGTATGATAAACGAGCGGCTGGCAGAGCTGGCGCGGAGTGGCAAGCCACCCTTCCTGTATGCTGGCGCAGGCTATGGCAGCGAGGCACGCTACTACGAGGGCTTTAATGCGGTAGCAGTTGCAGGCGCGCAAGGTGTAGATACTGCACTGACTGCATTGCTCACTGAAATAGAACGGGTGAAGCAATATGGCTTTACACAGCCTGAACTGGACCGCGCGAAGAAAGACCAGATGGCAAATATTGAACAACTTTACAACAACCGGGCGAAGACAGAATCGGGACAGTTGGCCGAAGAATACATCCGGCTGTTTTTAGAACAGGAGCCATCGCCGGGCATCGTGGCTGAATATAACTATTACAAAGAACTGTTGCCTGGCATTACCTTGAAAGAAATGAATGCGCTGAGCGACTCGCTGAAAAGTAATGAGAACCTTTTTGTAAGCCTACAGGGACCGGCTAATGGAAGCATACAATTGCCTGACAGTACTCAGCTATTAGCAACGGCAAGAAAGGTACTTAACAGCAGTGTGAAGAACTACGAAGAGAAAGCCGTGGCTACGCAATTGCTAAAGACACAACCGGCAGCGGGCAAGATCGTAAGCCAAAGAAAAAATGCGGAATTGGGTGTAACGGAAATTACGTTTGCCAACGGCGCAAAAGTGATTTTAAAACCCACTACGTTTAAGGATGATGAAATTGTTATGACCTCGTTCAGAAAGGGCGGGCAATCGCTGTACGGAGTGGCGGATAAAGAGAATGCAACCTTTGCTACGAGCGTGGTTCAGCAAATGGGCATTGGCGGCTTTTCGCCTACCGATTTAGAGAAAGTGCTGGCAGGTAAAACGGCATCGGCAGCGCCAAGCATCGGCAAACTTAACTCTGGCATCAGCGGTGCCAGCAGCGTGAAAGACTTTGAAACCTTGTTGCAGCTCGTTTACCTGTATGCCACTGCGCCGCGCAAAGACGAAGCCTTGTACAACGCATGGAAGGAGAAACAGAAATCGGCTACGCAATATGCGCTGCAAGACCCGCAGACAGCCTTCATCGATACGTTTGTAAAAGTGCGGTATGGCAACAATCCGCTGGCACCGGTTGCTGTGCCTTCTGCATCTGATTTCGATAAGACAAACCTGAACCGCATACTGGCTATTTACAAAGAACAACTGGGCAACGCGCAAGACTTTACGTTCATTTTTGTAGGCAATATCGATACGGTAAAAATGAAGTCGCTGCTGGCAACTTACATTGGTGGTTTGCCGTCTACTAAAAAGCCCGCAGCCTTTAAGGACAATGGTTTGCGACCGGTGAAAGGTAACCAGGAATTTACGTTCCGGAAAGGAACAGAGCCAAAGAGCCTAATTGTTAATGTCTACTCTGGCGAGCTGCCGTACAGCGAAGACCTGGATTTAAAAACTTCTGCCTTAACCGAAATCTTGAACATCAAAATCATTGAGGATATCCGTGAAAAAATGAGCGCTATCTACGGTGGTGGTATTGGCGGCGGTTTGCAGAAATATCCTTATGCGGGCTACGCAATGATAACGCAATTACCAACGGCTCCGGAGCACGTAGATACTGTGTTGAAAGCCATGCAAACAGAGATCGATAGCATTAAAAAATATGGACCTTCGCAGGTGAACCTGGATAAAGTAAAAAAGACTTGGCTGGAGCAATATAAAGTAAGTGTGAAAGAGAACAGCTACTGGGGCAGCAAGCTGCAGGGCATCTATTTTAATAATGATAATCCCCAGCGTATTTATAACTACGAGAAGCTGGTAAGTGCTATAACGGTAGATGATATCAAAGCCACAGCCAACAAACTATTCGATGGTAAGAATGTGATGCAGGCAGTACTGCTGCCGCAGAAGTAACACTTATCGATTTGTTGTTTGGTGGTGAATAATGGTAATAAAAAGAGATGGCTTTAAGTAGTCATCTCTTTTTTATTTATCGCATAAACCTGTTAAGCAAAATAATAACTCATAACCCTTATACTTCTTCGCCATCTTCATTGGCGCGAAGGCGTATCTTTTCTTCTTCAATGTCCAGAAGGCTTTGGTATTTGCGGATGACGTCTTCGTCTACTTCCTGCTTTTTATTGATCTGCATCAGCAGCTTTCGTTGCTCTTCAAACAACTCGGTCGAGACTTGTAAGAACCGGTGCAGCGAGCTATTGGCAGCTTTCCCTAACGATTCTGCTTCTTCGTCATCCAGCATCGTAATATCGGTTTCATAGCGATGCTGCAGGTTTTTGAGAAGCTCGTTGCTAATGATGTCTTCTTTATATTTTTCTTCTAAAAATGTCAACGCAGCTCTCGACAACTTTTTCGATAGTTTGATTTCCTGCTGTTCAAAAGAAAGGGTAGGATACGGGTCGGTTGGCTTTGCCCATTTTACAACCAGCGGCAGCGTTAACCCCTGAAATACTAAGGTAACGAGGATAACGATAAACGTAATGAAGATAATGAGGTTGCGTTCGGGAAACGGTTGTTTGGTGCCATCTAAAAAAATAGGGATAGACAATGCCGCCGCCAGCGATACCACTCCTCTCATGCCTGCCCAGCCCAGCACGACAGGCCCGCGCCAGCCTGGCTTTGCATAAGCAACCGTTATGTAACGGCTAATGAACACTG
>CAZZZH010000179.1:0-9667 GCA_964658445.1 Ilyomonas sp.
AAGGGCGCATTGCGGAGACGGGAACGCACGAACAATTGCTGGCAGAACGTGGCTTGTACTATGCCATGTGGAGACAGCAGATTGGCGAACGCAAATATGCGGAAGCGGGCGTGACTGTGTGAGTTGTGATGAGGATAATTGATAGTTGATTGAAGTTTATAGCTCTGCTTTTTTTGTTCC
Organism: Ilyomonas sp.; assembly: GCA_964658445.1. Lineage (GTDB taxonomy): Bacteria > Bacteroidota > Bacteroidia > Chitinophagales > Chitinophagaceae > Ilyomonas. The sequence goes on from CAZZZH010000179.1 coordinate 181, forward strand.
TTTGGTGTGTCGTTATCTTCTGTCCATTCAATAATAAATTCTTTTGCTAACATTGATAAACACAATTCATTTTCATGTTTACTAATTATCATTTCACTGCAGCAGAACGCTTCCTTCGCTATGTGCAGATTGACACGCAGAGCGACCCGTATAGCGAAACCTTTCCGACATCGGAAAAGCAGAAACATTTAAGTGTTTTGTTGGCTGATGAACTGAAAGCCATGGGCGTTGTCGATGCGCATACCGATGAGTATGGTTATGTGTATGGAACGATTCCTTCCAATACCGAAAAACAAGTTCCTGTTATTTGCTTTTGCAGCCACGTAGATACGGCGCCCGATTGCAGCGGAACAAACGTAAAACCTATACTACACAAGGGCTACAACGGTGAAGACATTACACTGCCTGATGATACAACGCAGGTGATTTCAACAACGAAATATCCGTATCTGAAAGAGCATATTGGCAAGGATATTATCACGGCCAGCGGTCTTACTTTATTGGGTGGCGATGATAAAAGTGGCGTGGCAGAAATTATGGATGCGGCTAATTATTTATTGCTTCATCCCGAAGTGAAACATGGCGAGATAAAGATTGTTTTTACACCCGATGAAGAAGTAGGTAAAGGCACGGCTAAGATTGATTTACAAAAAGTAAATGCCCAGTTTGCCTATACGTTAGATGGCGGTGAAGCCGGTGTGATAGAAGATGAAACGTTTAGTGCTGATCATGCCCGCATTACCGTAAACGGTGTGATTGCGCATCCAGGTTATGCAAAAGATAAACTGGTAAATGCGTTGAAGATTGTGGGTGAAATACTGGCTGCTTTACCAACCGATGAATGGAGCCCGGAAACAACAGAGAAGCGCCAAGGTTTTGTGCACCCGGTTGCAATTGGTGGACTGGCGGAGCAGGCAACGATCGATTTTATTATTCGCGATTTTGACACTGCCGTGCTGGCTAAGCACGAAGAACGCTTGAAAGGCATTGCGGAAGATGTTTTGAAGAAGCATCCCAAGGCAACCCTGCAGTTTGATGTAAAAGAACAATATCGCAATATGAAGGAGATTATCAGTCATCATCCTGAACTAATATCCTATGCCGAAGAAGCGGTAACCCGCGTGGGCTTGCAGGCTAAGAAAGAGTTGGTAAGAGGTGGAACGGATGGCAGCCGGCTAAGCTTTATGGGTTTGCCTTGCCCTAACTTATTTACTGGTATGCAAGCGATACATAGCCGCCACGAATGGATTGGTGTCAGCGACATGCAGAAGGCGGTTGAAACCATTGTTTACCTGGCTCAGATATGGGAGGAAAGAAGCTGAACAAAACTTAAAATCATAGCTGAACAGTATGTATTTTGCTACTGGTCTGAGCCTGCATAAAGCCAATATTATTGATAATTTTTCTTGCCTTGCTGCCGAATCTTTTGCCGCAACCGCAGCAGTTTTAATTTTCCCGATTGTTTATCCTCCCGGTACCTTTTGTTTCGACAGATGTGGACAAACCAATCGCTTTCTTAACATCTTCAAGGTAACTGGTTAAAATCTCGTGACAGCACCTTTATATGAGTCAATGTAGCATAAGCAAGCTTCTATATAAGCAAACAAAATACAAAGGCAATATGGTATGCAAATAATAACAAGTTGTGCAAAAATCCATCAAGCTATGTGACTTTTAGGAGATGCTTTATGCAGACAATGAGTCAAATAAAATTCTGAAAACGATTTGTATGAGATATAAAAGTAGCATTGCTTTGTAATGCTGTATCGAACTCGCTTTTGCTGTCGGCATAAATTTTTTCTACACTTAAAATGCATCTAAACAAAGAGACATTACTATCGCTTGCTTCGAATGGCAACATCAACTTGCCAACCGGCAATGCAGACCAATTGGCTGAAAAAATACTACAGTTTGGTACCGGCGTATTGCTTCGCGGGCTACCGGATTATTATGTCAATGAAGCGAACAACAGCAATGTTTTTAATGGTCGCATCGTAGTTGTAAAATCAACCGGGAAGGGCGATAGCAAAGGGTTTGCGGCGCAGCATAATTTATATACGCATTGTATAAAAGGTATAGAGAATAATGCAGTAACAGAAAGCTATATCATTAATGCTGCCATCAGCCGTGTAGTCAATGCAAACCAGGACTGGCAGGAGATACTTGCCTGCGCATCGAACCCACAACTACAGATTGTGATTTCGAATACTACCGAAGTTGGCATTGCATTGCTCGAAGATGACGACATCTGTGCATCGCCGCCGCAATCATTCCCGGGCAAGCTGTTGTCTTTTTTATACGAGCGTTATCAGGTGTTTGAGGGCAAACAGGAAGCCGGTATGGTCATCATTCCTACCGAGTTGATTGTTGATAACGGCAATAAGCTAAAAGCCATTGTAATAAGGCTTGCCGAGTTAAACCAACTCGGTACTGTTTTCATCAACTGGCTAACAGAAGCTAACGATTGGTGCAGCTCGCTGGTAGATAGGATTGTGCCCGGCGCTCTGCCGGAAAAAGACCAGCAACAGCTTCAGCATTTGTTTGGCTATGCCGATGATCTTGCTATCATGAGTGAGCCATATCATTTATGGGCGATTGCAACATCAAGTGAGCGTACGAGACAAATTTTGTCGTTTAGCAAAATCAGCAAAAATATTATCATCACAAAGGATATTGGAAAGTACCGGGAGCTGAAGCTAAGGCTGCTGAATGCTACGCATACTTTTAGTTGCGGGCTTGCCTATTTGTCCCGTTTCAATATTGTAAATGAAGCGATGCAGAACAACGCTTTTTATCATTTTGTAAGCCACCTGATGTACAAGGAGATCATTCCCTGTATTGTCTCCTCCAATATTACTCACGAAGAAGCGAGAGAGTTTGCTAGCCATGTTATCAATCGCTTTTCAAATCCTTTTATCCAGCATCAATGGCTGGCTATTACTATGCAATATACTGGTAAAATGAAGTCGCGCTGTATGCCATTAATAATGCATTATTACCATCAGTCTTTAGCTTCTCAAACCTGCATGGCGTTTGGGTTTGCGGCTTATTTACTATTTATGCGGGCTGCTGTTTTAAAGGATGGTAAATATTATGGAATGAGAGGCGGTGAAACCTATTGGATACAGGATGATGAAGCAAAGTTTTTTCACTCTCTGTGGCAGGATGGTGATGTAGAAAAAGTAGTATCTGGTGCACTGCACTTTCTGTTTTCAGAGGCCGCAACAGACGATTCGTTATCACGGTTTGCAACAGATGTTACAAGTGCTTTACGCCAGTTGGTAGCAGGCACTGACATCAGCGAACTGATTACTTTATCACTTAATGAAACAGCATGACATCATTTATAAACAGCGATTTCCTGCTTGGCACAAAAACGGCGCAAACGCTTTATCACGACTACGCCAAGCACATGCCTATCATAGATTACCACTGCCATCTTTCGCCACAACAAATTGCTGACGATATGCAGTTTAAGAACCTTACCCATGCATGGTTGTCTGGCGATCATTATAAGTGGCGCGCCATGCGTACCAACGGAGTAGCTGAAGATTTTTGCACTGGCAACAAAAATGATTGGGAAAAGTTTGAGCAGTGGGCGGCTACCGTGCCTTACACACTGCGCAATCCGCTTTATCACTGGACGCATTTAGAACTGCAGCGTTACTTCGGTATAACCGAACTGCTGAGCGCTAAAACAGCCAAAAAAATCTATGACGAATGCACTGAAAAACTACAGAGTCCTGAATACTCAGTTCGCAACCTGCTGCGGCGCATGAATGTAAAAATGGTATGCACAACAGACGACCCCGCAGACACTTTACAATACCATCAGCAAGTAAAAGCCGATGGCTTTGAAATACCTATCCTGCCTGCGTTTCGCCCTGATAAAGCGATAGACGTAAGTAGTGTAGAAGCCTTTAACTTATACGTTGGTACACTTGAAGCGGTTGCAAATATTTCCATCTCAACTTTTGATGATTATCTCACAGCTCTGCAAACCCGCCACGATTTTTTTGCAAGCCTCGGCTGTTGCATTTCCGATCATGGCCTGGAAGAAATGTATGCCGATGATTTTATGCAAGAGGACATCAATTTTATATTTAATCAGCTTCGCTTGGGCAAGGCTGTTTCTCCTGAACAACAGCGCAAGTTTAAAAGCGCATTGCTGCTTCATTTTGCAGAGTGGGATCACGAAAAGAACTGGGTGCAGCAATACCATTTGGGTGCACTGCGAAACAATAATTCGCGTATGATGCAAAAGCTTGGCGCAGACACCGGCTGGGATTCTATCGGCGATTTTTCGCAGGCTAAGCCGATGGCTGTTTTTCTTGATAAAATGGACCAGCAAAACAAGCTGGCAAAAACTATTTTATACAATCTTAATCCTGCAGATAATGAGGTGATGGCAACGCTGATTGGCAACTTCAATGATGGCTCTATTCCCGGTAAAATGCAATGGGGTTCTGCCTGGTGGTTTTTAGATCAGAAAGAAGGAATGATAAAGCAATTGAACACGCTTTCCAGCATGGGTTTGCTTTCCCGTTTTGTAGGTATGCTTACCGATTCCAGAAGCTTTCTTTCCTATCCGCGGCATGAATATTTTCGCCGCATCTTGTGCAACCTTTTTGGTGAAGAAATAGAGAAAGGCGAGCTGCCGGATGATATAGAATGGACAGGCAAAATCATTCAGGATATCTGCTATTTTAATGCTGAAAATTATTTTGGGTTTACCGTAAAAAATACCACAGCCAAACCTGTTGCATCTACCCATGAATAAGATTGTTTGCTTTGGAGAGTTGTTGTTGCGTATGTCACCAGATGCGCAGGGAAACTGGTTGCGGTCGGGCTCGATGCCGGTGTATGTGGGTGGCGCCGAACTCAATGTGGCTGCGGCTTTGGCTAACTGGAAGCTGCCCGTAAAATATTGTACTGCCCTACCTGATAATGTATTATCGGATAACCTGTATACTTATTTGCGCGAACGAAAAATAGATGACAGCACCATTCAAAAAGGCGGCAGCCGTATCGGCACCTATTATATGCCGCAGGGCAGCGATTTAAAACATGCGGCCGTTATTTATGATCGGGCTAATTCTGCATTTTCACAACTGCAGCCAGGCATGATAAATTGGGACGATGTTTTTGAAGATTCCAACTGGTTTCACTTCAGCGCTATCACGCCATCGCTGAACGAAAACACAGTGGCGGTTTGCAAAGAAGCGCTAAAGGTTGCAACACAAAAAAAGCTTACGATTTCAGTTGATCTCAACTATCGGGCAAAACTCTGGCAATGGGGTAAAAAGCCAATAGAAGTGATGCCTGAATTGGTTGATTATTGCCATATTATTATGGGTAATATCTGGAGCGCAGAAGTCCTGCTGGGTATCCCGTTCGATGCAGATATCCATGCAAGAGGAGCAAAGAAGGATTATCTCGAACAGGCTTTGCAGACAGCGCAAAGTATCTTTCAGCAATATAGAAATTGCAGGTTAATGGCACAAACATTTCGTTTTGATGAAGATGCCGGCATACGGTATTATGGCGCTGTTGATACGCGTGAAAAGCAGTATGTGTCAAAAGAATTTTGTAGTAAAAAAATAAATGATAAAGCCGGTAGTGGTGATTGTTTTATGGCTGGAATAATCTATGGTTTGCAACAAAAGCATATCTTACCAACCATAGTCGATTTTGCGGCTGCAGCTGCGTTTGGAAAGCTTCATGAAACCGGCGACAGCACCCGTCAAAGTATTACCGATGTGCAAAATATAATAACGAACGGCGTATGCAAGTAAGCGATTCCTTAATAACGATCATACAGCAGCAAGGAGTGTTGCCTTTGTATTATGATGATGATAAAGAGATTTCGGTAGAAGTGCTGAAAGCCTTATCCCGTGCGGGTTGCATTGCGGTGGAATATACCAATCGAGGTTATTACGCTTATGAAAATTTTAAAGCAATGAAAGCCTTTTGCCAGCAGTATCTGCCTCATATGCTACTAGGCATTGGCACTATTAAAAACCAGGAAGAGGTTAAGCAGTTTGCTTCTGCCGGCGCTGATTTTATTATTTGTCCTGGTGTAGTACCGGCTGTTGCAGAAGCTGCAAAAGAAGCAGGTATTCCCTGGATACCCGGCTGCCTGACACCAACGGAAATTATACTTGCCGAACAATGCGGAGCTAAGCTGATAAAGCTTTTTCCTGGCAACCTGTTAGGACATTCCTATGTATCCTCAGTCAAAGATATTTTCCCTGAACTGAAGTTTATACCCACAGGTGGTGTTGAAGTTACAGAAGAGAATATAAGTAGTTGGTTCAAGGAGGGTGTTTGCGCAGTCGGATTGGGAAGTAAGGTCATCAGTAAAGAGTTGTTGAAGAGCGGAGATTATACAACCATTGAGAAAAAAACCAAAGAGGCGTTGGAGATGGTCAGACGATTGCGATAACATTATTTTTAAGTATAAGATAATTAATGATTGGAAGCTAAAAAGGTTAATAGTCATTAACTACGATCTTTATAAAAATTGTATTTGCCTCCCGTTGCGTTATAGCAATAACTTTTACTCATTATCTTCTTTTGTACTAACGAATGATTGAAGCCGAACGCCATACAACACCTGCGCACAAAGCCATCGGACATTACCGGTGGACAATCTGCGCGCTCATTTTTTTTGCCACTACCATCAACTATCTCGACCGTGCAGTTATCAGCCTGTTGAAATCGGATCTCGAAAAAGCTTTCAACTGGTCAGAAGAAGACTACGCCAACATTGTGATTGCCTTCCAGCTATCGTATGCCATCGGTTTGGTTGGCGCAGGGCGACTGATAGATAAGATAGGAACGCGCATTGGTTACGCTGTCTCTATTGCGTTGTGGAGCATTGCCTCCATTGCTCATGCGCTTGTAACCGGCACCGGCGGCTTTATAGTTGCCCGTTCTTTTCTTGGCATTACCGAAGCGGGCAACTTTCCTTCCGCCATTAAAACCGTAGCAGAATGGTTCCCTAAAAAGGAGCGCGCTTTAGCGACCGGCATTTTCAATTCAGGGGCAAATATGGGTGCTATCATTGCGCCGCTTACCGTGCCATTAATTGCTGCCAAGTGGGGCTGGCAGTGTGCATTTATCATTACCGGTTCTGTAGGTTTTATTTGGTTGATAATTTGGTTGATGGTTTATAAAACACCACACCGGCACAAGCGACTGAGCCGCGAAGAACATGCCTATATTCATAGCGATATTGCTGAGCCTGCTACCTTGTCTACGGTTGGTGCTAACACAAGCTGGGTAAGGCTTCTGGCGTTCCGGCAGACCTGGGCTTATGTACTGGGTAAATTTTTAACTGACCCTGTTTGGTGGTTTTATTTATTCTGGCTACCGGCGTTTTTGAAAGCGCAGTATCATATGGAAGGTACCGCCATCATTTTGCCGGTTGCAATGGTTTATACGTTAGCAGCCGTTGGTAGCATTGTGGGTGGGTGGTTGCCTTTACAGTTAATAAAGAGGGGCTGGTCCATTACACGCGCACGAAAAGGCAGTATGTTGTTGTATGCTTTGTGTGCTTTACCGGTAACGACAGCGCAGTATTTCGGCAGTATGAATATATGGCTGGCTGTGTTGTTGATTGGTCTGGCAGCGTCTGCACATCAAGCATGGAGTGCCAATATTTATACCACGGCAAGCGATGCTTTCCCCAAAGCTGCAGTAGCAAGTATAACGGGCATCGGTGGTATGGCTGGTGCTTTAGGCGGCATCCTGATAGCAAGTGTGGCAGGCAGATTATTTGAACATTATAAAGCGCTGGGTTCTCTTGAAACCGGCTACTTTATTATGTTTATTATTTGCGGGTTAGCTTATATCATCGCGTGGCTTTTGATGCAGACGTTAACGAGCCATGCGAAGCCGGTTGCGTTGTGATCATACATAAATGTATTACTGTAAACAGGCAAGTAATAAATTTAGAAAACTTACGGCTATGCAATCGCTTCATCTTAAGTGTTGGATATTTTTAATCATCGTTATAAAACCGGCCATTATTCTATGAACATCAAATTCTGTTACCTGTTTTTTATATTGCTTCTGACATCTGCCTCCTACGCACAAAAAGCCAGAACATTTACTGTTTCATCGCCCGACGGAAGACTGCAATGTACGGTGCAGGCAGGTTCGCAATTAACATGGTCGGTTACTTCGCAAGGGCAAATAATATTGGCACCATCCGTGATGGCTTTGCATTTGCAAAGCGGCGAAGTGTTGGGTAATAATGCAGTCATTACTTCCACCAAAGCAGTTCAGAACAATAAAAACATCGCGGCTGTTTTTTATAAAAAAGATACAATCACTGACAACTACAACGGACTGACGCTGCTGTGCAAAGGCAACTGGGGCCTGGCTTTCCGGGCTTATGATGATGGCGTGGCGTATCACTTTTTTACAAACCGGAAAGACAGCCAAACCGTGCAATCGGAAGATGCGAACTTTACATTCGATAAAGATTATAACTCCTTTTTGCCGTATGCAAACGATCCTCGCTATGGCAAAGATTTATACCAAACTTCTTTCGAAGCACTTTATCAGGAACGCAAGATATCAGAACAGTTGCCCGGCGACAGCCTGGCTTTTTTACCAGTGCTCATTGACTTGGACAATGGGAAAAAAGCGGTGATCACAGAAGCGGGTTTAGAAAACTATCCGGGCATGTACATGAGCAAAGATGCAGGCAATGATCAATCTTTGAAAGGAAGCTTCGCGCCTTACCCGACTGCATTTGCCGGCGGCGGTTATCACAATATCAATTATGTGGTAACCAAACGCGGCGACTATATTGCTAAAGTAAAAGGCACCAATGTCTTTCCCTGGCGCATACTGGTAGTATCGAACAGCGATAAGGAGCTTGCCAACAACGATATGATTTACCGGCTTGCCGAGCCATTGCGACTCACAGATATTTCGTGGATAAAGCCCGGTAAAGTAGCGTGGGACTGGTGGAGCGACTGGAATATTTCGCATGTCGATTTCAAAGCCGGCATCAACACGCAGACCTACAAATACTACATTGATTTCGCCTCTGCTAATAAGCTCGAATACATCATCATAGATGAGGGATGGAGCAGCGATTCAGACCTTATGAAAGCCACACCGGCGCTGGATTTGAAAGCTATCGTCTATTATGGAAAAACGAAGAACGTCGGTGTTATTTTATGGTCAACCTGGTATGCAGCCATGAAAGGTATAGACGATGCTTTTGCCCATTATGCCGATATGGGCATCAAGGGTTTTAAGATTGACTTTCTTGACCGCGACGACCAGGTAATGACCAGCAGCACCTATCTGATTGCTGCCAAGGCGGCGCAGCACCATTTGCTGGTAGATTTTCATGGCATGTACAAGCCCGATGGGTTAAGCCATATCTATCCCAACGTCATCAATTTTGAAGGCGTTCGCGGTATGGAAAATGTAAAATGGTCGCCATACGACAATGTGCCGCGAT
>CAZZZH010000180.1:0-9608 GCA_964658445.1 Ilyomonas sp.
AGCTTTGCAAAAGCAGCCTTTACCTCAATCCATTTTTGCGGCTGACCCGGCTGTTGCAGGCGAAGTTCTACCCGTTGTTTTCCACTCGCTATTACCTCATCTATTTTAGCAACAGCGAGCAACTGATCTTCAGGCTCAATACCTTGCATGAGCAAAGAAGGGTTTGCCATTGCTGCTTCGGGCGCCAGATTCCAGATACGGCTACAGGCGGCATTTATGTAAAGTAATTTTTTTTGAGTGAGGCTGTAAGAAAAGATGACATCGTCTGTCAACCCTGCATGTGTTTGCAGAAGGATCTTTTCTAAAGACGGATTTTCATTCATCACTTGATGCTTAGTATCGGTGCGAATATACCTAACTGTTGGTAGAAAAAAATATTAGCCGTAAGAAGTAAATAGGTTTGCGATGCTGTGACTGTTTAGTTCGTTTAAGTCCTTTGAGTTGCCGCGCATTTAGCAATAACATCGCTAACTAATGTGCGCAGCTACAATTTTAGAGATTTCTGTAAGGGAGAACGGTTTATCTATAAAGCCATCTGCCTCATATTGCTTATAATTTTCCCCATTGAGAGGATTAGCTGAAAAGAGAAGGATAGGTGCTTCAAAGTGCATCTCGTCTTTATAAAACTTGCAGATTTCTCTTCCATCTTCGCCCTTAAGGTTGACATCCAACAAGATGAGATCTGGTTTTCGTTTGTTAAAAGTTGCCAAAAGATCTTTTGAATTAGAAAAGGTTTTCACATCGTAACCTATCCTTCGAAACCAGATAAACAACGAAATGAGAATATCCTCTTCATCATCAATAATATACAACGAATTTGCCATGAAAACCTTTGCGTTATCAAAGCATTAACCTTACCACGTTTTAACGCCGACCTAAACGTCATAATGAGTTTAATATGCCAAGTGTAGAAAAACCAGTTTTTAATTTTGCAAAAAACATTCGACTCCTGTGTAATTGTGTTAGCCAAGGCTGTCAATCTTGCAATCAACACAGTATGCCTGCGGGATTTTTATTCACAAAATGATTCTTTACAAAGGGAGAGAGAAAAGAGCTTGCTTTCTTTTTATCTTTTCTTTTTCACAACAATACCTATGGTAAAATTGATACCGAAGGGCAGCCATGCAAAAGGCAACTTTTTGACTTCAACAATATCGAAATGATGCTGCAGAAGCGATAATATTTGCCGGTAATCAAAACCCTTATGTCCACCCTCTGTGCGTTTCACTTTGCGTTGCCTGCCGGTGGTAGCATACCAAGCTTCTCTTACTGTATAGGGCTCGTCTACCTTACGCTTAGCCAGCTTTACCAGATGCTTAAATAAAAAGACTAAACCTGATTCATTTGGCACCGTGATGAAACAATACTGACGCGTGGCAGCTGCCAGTTTTTGCAGGTAGCCGCTCAGTTCAGCGGTGGGTAGATGCTCAAGTGTCTCCATTGCAATACTGTAATCGAACACCTGCTGACCTAGATTAAAGTCGTGCAGGTCGCTGCTTTCGACAAATGTATAAGCGGGATGGTCTTTCCAGATGAGGAACGCTTCGCTCAGTCCGCCTTCCCAGTTTGCATCGTATCCTACATACACAGAAGGCATAAAGGGTAAATAGCGTATGGTTTTACCATCGAAGCAGCCTAATTCAATCACACTTCCGCCCTTTACCTGCAAGCGAAGCATGGCCTGATAAAGCCACCGAAATCGGGCTTCGTGAAAGTAACCCCGCAGCCCTTTACCAAACAAGCGCTCGTTGTAGGATGTCTTTTCTTTTGGTTGAATAAAGGTAACCGGCATACAATGGTCAAGTGTATTGTTTAAGAAATGTGCTCAAAATCTTCATTTTTTGAGGAAGGCTAAAGATACTACCCTACAACATGCGGGGCATAATTTTTAGTGAGTAAGCAGGTATGGATTCATCAGAAATAATTGGTCTTGTCGCGGGTATTTTTACATCTGTTTCGTTGCTGCCACAGCTCATTAAAACCATAAAAGAAAAAGAGGCAAAGAGCTTATCGCTCAGTATGATGCTTGTACTGATAACCGGCAACAGCATTTGGATATACTATGGTTTTTTAAAGAAGGATCTTCCAATCATCAGTACGAATATTTTTTCTGATATTGTAAATGTGTTGCTCCTGTTCTTCAGTATAAAGTATAAGAAGAAAAGCGGGGCGTAGAGGTATTGTTTTAAGGTACTTTCGATTGATTGCTGTAAACAACTTCTGAAGTTATACGCGGGGAGGGCAATTATGCCTGAATGGTGCAGGTAGCTTTAGTATCGTGATAGGCTAACGCGCTTTGGATAAACGACAGATCTCATTACATTTGCTATAGACTTTGTTGACACAAGAATTTAAGACTGTTATATCCTGCCCCGAACAAATAAAATAGTTTGTTACCCCGAATAAATAATCAAAAACCAATTCTGATGTTTATCAATCGTATCGTTCTATGCATGATGATGTGCCTGAGCATGAGCGCCTATGCACAGACAACCAACACACTTTCCGATGAAGAAGAAAAAGATGGATGGCAGTTGCTGTTTGATGGCACTACACTGAATGGCTGGCATACTTATAATCAGAACTACAGAAGTAATGATTGGGAAGTGAACGATGGCGCTATTCATTTAGCCGACCGATCGAAACCGAAGAACGGTTCGGGCGACCTGACAACGAATGAAGATTTTGGCGATTTTGATTTGAAACTGGAATGGAAAATATCTGCCAACGGAAACAGCGGTGTGATGTTTTATGTTCAGGAAGATCCATCCAACTATCAACCACCTTTCCTTTCGGGGCTTGAGATGCAGGTGCTTGACAATACAGGCACCTCGCCCAATGCCAAAAATCCAAAACAAAGAGCCGGTGATTTGTACGACCTGATTGCCGGATCGGAAGAGAGTGTAAAGCCCACTGGCGAATGGAACCAAATAGAAATTTATAGCCGGGACGGGACACTGAAACTCTACCAAAACGGAAAAAACATCATTACGACGCAGTTATGGGATGCAAACTGGACAAAGTTTTTAGCCGATTACAATGCGTCTACAAAATGGACACCCCGGCCGCAACTGGGCTTGTTCAGGCTTGGCAAAATAGATTTACAGAACGCCGATGATGAAGTGTGGTTTCGCAACATCAAAATAAAACGATTTAATAAGGATGTGCCATCTTCAACCAACATTACCACCAATAATAATTCTGTTTCTGTACCCGATTACACATCGCCGCGCATGAAAGCGATTGCCACCTATTATGGCTATTTGAACACAGCTTACGGAGATGTATCTAAACAATTAGAGCCTTTAGTAAGCACCGGAGATAAAATGGCAACGATGTGGAAAGCCGTCTTTTTGTACATGGGGCGCGGCGAATACAAACATGATGAAAACGAAGCGTTCGCGCTTGCGAAAAACGAAGTTTCCTTCATTGAGGAAAGAGCTGCTACAGGAGATGCTGAAGCTTTGTACCTGTTATTCTACGCTTGCCAGATGGGACTGAAAGGAGACGCTGGCATTAGCAGTGGATATACTTTTTTGCGAAGGGCGGCGACTGCAGGCTTTACGCCTGCTGTGTACGATGAGGCATTGGAAGCTTTTAAAATTAAAGATTATACAAGCGCGGCAGACTACTTTCAAAAATTGTATAACGATGGAGTAAAAAAATCTGCCGTTATGATGGGTATCCTTTATCAAAATGGATATGGGTTAAATGAAGACGTAGATACGGCCATCAACTGGTATGAAAGAGGAATGGCTTTCGGAGACGCAGAAGCTTTGTTGTGCCGCGCCGATTTGTATTCGGCAGGATACAACAATTCGCCACCAGATGCAGTAAAAGCTTTAAAATTAGCCAACTTGGCCGCTGCCAAAAATGACGGTGACGCGATGTTATTTTTAGGTGTTCGTTACGTTGACGGCAAACAAGGTGTTGTGAAAAATGTGGCGACCGGCATTAAATGGCTAAAACAGGCGGCTGACATTGGTAACAGGAAAGCAATGCTGGTTTTAGGTGAAACTTATTTTTCTGACGACGCCGGCGCTTTAAAGGACGAGCACACCGGTTTGTTCTGGATACGGAAAGCGGCTGAAGCAGGCTCGCCGAATGCGATGCTTCTTTTAGCCAAATTTTATATAGATGGAACCGTAATTGAGAAAGACGAGATTGCAGCTCGCTATTGGTACAATCAGTGCGTGATTGGCGGGTATGCGGAAGCCGATGCAACGGCTGCGAATGCCACCGCACAAAGCTTTTCTGACTTTTGCAATAATGCCGACTTTACGCCCAGTTACGTTTTAGTAGATGAGTATGGAAACCAAGTGGGAGACAGCGGCGATGGCTTCGCTAATTTCATGTTAGGCGGTGTGTTTGGCGCTATGCGCGGGTATTATGGCAACCAGCAAAGATTGATAGACGGGCTGGAGTTTATCTGCAAGAAAGGAGGCAATAAAATTTACGGAGGTACGGTGTCATCCTACTTCGCATCGAATTTATACCTGAAGCAAGGGCAGACAATTCACGTCAAATCGTACGGTATCATTTCTACGGGTCTGTTTTCGGGTATGGCAAATGCCAATGGTTTGGGAAGTAGCTGGCAGGAATACGCTTTTGTACAAGGCATTCCTTGCAGTGCCGTAATGGCACAAGTGAAAGATGCAACCTGGCAATTTATAGGTCAGGACAAATTGTTTACGGCTGTGAAAGACGGTGCTTTTGTAGTAGCCTTAAACGGAAAGGATTATCGCAATTATAAAGGCTATTTTGACATTGTGGTGGAAGTTCCGGATAATTAAAGTTTGATACGTTACAAGAGTCTACCGGCAAAGCTTAGCAACAGAGTTGTGAACCATTCTTTTGGTAAGAATGATTGTTGGAATCCTTTGTATGGCCCCTCTCCTATTTTGTTATATTCTATCATTTCGGTTCTTAAAGCGTGCTAATCAATTCATGGAAAACTTCTTCCTATCGTAATGTAGATTTAGTGAGTACACAGACCAATGAACGTGGCTATTTTACGCCATTCGATAGTGCCTTAACCAGTGGGTGAATAACTTGTTTGATTGCCTTTACAAACCTGCCTGTTGAAAGCACCTGATTTTACTTATTTTACGGCTTCAAAACCGTTTGATGATACGCTTTTTGCTGACCTGTCCATTGCTTTTCCTATGTTGTTTTTGCTTCGCGCAAAACCGAAAAATTGATAGCCTGAACCGGCTGATTAGCCGCGCTGCATCGGACACACAAAGAATAAACCTGACGGTAGAAAAAATAAGGGTGCTTACCAGCGATAACCTGGATTCATCTATTGCACTGGCAAACCGAACGATTGAAGAAGCAGAGCGCATTCATTATAAACAAGGCGAGGCATCTGCCCGAATAGCCCTGGCGAATAACTACTGCTTTACCGGCAATTATTCTGCAGCTAACGAAAATCTTACTTTATCAAACCAGTTGCTTACCAATATAAAAGATTCAGCAAGGCTTGCCAGTATGTATAACGCATACGGCACTTTATATGCCATGCAAAACAAGTATGACAGCTCGCATTTGTTTTACAAAAAAGGTATTTTGATCGCTACCCGCAAGGGTGATAAACCGATGCTGAGTACGCTGCTTCAAAACGATGCGATTTCTTACCAGCAGCAATCTGACTTTCCCAAAGCATTGCAGAACTATCAGGCGGCGCTACGAATATCTGAAGAAGAAAATGATGAAGACAACGAGGCCTATATTTACCTGAACATCGCCATTACCTATGATGCGCTGAGCGATACGGCCCGGTCGGAAAAATCGTATCTGAATGCGATTCGCCTTGCTCATAAACTTGACCTGAAAAATGTAGAAGCCTATGCGTATGCCAACTTAGCATCCATGTACTCGGACATGCATCGATATGCAGACCAGTACACTTTTGGAATAAAGGCCGCTGCCCTGGGCAAACAAACGGGCGATGCCGGCATACAGGCAAGCAGCCTTTCGAGAGCCGCCATCGGGCTCGCATACCAGAAAAAATTTGCAGAGGCAACTACCTTAAACAAGCAGGCGATGCAGATAGCCGATTCATCGAAACAACCGTATAACATCTACCAGGCGTATTCCAGCATGGGGCAGATACTGACGATGCAAAAAGAATACAGCCCTGCCATTCCTTTGTTCGAAAAAGCCTTTCACTCGCTGACGGATGCCGATTTGTACACAGCAGAAGTAGGAAGCTCCTATTCTTATTTGTCGGAATGCTATGAAAATACGGGACGATACAAAGAAGCGCTTGCCTCGTTTAAAATGTCGACCAAAATAGAGGATTCTATCAGCGGAAAAGAGAATGTGAGGAAAGCTACGGAGCTAACGATGAACTATGAATTTGAGAAAAAGCAACAGGCTCAAAAGCTGGAGCAGGCACGAAAAGACGCCGTAGCGCAAAAAGAAAAAAATCAACAGTATTTTATCATTGCGATATTGATGCTTGTTGTACTAGCCGTTGCCGTGATTGCATTTCTGCAATATAAGAGCAACAAGCAAAAGCGGAAGGCCAACCTTTTGCTGGAAAGACAGAAGAAGCAAATAGAAAAGACCTTATCGGAACTAAAAACCACGCAGGTTCAACTGATACAAAGTGAGAAGATGGCAAGCCTGGGTGAGCTGACGGCCGGCATAGCGCACGAGATACAAAACCCGCTAAACTTCGTGAATAACTTTAGCGAACTAAACAATGAACTAATAGAAGAACTGACGACCGAAAAAGCGAGGCTGGTAAGGGAAGAAGAAGACAAACTGCTGTCGAATATATCTCAGAACAACGAAAAGATAAACCACCATGGTAAACGTGCGGACGCGATTGTAAAGGGAATGCTGCAACACTCGAGACAGAACAAAGGGGTAAAAGAACCGACCGATATTAATGCATTGTGTGACGAATATGTAAGACTAAGTTACCATGGCTTGCGGGCAAAGGATAAATTTTTCAACGCAGATTTTACAACCGATTTTGATAACAGCATTGGCACGATAAACCTTGTGCCGCAGGACATGGGAAGAGTATTGCTAAACCTCTTCAACAATGCTTTTTATGCCTTGAATGAAAAAAAGAAGACGGCGGGCGAAAACTATAAGCCACTGCTTTTGGTGCAAACCGGGACCAACCATAACAGCGTTGAAATAAAAGTAAGCGATAATGGCAACGGCATACCCCACCCTATTCTTAATAAAATATTCCAGCCTTTCTTTACCACCAAACCCACCGGGCAAGGAACAGGTTTGGGTTTAAGCCTGTCGTACGACATTATTACCAAAGAACACAATGGTAAACTTACTGTGAAGAGCACGGAAGGCGAAGGAAGCGAGTTTGTAATTGTATTGCCGAAGTAAATGGCAGGTGTCGTGAACTTATTTTCTATCTTTTTGATGCAGGCCTCAATGAGTTAGAAATCATCTCTGGCACCGTAAACTGGCAAGTATTTTACTAGTGTATTGTTGTAAATAACTTTCGTATGAAAGACAGCAACCTGTTGATACCAAGCGTAGCCGGTACTTCGATAATGACATTGTTCAGCTATATTATATCTGGAGAAGAAGGAAAGAATTTTAGTGAGCCGAGGCTTTTGGCGGCGCTGGAAAAAGATATTTTACCCAAGTACAAAAAAGAGATGGCTTTGCCGGTTGGATGGGCAACCCACTATGCAATTGGTGTGTTGTTTACAAGCCTGTATCAGTATGAAATTAAACGATTCGGCAGGAAGCCGACTCTCTCCAATGGATTGCTCTTCGGGGCCGTATCGGGGCTAGGTGGTATCCTGATGTGGAAGGCTGCATTTGCGTTTCATCCGGCACCACCACGAACGCATTATACCCAATTTTACAAACAACTATTTTTCGCACATTTGGTATTTGGTGCGACGGTAGCGCTAATGAAAAAAGAAATGAATGGATGAGTAAGATGCTTTTGTGCTTTGCCCGCACAAAAACATGCGTAAAAAGGTAAAGAGAAAGTTTGTTTATTCTTAAGTAAGGAACGGTGGCTGTGTTTTCGGTTGCCCTATCAAAATCCGCGCAAAACCGCCGTTGGCTCTATTACTACACATTCCATTACTGGCTGCAACTGCGGAATGATGGCGGCCTGATTACTCTTTCAGCATAGGAAGGAAGTGTTTATGCTACTTCGGCTGCCGGAAGGTGGATGTTTTTGGCTGCGAGAAGAATGTTGAGCGTGGTGGTTTTGCCGCGAATGATTTTGACGGTTGCGGTTTGTGGCGGGTAGCCTTCGGCGGTGATGGCGATGGTATGAGTGCCAGCTTTGATGCCTTTGAGATGATAGAAGCCGGCGGCATTGGTGATGGCAATTTTGTTTTTGCCTTCGGCGGTAATGGTAACGTTTTCGAGCGGCCGACGGGTGTTATTGTCTATAATAGTGCCTTCGATGGCATTGCCCTTTTGCTGTTTTTGCTCGGTTGAGACTGCCTGTTGAAATTCTTCTATAAAGCCGGGATGCTTTTCTTTGAAGAGGATGAGGAGACGTTGCATCTGGTCGATGTTGCCTTTTATCTTTTTGAGGGTGGCGCTGATGTTGCGCGAGGCTTGTTGACTTTCGAAGTTGATTCTTTTGCCGCGCCCGATGCATTGCATAAACTGCTTTGCTTTTTGTTTGACCGATGCAAGATCATTGGCAGTGATGCCATACGCTTTGAATTCTTTTTTATCGAGATGCGGTGTGATGACATCTGCAATGAGGGTAAGGTTTGCCGCAAAAACAACGTCTTTGATGGTATAAATATCGGTATAGCTACGGTCTATGTAGAAGCGTAATGGCTTATCGTTTTTTGTGATGGCATAGGCGGTGGCGAGGATACATATTTGGGCAGCTTCGCGGGCAATTTCTTTCTTTAATTCTCTCTTTTGGTCGGTATGGCTCATGCCACGGATAGCTTTGATAGTTGCTTGGGCAGGTACTTCATCCAGATGGCGAAGGAAGGTAGTGACTTCATTGTGGAAGGGTTTTACATGGCTATGTATGCGTTCCTTTTTGCGGAGGAAGCGAGCCAATTGTTGTGCGTTGCGATATGAATGCTGCTGGAGGCTGTTGAGTGTGGTCATGATGCAAATGCGTTGAATGATATTGTAATTGGATGAGACAAAATTAGAGATGAAATGGCGTAGATGGAATTAAAATGTGCTTAAAGGGAAGAAAGGTGTTTGTTGTTAATGCCAGGATACATCGAAATGACGATCCGTTTAATAAATATGGAGTTGCATTTTGGGAAAACGAGATTGGAATTTTTGATTTTGAGGTTGGGTTGCTTGGTTTTGAGGACGGCGCTTGCCGGTTTAATATTGGATTTTTGAGGAATGGAGATGGATACGGGAAAAATGCAGTGCGGATTTTTTGAGAAACTAATTTGGGTGTTTATTTTTATGAAGTCATCTCGTTTTTGATTTTGCTACGTGCGTTTGTACCTTTTGTGAACGATTGTTTTAAATAACCCGGCGGACGACTTTTCTTTCTGAAGTTGGCTGTAGCATTACGATCTGTAGCGAAAAGCTACTTTAGAAGTTGAGAGTTGATTGCGCCTGTGCGCGATATAAACCGCTTCCGTTTGTGTGATACAATTTGTGTG
>CAZZZH010000181.1:0-9415 GCA_964658445.1 Ilyomonas sp.
GTCAAGGAAGTATGTGAAGGAGCTGGTTTCTTTAAACGAAACAATCGAAGGCAAGCAAAGCGAGTTAGAAGATTCAGTAACCGAACTGGAAAACAGAAATCGAGAGAAGCAACGAATTCTTCACATCGTAGCTCATGATCTGCGAAACCCTTTGTCAGCCATCAAAGCGCTTGCAACATTGATAGAAGATGATTATGAAAATGAAGAGATCAACCGGGAAAGCCTTTCACTGATTAAGTCGTCGTGCACAGACAGTAATGAACTGATCAATAGCCTGATTGAAATGGTAGAAACCAGAAGCGTAAGTTTTAATCTTGAATCTGTAGATGTAAATACTTTGTTGTTGAAGAGCGCCGATTTGTTGCGTATAAAAGCAAGGGAAAAAAATCAAACGATTCACTTAGCCAGTTGCTCTGAAAGCACTATTATTAAAGCAGATCCGGCAAAGGTAAGCCGCGTAATAACTAATGTAGTAATCAATGCCATCAAGTTCAGTCCCAGTGGCAGCGTCATCGATATTAGCTGCCATACATCTGATAACGAAGTTACCATTCAAGTAAAAGACGGCGGCATTGGTATTCCCGCTAAGTATCATGCAAACCTGTTTGATACTTTCACCCAAGCCAAGCGGCCAGGCACCGATGGTGAAAAACCGTTTGGGTTAGGCTTATCTATCTGCAAGCAAATTGTAGAAAAGCATGGCGGTAAAATATGGTTTGAGAGTGTTGAAAACAAAGGCGCTACGTTCTTTATCCAGTTTGCCCGAGAGCCTGTTCTGGTTCAGGAGTTTTCAGTTCAGCAGTAAAAGAAAAATGTATTTGCGTCGATCTATTTATAGTTGATGATTTAGAAGAAAAAATCGTTTATGGATCGCAGCTTTATACAGCTAAAAGAAAAGCTCTAGCTCTTTTGCCATTTGGTAATAGTCTGAACCTTTTTGAATAAAACCGGATGCAGACCATTGGTTAAGGTCTTCTTTAAGATATTCAGGATAAGAAGAAAACAACACAATAGGTGCTGTTAGTTTCCGGTCTTCCTTAAGGTGCTGACAAACCATTCTGCCATCTTCGCTGTTTAGCCTTACATCAAGCAAAATCATATCAGGAGATACGTTATCCAAAGTTGCTATCATACTTTTTGCATCGGGAAAAGTAATGGGAATAAAACGGTGCTTGATAAACCAGTAGTTTACTAAAAAAAGAACACCTGCATCATCGTCAACAACAAAAACGACTTTTTTGGGATGTGAAACAGCTTCAGAATTCATAAAGATGATGTGTGATGTGAAGGTATAAATTTCAGACACAAATTCACATTAAAATTTCACTTTCCTATGTGTTAGCCAACCAGGTGTTGTTGCTGCCTTTCGGTGCATGTTCAGAGAAGCTTCTGCTTTATTGTCTTTACCGACATAAGGATACACAAAATGCGACTCCTTAACTCGCCAATTCTTCCTTTAGCAAGTGGAATTAAACAGCGGTATGTATTCGGCAATTACACTCTAAACAAATACTGTATTATCCGCACCTTTTTCTTTGTTTCTGTACGGTTGGTTATAGCTCTAAGATTTTTTCACTACTTTAGTAATCATCTTTACGGAATACTAAAATATAAAAGCAATTCTTTACAAAAATTGATTTTGAATAATACCTTTAGAAAGCATAGAAACCTATTATTGAATGGCAAGAATATTTATTACAGGCTCTGCCGATGGTCTGGGACAAATGGCAGCCTCTTTACTGGTAAAAAAAGGACATAAGGTTGTTTTGCATGCCCGTAATACGGAGCGTGGGAAGCAAGCAATGGCTAGGGTACCGGGCGCTGAAAGTGTGCTAATAGCCGACTTGTCCAGCCTGGATGAAACTAAAAAACTGGCGGAAGATGTAAACAAAGCCGGATACTTTGATGCCATCATACATAATGCAGGTGTATACCAGGTAAAAGGCGATTTGATTTTTAAGGTAAATACATTAGCCCCTTACATTTTGACATGCCTGATAGAAAAACCCCGGCGGTTAGTTTATATGAGTTCGGGTATGCACCGGGGCGGCGACCCCAAACTAAAGCGGTCTGTTTTTCAAAAAGGCAGCGTTAGCTATTCCGACTCTAAACTGCACGACTTAATTCTGGCGAAGGCAGTTGCGCGAAAATGGACCAGTGTGTATGCCAATGCGGTTGACCCCGGCTGGGTACCGACAAAGATGGGCGGTGCTAGTGCGCCCGACGATTTGCAGAAAGGCTTTGAAACACAGGCATGGCTTGCTGCAAGTGAGGATGAGAAAGCGAAAGTAAGCGGTTGCTATTTTCATCATCAGCGGGCAGACCAATACCTAAAGGAGGCTGACGATACTGAAGTTCACGACACATTTCTTATGTTATGTGAAGAAATTACAGGAATACCTTTTCCAATGAAATCATAGAAACTGTAGCGCCTGTTGGAAATACTGGTAAAGAAGAACCTATATTTCTCTTCATTAATTTGAAGTCATCATCTTTGCAATGCAATGCGTTATTCTTTTGTATTGCTTCCTTCGCCAACTTTAATCTGCTTTTCATCATCAACCACAATTTCAGGTTTGCCTTTATAGTCCTTTACTTCTCCGGTTATGCAAACCACTTTGCCTTTTAGCGTTAAAGGATCATAAGAAAATTTAGCAGCTTCATCTTTAAAAATAACTGCTGTAAACGTTGTCGGGATACTTCCGCCAAGGTCCAGTAACGTAGGTGCTTTGTCACTCTTGGTACTGGTAAAAACGTTTGTAACCGTATCGCAAATTGTAACCGTTTTACCGACATAATTGGCTGCATCAACCGCCTTAATGGTTTGTGCAGATGCAAGAAAAGAAGCGGACAGCAATAGCAAGAAAAGAAGATATTTCATTGACCCGATTTTGAACGTAAAAGTAGAAGAATGCTGTTCTGCTTAAAAAAGATTAGCAAACTGTAAACAAGAGCATACAGAAAGAATAAAAACTATTCTGCGTGGCATTTGTAATAGATAATGAAATCGGGTTACCGTATCACCAAGTTGCTTGTTATTCGTGTATATTGATATGCTGCTGATGGGCAGTAAGAAAAATACTTTCCCCAATAATACGAATGGCTTTGCTGTTCGCATTATCGAATGATTGATAAATAAGCTGGTCGGAATCGGGATTACTTATGAAAACGAGTCTTGTAGGTATTCCTATCCACGGTTGAATTCCAAATACGATAAATTGAACTGGCTGATGATTTATTTTTTGTACGGTTCCTGTATAAGCCTTGTCCTCAAAATAAAAAGATATTTTGAACATTACAAGTTTATTTAAGAAATGAAAATACTATTCTTTAACAAATTGAGTATTAATTTTTTATTAAAAGCGATGATTAAAGGTTTTATCTCTTTTCACCGATTCTAATCCTGGTTTCCACCTGCCATGTTATCGATCTCATTGTGTTGCGTCTGGCACTTTCGGTAAAAAAAACAATCACAATTATTTTCAGCATAAGGAAGTAAGATACTTATCGCTGTATTCCTGATATTGGCAATGAGTGAAGACTCTGCATAAAATTCTGTTAGCTAGCTTTCGCGTGCATCCTGTTTATCATTACCATTGGAAGTATTTAAGCCTTCGCGAAAGGAATCGGATAACATTATTCGTGACAACTAAACAGAACGTTATTCTGTTTAAAAAGATGCTTGTTTTGTTTAACGACTTTGCTGCTTTGAAAAGTGTTTTATCTCAGCAATTGTATTCATTGTTTCATTACCTACTTTTTTCTATTCTTTAAAAGAAGAACAACATTACTCTATTTACTGTGATGGTATTGTAGCACAAAAAAAGCCAGTAGTCAAGAACAACACCACAGTACAATCATATTCTATTTTCACTTGGTTGAAGCTTCGCAAAAGTTCATGTTTCACCGTATTTTTAGAACGAATGGCAAATCATAATTTCTATAAAATGAGATACATTTGTTACACAAAAACTACCATATGAAACCTTCTTCGCTCACTCATCCGTCCCGCTTTCTTACCTCCCTTTCGTTTGCTATCTGTCTCAGTACAATCATGTCCTGCGAAAAGGATATGAAAGGAAGCAGCAACGCGTCTTCGATGCAAAGTCTTGCTCAATCTTTTTCCGGAAAAACTTCGCTCTCTAATACAATAGATACCGGAGGCTTGGTTGCCTGGTTTGATTTTGATAGTGGCAGCCTTAGAGACAAAAGCATTTATCACAACCGGATCATCTTCAATAATGCAACACCCGCTTCCGACCGCAATGGTGTAGCCAACAACGCTTATGCTTTCAATGGTAACGGCAGCTATATGAGAATCAAGGATGCTCCTTCCTTAAACCCGGCTTCTGCCATCACTTTGTTTCTCATCGTCAACGTGGCTGATTTTTACGCCGGTCCTTGTCATGGCAACCGCATTCTAAATAAGAACTTTTACGATAGCGATCCCGGTGCCTATATTATGGGCTTCAGCGATGATTATTATACGCAAGGCATGAACTGTAGCCAAGACGTTGATAAAGCACACGAAACGTTTGAAGCTTCCTACGGAAGTGCAGGTGTAACCGATTCAGCACAGTTTGTGCAGACGGGTCACTGGTATCATTTAGTGTACACTTATGGTAAGGGTGTGGCAAAATTCTATGTGGATGGACTTCTGGTTGGAACAAGTAACAAAAGGGTAACGCTTACCGATAATGGAGACGATGTGTTTATTGGTACGTCCAATAAAGGCAACCTGCAGTTCCCCTACTGGTTTAACGGCACGATAGACCAAATCGGTATCTTCAATGTCGCCCTCAATGCAGCACAGGTGGCTAAGCTGTCAAACTACTAAAAGCTGTTAGGGATTACTTATTGAGGGTAGCCATTAATCTGGTAAGATGATGGTTGCCAAAATTTATTTTCCATAATAAAACAGAACTCTAACTTAGTTATATATTTTAAGGTTTTAGGTTGAAAAATTTTACCTCTGTTTCTACAGAGGTTTACTATTTTGCTGCTTCATAAAGACGTGCAATACGTACCACTTCGCAAAATTGAAAAGAGCGTTTATAAACCATACAAAGCTCACCTGAAATTACTTTTTTAGGCAACAGGTAGCTACACACAAGATTTTAATCTTTGTTCCGAAGGATTGGAACACTGGTGTTTATACTGGTGATGATGCTAGGCAGGACTATTATGAATGCATTGTTTTGCGCTAAATAATTTTTAAACATTTAATCATAGTAATGTGAGTTCTATGCAGGATACGTTAGCCTACAAAAAGAGCCTTGAAGCATTGCGTGCTAAGGCTCTCATGAGTTGTTCACAATGCACAAACAGTACTTAAAACGAGATGAACATTAGGAACAATAGACTATTTACTTTTCAGCAATTCCAGAATTTCCTTTTGATTTTCCAGAATGGTATTCAATGCTTCTTGGTTCTTCAAAATAGCATCCTGGTTGGTCAAAATGGTTTCCTGGTTCTGCTTCAAGGTTTCCTGATTTTCAAGAATCGCTTGCTGATTACTTTTAATCGTTTCCTGGTTTTCAAGAATAGAACCCTGGTTGTCTTTGATGGTATCCTGGTTACCAAGGATTGATCCCTGGTTGTCCTTAATGGTGTCTTGATTACCGAGGATTTCTTCGCTGTCATTAACTTCACTCATGATGATTGTGTTTAAATGTTTAAGAAATAATTATTAAAAATAGAAATGCAAAATGTTGATCAGTTTCGTTATTGATGTCCTGCATGAGCAGGATCTGGTATTTTACCGGCATCGATAGCAGCAGCTGTAATGACTTGGGGTACAAAATCGCGATCAATCAAATCTTTCATCTCAATACGTTTCTTAAAAAGTCCCATACTCAAACCCATATCTTCAATCTGCTGTAAGTCTGCATCGGTAGGTGTAAGCTGCACATAACTCACGCGGCGTGGGTTAGAAGTCAATACATAATTCAATACTTTCTGATCCTGCCGGTAATATGGCGCAACCAGCTTCGCAGCTTCTGCGCGATGCGTTTCTGCCCATGCGCCAGATTGTGCAATGCCACGCACCAAATCTTTCACTACATCCGGATTTTCTTTTATCAGATCTTCATGAACAACCAATGCGCAGGATATAAAGTTTGGCCAAATATCGCGGGCATAATACAACACACGACCAACGCCATCCAGCTCGGCTTTAGCACAGAATGGTTCGCCAACAAAATAGCCATCGATAGCACCAGACGCAAGCGATGTGGGCATATCGGCAGGTGGCAAAACAATGAACGTGATATCAGTTGGCTGCATGCCAAAATCACTCATCAGTTTATGAAAAACAAAGTTTTGGTTACTGTATAAACTCGGTATGGCAACCGTCTTTCCTTTCAAGTCACGTAAACTTCTGACAGTACCATTTTTGGCGACTACAATTTCAGAACCATCACGGTGCCCGAGATAGCAAATCTTTACGGGCACGCCTTGTTCGCGCAACTTCATGGCAAGTGGAACAATCATAAACGTAGCTTGAATTTGTTTAGCTTCCAGTGCACTTACAACGGTTGGAAAATCGGCAAAAACATGCGAATTGAAGTTGGTGTTTGATTGTGTCGTTTTAGATGCAAAATCAGTAACCGGACAGGTTAAGTGACAAGTTACCGGTAAGAAGCCAACCGTGAGTTCGCGTTGCGCAGTTTTGTTTCCACCTTCATGAATCACTTCTTTTGTTGTTGCATTTCCGCCTTGCTTCCATGGCTGATAACGCAATAAACCCAGCGTTGTGATGCCAAGAATGATGATAATTATTATTGCGGTTGACGATAGTTTCATTGTGTTATTCCAAAGACAGTTTTGTAAGTCAAAAAATTAATAAATGCATTTTATCTTTCCGTGTATCGCAATTCAATTTCATTTGCCAATTGATAGCATTTTGATTTATAAAAAGCGATTAGAGGCTTTATTAAAACTCAACTTTACTCCGCATCAGTTGTCTGCAAACTCAACTCAGATAAAATTGTTTTCATCGCATCTATCACGGCCGCATCCGTAAGATTTCGCGGATGCGAAGCATCAATCGATAATGCTTTGCAAATCGTTGCTGGTCGATTTGACAACACCAATACTCTATCGGCTAATTGCGCAGCTTCTTCAATATCATGCGTTACAAACACAACCGTTCTGGGTCGCTTCTTAAGAATGCGAATTAGCTCGCGCCGCATTCGCAATCTGGTTTGATAGTCCAATGCTGAAAAAGGTTCATCCATCAGCAAGATATCTGACTCTCCTGCCAGCACGCGCGCCAGTTCAACACGCTGTTTCATTCCGCCAGATAACTGATGCGGATAGTGATGCTCAAACCCTTCCAGATGGATCAATTCAATCAGCTCTTTTATATCCTGTGTTCGCTGTTTTGTATCCTTTACGGTACGCAACGCGACGCCGATATTTTCTATCACCGTAAGCCAGGGAAAAAGACCATCCTGTTGGTAAACGGTTCTAATAATTCCTTCGCGTGTCACCTTACCTGTTACCGGTGTGATGTGCCCAGATAACAAGTTTAACAGCGTTGTTTTGCCACAACCTGACGGCCCCACCAACACAATAAATTCTCTTGGCCGAACAGATAAATTCAGGTCATGCAGAACAGCAACATCTCCATACGAGTAAGAGACATTGTCTACCGTTAACTGGCTTGTAGAATTGTTATCTCTCATAGCCCCAGCGAACATTTGGTGACTTGGTAAGTTGAATAAGAAGGCGATCCATCAGTATCCCCAGCACGCCGATGATAATCATGTAACACACAGCAGAATCAAGTCGCAAGCCATTGCGCGCTTCCCAAATACCATAGCCAAGTCCATCCTGGCAGCCCACCATTTCAGCAGCTACAATCACTACCCAGGCAATGCCGTAGCTTACTCGCAACGATGTAATAACCTGTGGTAAAATAGCCGGAAACGTTATCTTTTTCAACAACTCAATACCTGTATAATTGTAGTCTTTGGCTACTCTAAAATAAATCAAAGGAATGGTCTGAACAGCCGACATTGTATTTAAAACCAACGGGAAAAAAGTAGCTATAAACAACAAGAAAATAGCGGGTTTATCCCCGATATGAAACCATAAAATAGCAAACGGTATCCATGCAAGTGGCGATAGAAAACGAAAGAAATTTAGCACCGGAACGAAAGCCTGTCTTGCTCTCGTATGCTGTCCTAGCAACAAACCTACAGGAATACCTAAGCAAGCTGATATGGTAAAGCCGATAACAACACGCCACATCGATGCAATGATATCCGTGACCATGCGCCCGGCAGTAAATTCTTCTGTAAAACTTTTCGCAACAGCCAGTGGCGTAGGTAATGCATAAGCAGGAAACAAGTTTACAGAACAAATTAACCACCATAAGAACAACAGAAAAAGAATGAAAGCGACAGGTAAAAGAAACCTGCCGGTGCTGCTCTTTGTTGTTTGATTAACAGATTTGTTTTGTCTCTCTAAAGGCATGATTGCGTAGCTATTTGTCTGGCGATATTTTCTTTTAGTAATGATTGTCTTAGACGAATATACCTGATGATTCTAAAATTTGATAAGAATTGTATCAAGAATAAATTACGTTCTTTTATTTATACTGCAATGTTCCCGGGTGAAAGGTTCGCCACGAATGCCAGAACTCCTGGTATGCCTGCACGGCGCCTAACTGTTGTCCTTTCAATCTGCCTTCCACGCACAAACCATTTGTCGTCCATGACGAGGCTGTATTGTTGTCAGTAATCATGTTATTACTCTCCTTCTCAAACTGTAAAACCGTATTGTTCACGCGCCTGTTAAACACATGAAAAGAAGTTGAATCTTTATCAACTGTAAGAAGCAAAGGCAAGCCAGGCATTGAATCCTGGATCATTTGTTTGTTTACCAATTCGTTCCAGTCATACGCTTTGGCAGTGCCTTTATTGGTAACGCCGATGACCCATGATTTAAATTTCCATGAGCCGGAATCTCTGTGTTCAAGACTTCCTTTAATGGTACCATTATCATAATCAGCCAGGTCTTTATAGTCTTCGTTGTAAGTTGTGTCCGGTTGCATCACAGAAGAGCCAGGATGCTCCTGCAGCCAGCCTTCCAGCGTGATTTGCTGTGATGGAATTTCTTTTAAAGAAGTACCTTTCAATGGACCTGTTATAGCAACACCGGTAGCTTGTTGCCACCAGCTTTTGGTGGTCGCGTCTTCAAACATGGCATTGAAATGATCCATGCCTACCAATCGAAATGTTTCAGGCTTTCCATTCACAAAAGGACTATACACACGACCGGTTCTGCAAACAGTACAATACGTAATCATCACCGGTGTGTTGCCAACTGTATCCCGCACCTGATGATGATAGCCGATGAGTTGGATTGGATACGCCTTGGCTTCGCCGTTAATCGCTACACCAATTAC
>CAZZZH010000182.1:0-9381 GCA_964658445.1 Ilyomonas sp.
GCTGGTTGCGTTGCTTGTAGGCATCATCTAAGTAGCTTACATTGCTTTGAAAGGCAGTGCGGTCTATCTTTTCGCCATTGATGCTACCCACATAGGTGGAGCTGGAAAAAAAGCTTCCTCTTTTTAAAGAAGAGTCTTGAAGGATAAAAGAAATAAGGGCGATAGCAATAATGCCAAAAATAATCCACGCACCCCGGTCCCGAATTCGCTGAATGACTGACATATCGTAATGACAATTTTTTGAAGTTGGCAAAAATAGGGGAATCTGCTGTTTAAAAAATATTCCCTTTGCCGGCAGCCGAGAATAGCGAGATAGAAAGGATACGGTGGTAAAATGCAGCAGAAAGCTATTTGCATAATTTGCCTCTTATACAGCCATACGCGACGCCAAAGAGATTGTACGCTTAGCGCTCGTGAGCGTATGTTGTGAGGAACGATGATGGCAGCAGTTGCAGAATGAAAGCTGCGCTCTGACGTTTTGCCAAGACAATAAAAAGGCAGACTTACTGTAAGTCTGCCTTTTTGCAATTCGCGTTTTGCTACTGTTCGCTTAGTGTATTTTCTTTCACTTCGGTTGCTGCCGCGGCCTTCACCAGTTCAATCTTGACGCGGTGCCTGACGCCGGGGTCTACTTTTACCACACCGCTGTAAGATGCAAAGCCGGGCGAGGTAATGGTAACGCTGTGCACGCCCACCTTCATGATTACGTCTAATACACCCCTTTTGTTTACCGGCAAAACATCTTCGCTTTCGTCGGTAGAGATGAAGGCAGTAGTGACTGGTTTTGGTTTGCCCGCCACGGTGTTGAATACCGAAAAATGAATGCCCGACAAATCTTTGCTGACCAGCCGCTTTACCGCCGCGTAAGAAAACTGCTTTGCAATGGCTTTGCGGTCGTCGAATACAATCTGGGCATCGCCAAACATTTCCTGTATGGCATTATGCAGGTTGTTGTTCGCGGTTATTTTATCTACTGTTCCTTCGGTAGCATCGCCTTTTGCCTGCCCGTATTCGAGATGTTCCGTATCGTAAGTGTCTTTTGCTTTATTATAATCGTCTGCAAAGGTTTCGGGCATGGTGCCTTTTGAGATCAGCAGTTCGCTGTTGGCAGCGATGTAGGTTTGCCCTGCCAGCATGAGGTCGGTGATTTCGGATAAGTTGCCGTTGCTTGCTTTGGCGAAATGGGTGCCGCCTGCCTGCTCGATAGCCGCTGCCCGCAACTGTGGCGCAACCGCTTTAATAATGTAGCTGCGAAGTCTTTTCCTGAACAGGAGCGCTGCTTTGGAAGAATCGTCGAGCTCGGTGCCCTGTTGCTTTGTGTTGGCTCTTCGCTGCGCTACATCGGGCAGCGCCTGGGCTGCACTGATGGCTTTGAGGGCGTTGGTGCCGGTATCTTTTGTGTACGAACTGCTTAGGGAAGCGAAGTCTTCCCAATACTTGGTGTAGAGGTTCCAGGCGAAACGGCAGACCATGTAAAAAACGACCATTGAGCTTTTGTAAAGCGCTTTTTCTTTTGTTTTCATTGTTTACTTTTTTATTTGTTCATAATGATTCTGCTTCTCTGTGCCCTGCGGTAACTTCCCCGCGGTGCGATTGAACTTTCCTTTATCCCTTTTGTTCTTCTCCAAACCCTTTTTCTATTTCCCTACGTCCCGCTTCTATTTTTCCTAACACTTCTTCAACTTCCCCAAGCACCTTTTCAACTTCTCTCTTTTCCGCTTCTATTTCTCCTAACACTTTTTCTATTTCTCTCTTCCCCGCTTCTATTTACCCAGACACTTTACGTCTTTCCCCTGATCCTGCTGCTTCTTTCTTCGTTCCGTTTTCTCTTTTCCCACACCCCGGCGGTGTTTTCCCTCTCTTTCTCTGCGTGCTGCTTTTTGTTGTTTGCCTTTCGTGTTGAGGGAACGGTTCTTCACTGCTTTTTTTTAACTGAACTGAAACCATTACTTTCCAGAATACTTCCGCTTTTTCCGACTTCGCCAGACAAATTTAAAAAGCTGAAAGCCTTATTGCCAAAGGCTTTGCGGCGGTTTGGCTGATTTTAAGCGAGATTTAATGCCTCTTTAATTTGTTTTTAATAATGCGGGTTAAAAGGGGAAATGGAGGCGCAGTGATTGTTAATGGGTATGGATTCGGGTTCTTATTGTCGAGTACAGGTTAATATATTTGTTGAGTGTAATTTAAAGAGACACTTTGCAAATAGAAGGCATCAAACAGACAATTTATTTAATGACTACATCAGAACAACAAATTGAAATCCCGTTAAGCAAAAGGAAACTTCTCCTGATGCTTTTAGGTGCACTGGTATTTGTTGCCATTGGACTTTGGTTTGTAATATCTCCACCGACAATTACAAATTCGTATTGGAGCAATCCGACAACAATTGCAATAGCAGGCTATGCTTCTATTTTCTTTTTCGGACTTTGCGCTTTTTTTATAATCAAAAAACTACCAGACAACAAGCCGGGTTTAATCATTAACCAAGCAGGTTTGACAGATAATTCAAGTGGCGTTTCGGCAGGACAAATCTTATGGAACGACATAGAACGTATTTCGGTAATAGAAATCCACAAACAAAAACTTATCATGTTGCACGTTACAAATCCACAAGACTATATTGACAGACAGACAAGTGCTTTTAAACGTAACATGATGCAACTGAACTATAAAATGTATGGGACACCTTTAAGTATAACTTCAAATGGATTAGAAATATCTTTTGACAAACTTCTATCAACCTTGACAGACAAATTAGAAACGGTACGACAACCATAACGAAAGAAGAACGAACGCACAACAAAAGGCTTTCTGCTATGCTGACTGATGAATCCCACTTCATCATTTGCAATTCTGTTTATCTTTAGTAAGGTATTCGGTTCACGAGCTTTGAAGGCCAACACAGCAGAAAGCCGGAACCGTTGGAAGTAATTCTCAGACTACTTTATGTGGGCACATAAAAACACTTTTGCAGTAGGCGGACTTGATAATATTGGCTTTGCAGCAGGACGAGATAACTTGCTTGTGTTGTCAACTCAGGGACAAGGAATATTTGACTGTATTAAGGGAGAGAAAATCGCACGACTCAATGATGACTCAGACTGGTGGAAAGCCTTTGACCAGACAACCAGTTCAATCAACGGCTTTGACATTTTAGATAATATACGAGTTTCAACAAGCGGACTTCATGGTGGTGACAATTTACCAAAAGTTACAACTGATGGTTGGACTTTGAAGGTTACGGAACCTCAACCGGACGACAAACCATTTGACAAGTATTTCGTTCAAAGAATCTTTTTAGTTTCGCCAGACAAGAAAGACGAAGTCTTTATTACGAAGGATGGACCTTGTGAACTTAGAGCGTTTGGTTTTTCGGACACAGGTAACTCTTTTGTAGTAGCGTTAAGTTGCGACTTGACAATTTATAGCAGGACATAACGTCAATACAAAAACTACTGCCAACATACGGTTTTGTGTTATGGCGGCTTGATCTGCAAAACTCATTAACTGTTTTTCAATTCAGCATTTGTGCTATATTCGGCTGACGAATAAGATAAGAATGTCCGCCACAAATGCAAAGCCGGCGGGCGTTAGCGGCTATAAATGCGACACCTTTTTATTTTCATATCAATAATTCTTTTTAGTACTGGCTGTGTTCTTTCCTTTGACAAAGACTTTTATGAAAAGGTTTCAGGAATTAAGTTTCCAGAGAAATACAAAGTGCTACAGACTTTCGACAACGGAGAATATTTAACCGGAGCGGCCTTCCAACTTGACAGTGTTACTTTTTATAACTTCATTGCCAATAACCGCTTTGACACATTAAAAGACAAAAGACATTTTACCATGTTAAGTCTTGACTTGTTTGACAAGCCCTATCAGCCAGACACCTCGGGTAGTAATATATTGTTTGTGATTCAAAACAGTAAAGGCAAACATGATTGGACATACCTGGCAGACCCGGTGACGCGCAGACTTTGGACAGAAATCAGCTACCCAGATTGGGGTGGAGAATAGTCAAATAAATTTAAACACAGATGACGTTTGCTTAGAATAAAGGTAACATATGCTTGCTGCCATAGCGCTTAATGGAAGCTATTAGCAGTGTTTCTTTCTTAATCTTTATTTCTACATTTGAGCTGATTGAATGTTAAGTTCACTACGGACAGTAAGCAGCGAGCCATTAGCCTGCTACAACTGCTTAAGAGGCAACTTAGTTTATCAATGTGTCAAGCAATTAATCCAGCGAACTTTGATAACACTATTATCCTTACTGCTAAGTCTGCAATTGATAAACAGTATAAGTTCTATCTCTCCACCTTCATTCCGCTGGCACCAAACCTAATTCGCTCCCTTTTGTCAGCATAAAGTGGTAAGCTGCACCGTAGTCGTTGGGTATTAGACCATCTAAAATGGCTTCGCGTATTGCCTCTTTCAGGATACCTACTTTTTTGCCGGGCGGCAGGGAGAAGGTCTGCATGATCAGCTCGCCGGTTATAGGGGGTTGCCAGTTACGTACCTTGTCTTTCTCTTCCACTTCAGTCATGCGCTGGCGTACCAGTTCGAAGTTTTCGAGGTAGCGCTTTGCTTTGAATTTGTTTTTCGTGGTAATGTCGGCTTCGCAAAGAATCATCAGGGCATCGATGTCTTCGCCGGCATCGAAGAGCAGCCGCCGGATGGCGCTGTCGGTAATGTTTTCTTTGGTTAGCGAAATGGGACGCAGATGCAGCAGTACCAGCTTTTGTACAAACTTCATCGAATCGCTCAAGGGTAGTTTCAGCTTCGCAAAAATCTTTGGCACCATGCGTGCGCCTACCGCTTCATGACCATGAAAGGTAAAGCCATGACCTTCTTCAAAGCCTTTGGTGGCGGGCTTTCCGATGTCGTGCATCAGCGCAGCCCAGCGCAGCCAGAGGTCATCGCTTTTGGTGGCTACATTGTCTATTACCTGCAGGGTGTGGTAAAAATTGTCTTTATGCCCCATGCCGTCAATATTCTCCGCGCCCTGCAAGGCTGCCATTTGCGGGAAAATAATTTGCAGCAAACCGCTTTTGAACAACAGCTCGAACCCAATGGACGGACGTGGGCTGAGCATGATTTTATTCAACTCTACCGTTATTCTTTCCTGGGTGATGATGGTGATACGGTGCGCCATCTGCTGAATGGCAGTGAAGGTTGTTTCTTGAATGGTAAACTGTAATTGCGAAGCAAACCGGATGGCGCGCATCATACGCAGCGGATCGTCGGAAAAAGTAATCAGCGGATCGAGCGGTGTGCGGATTATTTTTTGCGCAATGTCCTCCATACCGTTAAAAGGGTCGATGAGTACACCGTAATCACTGGGGTTGAGACTAACAGCTAGTGCATTGATGGTAAAGTCTCTCCGGTTCTGGTCGTCTTCCAGTGTACCCGGAGATACAAGCGGGTTGCGGCTTTCGGCGCGATAGCTTTCTTTGCGCGCGCCTACGAACTCTACTTCAAAGCCATCAATCTTTATTTGTGCGGTACCAAAATTTTTGAAGAAGGCAACGGTTGGTTGGGGTTGAAAGCGCTCGGCTGTCTTTTGTGCAAGCCTAATGCCGTCGCCAACGCAAACAATATCGGCATCTTTTGAAGGGCGACCAATGATTTTATCGCGAACAAAGCCGCCGATAATGTAAGCCGGGCAATAAAGCTCCTGGGCGGCAGCCGATATTTTTCTGAAAATAAAAAGTTCTTTTCCGGTACAGTCTATTTGCATCGCGACAAATATAAACAGCCGAAATACAACACGGTTTGAAAGAAGACGAAAAACAGAAAAAGGAAATAGATTACCTATTCAAATTCCAGTTCATTCATGTTCAGGTCCCAGTCAATAGAAGCGAGCCTGACAGCGGGTTTGCGATACCAGTTGGATGATGTAGATGTGTAGGTAGTATTGCCCTTGTCGGTCTTGATTTTTTTGTCGAACGAAGAGGAAGCAGACATAGATAAAACAGTGTTGATGCTGTTAGCTGGCGTGTGTATGGTTAATGATGTCATGGTATTTATTTTTTAACTTACAAACATTCTATTCACATAATTGTGCCATTTTTAGTCGTAAAAAAAATTTTAATGGAAAATAAAAATCACAAAATTTTTGTTTTTGATTCTTAAATATTTATGCGAAGGCAAATGTTGATGATAAGTGGGGAATGGGAGCACGGAATGGAAAAAAATGGTCAATCCTTTTCAAATTTGAGACAGCCACTTTCCTTTTACAGCCATATTTTGCAAACGATGATAAAACCCGGGTTTTCATTTTTGACGTAAATCGCCCTGCAACAAGTATTATTCGTCATTGGGGAGAAGAATGTGATAACAAACGATAAGCTTACGCTCTGCTGCTAACGTGTTCGCTTAGTAAAGCCACAGCATGTAAAAAAGTTTTTGCATTTTTGCACCTATCTTTATCAATCTGCATGAAGAATCAACTATACCAACAATTTACAGAACGGAAAAAGCTTGGGCGTAAATCATTTGCTGTGTTAATTGATCCTGATAAAACGGATGTTTCAGGGGCAGAACAACTCGTAACCCTTGCAATGGAAGCGCAGGTTGATTATCTTTTCGTAGGCGGCAGTCTTGTTATTTCCAATCATCTTGATGAATGCATTCAGCAGATAAAAGCCTTGTGCGATATACCGGTGGTTTTGTTTCCCGGCTCGCCCTCGCAAATCAGTAAGTATGCCGATGCACTGCTTTATCTTTCTCTGATTTCCGGCCGCAATCCTGAACTACTCATTGGTCAGCACGTAATCAGCGCACCTTTTGTAAAAAGCAGTGGTCTGGAAATAATGCCTACCGGCTATATGGTGATTGATGGCGGCGCACCTACTACCGTTTCTTATATATCCAATGCCTCTCCTATACCGGCAGATAAAAACGAGATTGCCATGTGCACAGCGATGGCAGGCGAAATGCTGGGGATGAAACTGATTTATATGGATGCCGGCAGCGGCGCCAAGCGTGCCATTAGCGAGCTGATGATAGAAAAAGTAGCGCGGCATATTGAAGCTCCGCTGATTGTCGGCGGCGGCATTGCCGAACCGGAAAAGGCGTATCGCAACTGTAAAGCCGGTGCAGATGTAATTGTGGTGGGCAATGCTATAGAAAAAGACTCGACCCTTATTAAGGAAATGAGTCATGCCATTCATTCTATACCTGTTGTTGCGTGATATTATAATCTTCAACCATTATTCATCGCCGATTCGTATTCGCCACTTGGGTTATGTATTATCTTTATTGCACTAAACGTGGCTTATGAAACGGTTGTTGAGTGTATGGTTTGTTGCAATTTGCTTTTGTGCTTATAGTCAGCCGCCATCACAGCCCGGCAATATAGCTGATAAGGAGAAGAAAGGTGGCATTAGCCGGGTGCTGGGCAATGGGCTTAGCTTCACTTCGGCTTCTTCAAATTTCAACACGTATTATGCGCGATGCCAATGGAATATTGATCCTTCAGCTTACTATATCAGCGGCTCAATTACTTATGACATCAAGCTTTTACTAACTGCCGATTCTATTGTTTTCGATCTTGACAATTCTCTGGTAGTTGATAGTGTGCTAATGCATACTGCAAAGTTGGATTTTGCACAAAACAATAATAAAACACTCTCTGTTTTTTTTGCGCAAAGCGAAGCTGCCGGTCAGAAGGATTCGCTCTCTATTTATTACCACGGAGCGCCCGCGAGCAATGGCTTTGGCTCATTTACCCAACGCATGCACAATGGCAATGTCCCCGTTATCTGGACGCTGAGCGAGCCTTATGGCGCGCGTGATTGGTGGCCGTGCCGCAACGGGCTCGACGATAAGATAGACAGCATAGATATTTACATTAAACATCCTGCGCAATACACAGCTTCGGCAAATGGATTGCTTACGAGTGAAACAACATCCGGGAACTCTACCACCACTTATTTTAAACATCGGTATCCCATTGCTACCTATTTAGTCGGCATCGCCGTTACAAACTATGTTACTTTCACACAGCCTGTATCGCTGCGCGATGGAACACTGCCAGTAATCACTACCGTTTACCCTGAATATCTTGAGTACTTTCAAACATTTGCACCTGCCGTGTACAATGCCTTGCAGCTTTACGATCAATATTTTGGCGCATACCCTTTCATGAAGGAGCGATACGGACAAACCGAGTTTGACTGGGGCGGTGGTATGGAACATCAAAGCAATTCTTTTATTACCAATGCCGATGAATACCTGATGGCGCATGAGTTGGGCCACCAGTGGTTTGGAGATAAAGTAACCTTAGGAAGCTGGCAGGATATCTGGTTGAATGAAGGCTTTGCCACTTACCTCGCCGACATCTTTTATACAGAACACGTTCACCCGGAAAGCCTTGCCGGCATTGTATCGCAGGATATGATAGCTGCAACAACAGAACCGAACGGCTCTGTACGCGTGGACGATACTACGGATGTGAACCGCATTTTCAGCTACGACTTATCTTATAAAAAAGGAGCAATGCTGGTTCGTATGCTGCGATGGACATTGGGTGATTCCATTTTCTTTAAAGGTCTTAACCAGTATCTCGAAGACCCTGCGCTGAAATACAGCTTTGCGCGTACTGCCGACCTGCAGCGAAATTTAGAAAGTGCAAGCGGGCAGTCTTTATCATATTTTTTCAACCAGTGGTTTTACGGCAAAGGATATCCTTCTTTTTCTGTGCAATGGAACTGGCGGAAAAACAAGCTTCAACTGCAAATCAACGAAACGACAAGCGATGCTTCTGTTACTTGTTTTGCCGTGCCGTTGCAGCTGAGATTATTAAGCACATCACAACAAAAAGATATTGTTGTCAACATTCAAAACAATACAACGCGCCTTACCTTACCATTGTCCTATAAACCGGATAGTATACTGATAGACCCGGTTCAATATGTAGTAAGTAAGAACAATATCTCTATATTCAACAACAGGCTCATTTTATTTGATTCGACGGACGAAAATCCACCGCTTCATTTGTATCCGAATCCTGCTTCTGATGTTCTGCATATACAACCTGGTATTGAAGATTCAATGCTTTATAAAATGATAACGATTGTCAATAGCGCAGGCAAAGCAGTGTATTCAAAAGATATCAGCCTCGATGCTCAGAATCCAATCGCAGTGCGGGTTTCAGCTTTGTCAAAAGGAGTGTACTTTGTAGTATTGCAAGACAGTCGAGGCGTAATTATAAAACGAAAGTTTATCAGGCAGTAAAGTAAGATTCAGACAAAAGAAATGGCGAAGCGGAAAAAGAAAAAGAAGCGAAAACAATGGCTGTATCTTATCATTATCGTAGTGGCTATTGTGGCTTCTTATATTGGTTACCAACTCTACCAGGTTTATCTTTATTATAAA
>CAZZZH010000183.1:0-9363 GCA_964658445.1 Ilyomonas sp.
CCATACACATTCATGTAGTCGGTAGCTTCATTTACGCTTACCAGCTTGGTGCTGTACTGGCTGCCGAGTATCTGCACAATGCGCTGCTTGTGATTGCCGGCTTCTAAATAAAACACCTGCTGACCATTGCTGGTAAACGAAAAAAAGATGTGCGGAAACGCCATTGCTACGCGCACAAATTCGTCGGCTATATGCCGCAGCTCAGAGGCGTTGCTCTTTAAAAAGTTGCGCCGCGCCGGCACATTGAAAAACAGGTTTTTCATGCAGAGGTTGGTGCCTACGGGGCAGGCGCAGGGCTGCTGTTTGGTTACGGTACTGTTCTCAATATGTATCTCCGTACCCAGCTCATCTTCTGCACGGCGTGTTTTTATTTCTACCTGCGCCACGGCGGCTATCGATGCCAGCGCCTCGCCGCGAAAGCCCATGGTAGCAATGTGAAACAGGTCTTCTATCTTCCGTATCTTACTGGTAGCATGGCGCTCAAAGCTAAGCCGGGCGTCGGTTTCGCTCATGCCCTTGCCATTGTCTATTACCTGTATCAGGCTTTTGCCGGCTTCGGTTACGATGAGTTGTATACGTGTTGCCCCGGCATCTACGGCGTTTTCCAGCAGTTCTTTTACGGCGCTGGCGGGGCGCTGTATCACCTCGCCGGCAGCTATCTGGTTGGCGATATTATCGGGAAGTAAATGAATGATATCCGGCATTAAAAAATTTTAATCGTTTCGGGCGTAAAACTAATTTTTATTTAAGCCCCAAGTTCGTAGCATCAAATAATTTTGGGGCATCAAAGAATCCACCGTCGCGATGACGTAAAAGGCTCACCCGTTTTGGGATCCAATATCACACACATTATTCAAGGCAATACCACCTCTCCGGTATTGCCTTTTTTCTTTTTATAAAAATATACCGTTGTAAAAAACCCAAACCTGCCGGTGGGCAAATGGGTACCGCCTTTTTGTTTTACCTTTTGCCTGTTATTCCATCTCTCACTTTTCAAGGCTTTTTATGAAACAACAAATAGCGCTGCTGGGCTTTACCTTGTGCAGCCTCTGCGCTGCGGCGCAATGGTCTGATACCACGGGCTGGAAAACGCAAATCGACTCGCAGTTTTACAGCACACTGCGCTACCCTCCCGACTGGCAGGTGAGCTACCTGAATGGCGGCTACACCATCACTTCGCCCAAAGAAAGCGATACCGACCCATATCGCGAAAACGTATCTCTCTTTGCAACGGAAGTGCCTGATACAGTAATGCAGGAAGACATAAAAGACTTTGCGGAAGCCAATTTTATACAACTGAAAACAACGCTGCAGGACGTACATGTGATGGTGAATAAAAGCATTGCTGCCAACGGGCTGCGCCTGTA
Organism: Ilyomonas sp.; assembly: GCA_964658445.1. Taxonomy (GTDB): domain Bacteria; phylum Bacteroidota; class Bacteroidia; order Chitinophagales; family Chitinophagaceae; genus Ilyomonas. The sequence continues at coordinate 1,368 of CAZZZH010000183.1, forward strand.
CCTGGTGGTGTACAACGGCATGGCCGGCGGGCAATACCTGTACTGGAAGCAACTGTATTGTTTGTACAACAATGTAGCCTACATCATCACTTATACAGGGCAGGCGGGCAAGAAAGATCGCTACGCCATTGAGGGCGGCGATATACTGAATTCGTTCACGCCATTATTCACAAAGCGTGGATAAATAGCGACTCTTCTTTTTTAAAATTCCGCCTCTTTTTTTGAAATTAGCTATTCATTTTTTCATAACTAAAATCAAACAACGATGGCTTTACAAAATCAGATCAGCGTTGCCTTTACAGACGACGAACTAAAACAGATTGACGAACACATTGCCGGTATTGAAGCAATTGTAAAACAAAAAGTGGTGCCGCTTACCGCCGCGCAAAACAGCTTGTATGGCAAGCTGGGCAACGAAAACGAAAGCTGGGCAGAAACCGTGTATGCAGATTGCAAACAGGTGCCCAAGCTGGTACCCACCGATGTGGTGGACGTAGCCGAGTGGGACAAGGATGAGGTGGCTCGCAAACAGCTTTCGCCCCGCGTAAGCCGGCTGGAAGCCCTCATTAGCGACATTGAAGGCACCAACCGCCTGCTTGGGTTCGACATTTACAACACCTGCCTTACCGTTTACAAATACGGTAAAACGATGATGGACCTGGGCGTGGCAGGTTTTAAGAAATATTACGAGAAGTGGAGCGTGCAGTTTCCGGGGCGCAAAGGCGGGCCGAAGTCTACGAAACCATAATTTACCAGGTAAAAAGCCGCTTCGAGCGGCTTTTTTGTGGCTTGAAGCGGGTAAAAAGGCGGTTGGTGCGGGTTTATTGGCGCAGCAAGCGGCGAAAGCGGTGATTGCATGTTTTTTGATTTGCGCGGTATGGGTTTGTGGGTTATTTTTCCAATCTAAAATTTAAAAAACCAGCGTATGAAATTCATTTTTACTTGTTTGTTATTGGGTGTAGTATTCGGCGGTTTTGGGCAGGGTACGTTTAAGGTGGCAGCCTTTGCACCAGAATCCGGTTCTTTAAATCAATTAACACAATTGAATGATGGCAGTTTTGTGGGAGTTGGGGAACTGTATTACAATAATTATATAGATACAGGTTACCTGGTAAAGACTGATGCCAAAGGTAATGTGCTTGGGTATAAAAGAATTCCAACTACGGCGAGCATCTCTACAATTACAAAAACGAATGATGGAGGCTTTGCCGTTTGTGGATATTTGGGCGCGAGTACGCGGTTTATAAAATTCAACGCTGACATGACCGTTCAATGGGAAAAAGATTATTCAACTGATGGGACAACGGCAATCAATAAAGTGATACAAGCAGTCGATAGCAGCTTTCTGCTTGTAGGCTCCTATTTCAACAACATTGAACGTGAGAATAGTGCCTATATAATAAAAGCCAGTTCAAACGGCAGCTTACAATTTGCTAAACGTTTTCACCATATTACTACGAATACTTTAGAGGATGTATATTTCAATGGCATATCTGCCACAACTGATGGTAACTATGCACTTTTAGCTGAAGCCGTTGATTACAGCAATACAACAAACTTTACTACTTATGTAATCAAAATAGATTCGGCGGCAGATATACTATGGAGTAGTTCTGCTTTCAGCGATACAACATTGCAAAGTGTAAGTTCTCATAGTATAACAACTTCGTCTGATGGTGGATTGCTAATCTCGGGAGATTTATTAACTAACTTTGGATACAGTAGTTACCATTATGAAGCGACTATAGTAAAATTCAACAATGAAGGCAACTTATTGTGGTCAAAGCGCCTGGGAGTAAACCACCCGGGTGCCAGTAACAGTAGTGGTAACGGAGTTTTGGAAGATATAGACAGCACTTACCTGCTTTATGGAGCGATAGATAAATCTATAAACAGCGACACTGCTTATATGTATATTGCCAAAATAAACGCATCTGGTGAGTTGCAATGGGTAAAAAAGTTTTATCCAGTTAATACTGGTACTTCTTACACAGAAATTAGCAATTTGATTCACTCATCTGACGGAGCATATGCTGCCTGTGGAGATGGAGCTTTTTATAATTCCAATATCAGCGATTACAGCAAAAGCGGCTTTATTTTTAAGTTTGATAAAAGCTTTGGAATCTGTACTGACTCTGTTATTAATGAAGGCGCTCTTCAAAACATTGCTATCAGTATACCAATTACACTTGATGTAGAAGATGTTACTACCACTATAAAAGACGTGTCAGCATCCTTAACAGATGCCGATATGGCGCAGGTGATATGCAGCAGCAGCACCCTTCCTCTCCAACTTCTTTCCTTCAATGCCACACTGCAAAACAAAAGCGTAGTCGTGCAATGGCAAACCGCAAACGAAGTCAACACCAGCTACTTCATTGTAGAAAGAAGTAACAATGCGACTGCCTTTACAGCCGTGCAGCAGGTAGCCGCCAAGGGCAACAGTGTAGGTATGCAAACCTATAGCACCACTGACTTGCAGCCTTTGCCCGGCACTTTTTACTACCGCTTGAAAGAAGTAGATAAAGATGGTAAGGTTACTTACTCTTCCATTGTTCCGGTTACGGTGTTGGATAATGGTGTGGTGGTCATCAGCCCCAACCCGGTAAGAGATGCGGTACATGTGGTAATGCAAAGCGCCGGAAACAGCAACGTTACGCTACAGATTGTAGATATAAACGGAAACATACTGGCTACACAAAAAGTTTCTGTTGCAACCGGAAGAAACGAGATAATGATACCTGCCGCTTCGTTAACCAACGGCGTATATGTATTGAAAGTGATTGAAAATAATACTACGCAAACGATACGGTTTGTGAAAGAGTAATGGAAAGTAATAGAAATAAAAAAAACCTGCTTTGTAGCAGGTTTTTTTTATTGTTGAATATAGCTTCTTACTTCACACCTTTCAAATATGCACCATAGCCGCTCTTTGCATATAGCTCTGCCTGCACCATCAATTGCTCGTGGCTGATGAAGCCCATTTTGTAAGCAATCTCTTCTATGCAGCCAATCTTGGTGCCTTGCCGCTTCTCTATCACGCGCACATATTCGGTAGCATCGCTAAGGCTGTCGAAGGTGCCGGTATCGAGCCACGCAAAGCCGCGGTTCATTACACCTACATGCAGGTTGCCACGCTCTAAATACACTTTATTTACATCAGTAATCTCGTACTCGCCGCGCGGAGAAGGTGCAATGTTTTTGGCAATGGTCACCACTTCGTTATCGTAAAAGTACAAGCCGGGTACAGCATAGCGGCTCTTGGGTTGCGCAGGTTTTTCTTCTATAGATAAAGCTTTAAAGTTTTCATCAAAATCCACTACGCCATAGCGTTCGGGATCGCTCACTTCGTAGGCAAAAATGGCGGCGCCATCCACATCGTTAAACGATTGCAGCAGCTTGCTGAAATCCGGACCGTAGAAGATATTATCGCCCAATACCAACGCCACTTTATCATCGCCGATAAAGCTTTCGCCAATCACAAATGCCTGCGCCAGACCGTTGGGTTTTTCCTGCACGGTATACGAGAAAGAACAGCCGATGGCAGCGCCATCGCCCAGCAGTCTTTGAAACTGTGCCGAGTCTTCGGGAGTAGTAATAATAAGAATCTCTTTAATGCCCGCAAGCATTAACACAGACAAAGGATAATAAATCATCGGCTTGTCGTACACCGGCATAATCTGTTTGCTGATACCCTTGGTAATGGGATAAAGCCGTGTGCCGGAGCCGCCGGCAAGGATGATTCCTCTCATGATACGTAAGTTTATAAAATGTCTTTGAGTAATGGATTCACCAGGTCTTTGTCAGATAGAATGAGCTCGCTCTGTGGCAGCTTCCAATCTATGTTCAGTTGCGGGTCGTTATACGCAAGTCCGCCTTCGGCAGCTTTGTTGTAGAAGTTATCGCACTTGTAGAAGAATGTTGCCCTCTCGCTCAGCACTACAAAGCCATGCGCAAAGCCGCGCGGAACAAAGAACTGTGTGTGCGAATCTTCCCTTAATTCTACTGCATGATATTGTCCGCAGGTAGGAGAGTCTTTGCGCAGATCTACGGCTACATCCAGCACAGCGCCCTGCAGCACGCGCACCAGTTTTGCTTGGGCTGCATCGCCGGTTTGAAAATGTAAACCCCGCAACACGCCTTTCGTTGATGCCGACTGATTATCTTGTACAAAATGTACATCGAGCCCGGTGAGATCTTTGAATTTCTGCTGGTTAAAGCTTTCAAAGAAATAGCCACGGTTGTCTTTGAAGATAGTATCGTGAATGAGATAGCAGTCTTTGAGTGGAGTCTGTTCTACTTTCATTAGTTCTGTACGTGAAAAGTGAGAGGTAAGAAGCGAAAAATAAATCTTCTTCCTGTATCTTTTTTATTACCTGTTACTGTATTGCTCTTCGTAGTAATGCTGATAATTGCCGGAGGTTACATGGTTCAGCCATTCTTCATTATTCAGGTACCAGTCTATGGTCTGGCTTAAGCCTTCTTCAAACGTAACGCTGGGTTGCCAGCCGAGTTCTTTATTAATCTTGGTGGCATCGATGGCGTAGCGCAAATCGTGACCAGGCCTGTCTTTCACGTAAGCAATTAATTGTTCGCTTTCACCCTTTGCACGGCCCAGTTTTTCATCCATCAATGAACACATGAGCTTAACGAGATCAATGTTTTTCCATTCGTTAAAGCCGCCGATGTTATACGTTTCGCGGTTCTTTCCTTTGTGAAAAACAAGATCGATAGCGCGGGCATGGTCTTTCACAAACAGCCAGTCACGAGTGTTCTCGCCTTTGCCATAAACAGGCAATGGTTTTTTATGAATGATGTTATTAATAAACAGCGGAATAAGTTTTTCGGGAAAATGATTTGGCCCGTAATTGTTGCTGCAGTTGGTAACGACGATGGGCAAGCCATACGTCTCGCTATAAGCCCTTACAAAATGATCGGATGAAGCTTTACTAGCCGAATAAGGAGAGTTGGGTGAATACGGCGTGGTTTCGGTAAACATGCCTTCGTTGCCTAATGTACCATACACTTCATCGGTAGAGATGTGGTAAAACCGATGGCCTGCATAGTCGCTTTTCCAGTACTCTTTTGCAGTGTGCAGAAGATTAACGGTGCCTACAATATTGGTATAAATAAAATCGAGCGGCGCTACAATAGAGCGATCCACATGGCTTTCAGCAGCCAGATGAATGACATCTGTAGCTTCATATTTCTCAAATACTTCTTTTAGCGCCTGTGCATCAAGGATATTTACTTTCTCAAAATAATAGTTCGGCTTGTCTTCAATGTCTGCAAGGTTTTCAAGATTACCTGCGTAGGTTAGGGCATCAACATTTATTATCGTATACTCAGGATATTGATTAACAAACAAACGAACAACATGAGAGCCGATGAAGCCGGCACCGCCGGTGATGATAATTTTTTTTGACATAATGGTTATCTCCGTTTATGGAATATGAGATACTAAAACCGGCGTAAAAATAAAGGATTTGTTTGCCCGGATGGTAGCAAGGCGATTAAGATTCAATTAAAGTAATACCGGGTGGTTAAAATGGCTATAAATCCAGATCTATAAGCGACATAGAAGGAAGCAAATGAATGGTGGGCAAGCCAGCTTTCTGCGCGCCCTCTATATTGGTTAACGTATCATCGATGAACAAGGTTTCAGCGGCTTTCAATTGCTGCTCATTCAATACATATTCATAAGCTTCTACATAGGGTTTTCGCAATCCTATCTGGTGAGAATAATATGCTTTGATAAAATAATCATCGAAGCTTTGGTTGCCGGTTTGCGACTGGTATATTTTCATAAAGGCTTTGTAGTGGATGATGTTGGTATTCGATAAAAGAAATACTTTGTAACGATGCCTTATTTTATCTAACCATTCCAGCCGGTCTATATAAAATGAACCCAGCAAGGCGTTCCACGAATCTTCAATTTCTTCATCGGCTATGGTGGTGTTGGTATGATTGCGGAACCGATTATAAAACTCTTCTGCCTCCAGCTTACCGGTCTCTAACAGTTCAAACAGATCGGAAGCATGGTGTTGCGTGTAGAACGAATTAAAATCGCTCACTTGAAGATCGGTAAAGGCTTTCAGCGTTTTGTTATAGTCAATCTGCAGGAACACGCCGCCCATATCGAAGATGATATTTTTAATATTGTGCATAGCAGCAAAAATAAAGGCTGGCTGCTTGTTTTATACTTGGCAGATTGCCGGATTTTTCTATTTTTGCCGTCCCGAATTCCGAAAGGATTCAGGGCCTATAGCTCAGCTGGTTAGAGCACCTGACTCATAATCAGGGGGTCCCTGGTTCAAGCCCAGGTGGGCCCACAACAATCAAAAAGCAGTTAGATATTTTCTAACTGCTTTTTATTTTAGGTTATTATAAATGCATACTCACAAGACGAACAGGTGATCCTAAGAATTAGCAACTTCTCGTCTTAACAGAAAATGTTTATTAATGACAATGATCTTTTAACAAGACTTCTTACACCCGTTTTACCAAGTTGCTTACGCTACTGGTTTGCTTGCGGAGAAGAAAGAATAGAGGTTCTCATTTCATCCAGCTCTGTTAGCCTCTGTTGTTTTTTGTCCAGTTCTTTTGTAAGGCTGAGTACTTTTTTATCCTGGTCTTTCAGGTCGTCTCGGGCATCACTGGCGTCTTCTGATGCATTCGCAGCCTTCTTTGCCTGCTTGCGCTCACGCCTGGCTTCCTTTACATTGCCATTGGTGGCTTTCGACGCCTGATCGTGGCTAGCGTTCAGGGCGCTGGTCGCATCGGAAGTAGCATCACCCGATTTTGTTTGCAGCTCGCTTTGTTTACTCTTCGCGTCAGCCAGTTTTGCATTCAGGTTAGTGATGTCCATCGATAGTTGCGAATACTCTTGGTTGAGCTTTGCTGTGTCGGCTATCGTTTTATATTTCTGTGAAAATCCTGCAAGGATAAAAGCGACGCAGGCAACTGCGGTTAATAGATACTTTTTCATAAATTGTGTTCTTTTTTGTTATTGTAGGTAAGACGAAAAGCGTGCCTCCATTTCGAGACCGGTTACCAACCTGTTAAACCTATTGATTAAAAGGAAATTTTCATTCGATATCTGACAAATAAAACTTTACCAAACCTCAATTGCTTTTTAGATTATCATTCCCTCTAAACGAACTGCTTTGCTGAACCAGAATCCCGAACAGATTGCCTTCGATGCCATAGACCGCATCAATACTCATCATATGCTGAAGAAGAACCCTAACGTTTTGTACTGATCGAATAAGATACGGCAAGCCAAGCAATAAGCATAGTAGCTAAAATAGCCAGCCATGCCGGCAATTCCTGTAACTGATACCACGGTTTTTTGTGAGAATGTATCTTGAACAATAATAAATTATTAGCACTCCGGCAATGCTGGTAAGCGTGAAGAGAAGTCCTACATAAAGGAACGTATATCTGGTAGAAAGCGCTTCTGTTTGCTTAGCTTTTTTTTACTTTTTAAACCGATTAAATTTGGATTAAAAACGCTTAAATAAATTGAAATGAGCGTTCAGCCCATTTACCTTTATTTCTCTGTTTCAACTGCCATTTATGAGAACCATGCGTGTGTTTTTTGCTGCCATCATTGGTTGTTTTTTTTCCTGCACAAGTCCGGATTTTACGGTTAGTAAAAGCGCAATTGCAAGCATCGAAAAAATATATCAGAAAGAAGGATACTCCGATAGCGCTTATGCCCTCATCAGCCAGATAGCTAAGCAGATTGATCCGCATGACGTAAGTTCAACGCTGCTTTATTTTAAATATGTCTCCGGTTATTACAGATGCAGGCAGGATTATAAAACAGCAAATTTATATGCCGATAGTATGCTGACTATGGTAAATGCACCCGGCAACAGAGACAAGTTGATAAAAGAGCGGGCATTGGCCAACATTGCAAAAGCAGATATACTGTATGCGAATAAGCAATATAAAGATTGCTACTATTATTATTGACGGCAGGTACAGTTGC
>CAZZZH010000184.1:0-9362 GCA_964658445.1 Ilyomonas sp.
ATCACCACCTGTCTTTTTTATTAACTGCACGCCACCGCTTGCGAAGGTTTGATCATAACTTCCATCCGTGTTCAGCTCTGCTACCACGGCGTCATAGTTATTTCCATTGATCGGGTCGTTGGTATAGGTAGTGCCGCCAAGAACTATCTTGCCATTCGGTTTTATGGCTGCGGCATAGCAGTAGTCGTAGCTATTGCTGTTCGATTGTCCGCCGCTGGTATAAGCCGCAAGGTCAATCACTACCTTGCCTGTTGCATTAAAACTGCCATCTAAACTGCCGTCTGTGTTTAGCCTCGCCACAACAATATCACTGTAGTTATAGGTTTGCGACGAATCATTAAAATAGTACGCAAATGAACTGCCACCCACCACAATTTTTCCATCTGTCTGCACTGCTATGCTATATGCCGCATCGTTGGTTGCGTTAGGAGTATTGAGGTACGAAAAATCGACAAACGTTTTTCCCTCAATGCCAAAGCTGTTATCCAAAGTCCCATCTGTATTAATGCGTAAAACGGCAAAATCCTGGCTTCCGGTTCCATAGTAGTTGTTTCCATATCCTGCTAAAAGTATTTTTCCATCTTTTTGAATAGCCATCGATGTGATACCGCCGATGTAATAAGGATAACCATTACCCTGGTAAATAAATTTGCCTCCATTTCCAAAGCTTGCATCTAATGCACCGGCTTGTGAAAAAAGAGCGGCGTAGCAAAACACAGCAATAGCAGTAAGAATTGTTTTCATGTTAGTTCAATGTGAAGTGAAGGAATAAGGAAATTAAGGTTTTGGTGAACCTTCGCCGACAGCCAGTTGCTTAGCAAGTTCCGGCTTAAAAGCAATAGGCATATGGTTGTTCGTTTCCTTTTCAGTCACTACCCATTCAGCCAGCCTGTATGCTTCGCTTTTTTTTGCAAAGCCTCTGCGTCCGTCAGCCACAAAAGGATTATTCACCTGCGACCATACTGATACTTTGTCTTTCACAATCATAAATCCGAAAGTGTTGCCAGGCACTGGTAGCAAATGAATCTCATAGCCATGAAAGTCTTCTTTGTCTTTTGCGGGGTCAAATTTTTCAGTCTGTTGTGCAGCGGCGGTAAGCGCAAAAAACAAAATACATAGCACAAAATATAAAGCAGGTTTTTTCATAAAGCAAGTTTGGTAATGATAGCAAAGGTGTTGAACGACGCGACTAATGTATTTAATTTTTTATTTTCCAACCTATTTTTTAGTTAAGTGAAGGCACAAAACAACACCCAACGTGTTCTTTGTTTACCTATGCACATTTATCTCCTTTCTGAACACAATATTATTTGGCACACCTGGTTTGCATCAGTAAACTCAATGTTAGGCTTTAAAAAGCAGTTTTCTTGCGCAGGCAAGTTCTTTATTCATTTAATGATAAAGGCAAGATCATCGTAAACACAGAGCCTTTTTCCTTTTCGCTTTGCGCCGTTATTGTTCCGCCATGCCGACGCATAATTTCCATGGAGATGAATAAACCCAAACCCAAACCGGGATGGGAACGCACTGCCGGATTATCAGACCGGAAGAAGCGAGCAAACAGCTTATCTAAGGTACCCGGCGACATGCCGATACCAAAGTCCTGCACACTGATCATGACCTTGTTATCTTCAAACCATGCATTCACCAGAATTTCTTTCGATTCGCCTGAATATTTAATGGCATTCGATATCAGGTTGGTTAGCACTTGCCCCAGTCGCTCCTCATCGCCCACAACATCAGGCAGCGCAGCCATCGCTACGTTAATGCGTTGCAGCCGTGCGGTATGCTGCATATCTTCTACAATGTTCTTAATCAACTCAGTTATGCTAAACGGTTGTCGGGTCAGGTGCAATTGCCCTTCCGATACTTTGGTTACATCCAGCAGGTCTTTAATTAGTTTCGTCAGCCGGTTCACCTGGTTATCCAGTTTACTCATCAGGTTGGCAGAAGGAAGGTCATTATTCTGGGTAAACATTTCCTGTAGTATCTCTGCATAGGCTTTGATGCTGGTTACCGGTGTTTTCAGCTCGTGGCTGGCAATGCCTAAAAATTCATCTTTTTGCTTTTCCACCGTCTTCCGGTCTGTAATGTCGAAAATCACACCCGCTGCCTGGTCTTTTTTACCATTATCGCCTTCAAATGTACGGCCATAGTAACACACCCAGCAAATGCTTCCATCCGATTGTTTCACGCGCACTTCCAGATCAAATACGCCCTCCGTCATCAGCATTTCATAGGCAGTATCAAACTTCGGCTTGTCTTCATCTAACAAGTAGGTTTTCGTTTTTTCGGATGTCCATTCTTCCTGCCATGAGCTAAAGCCCAGCAACTGGTCGTGGCGCGGGCTACGGTCGGTATAGCCATACGTCAGGTTTATTGTCCACACGCCCATTTGGGCAGCTTCCAGTGCCGTGTTCAGGCTGTTTTGCGTAGCCAGTAAGTTATCTTCGGCTTCTCTTCGTTCCGTCGTGTCAAACATTACGCCCGATACCCGGGTTGGTTTTCCCTTCGTGTCGCGTTCGGTTACGCGTCCATAGCCGCTCATCCAGCGTAGTTTGCCGTTGTCTTTTCGGCGAATGCGGAACTCGGCTGAGTAAACACCTGCATCACCCAATACTTTTATTAGTTCATTTTTTACGTAAGTAATATCTTCCGGGTAAACAAACTGCAGAAAATATTCTGGTTCTATCGTGTCTTCTTTGTGGTTAATACCGAAAAGGCGATAGTGTTGCTCGTTCCAGATCACTTTGTTAGATAGTACATTCCAGTCCCATGTAGCCAGTTCGCCTGCTTCCAGCGCTATGCGGTAGCGCTCTTCGTTGTCGCGCAAAGCGCCCTCTGCTGTTTTGCGGTTGGTTATGTCTATGCCTACCACTACTAAGCTAATGGTTTTTCCATCTTGGCTGCGTATGCCCGAAATACTTTCGGTTATCCATACCTGTGTCCCGTCTTTGCATAACAGCCGCTTCTCATTTACATACGATTTGTTTTCGTTGGCAGCAGCCAGGCGCAATAGCTCATTACAGTGTGGCCAATCGTCAGGGTAGGTTATAGCCTTGGCATTCATGGTCAGCAACTCTTCGGCTGTATAGCCAAGCGTCTCACAAAAGTGTTTGTTTACCATAGTAAAGTTGCCTTCCGTATCCATTTCCGATACGCCTGCAGTTGCCTGGTTTACAATGGCGCGATAATGCTCTTCACTATTTCTTAGTGTATCCGTTATCTTCTTGCGTTCGGTTACGTCGCGCAGGTAGCAAGATAAGCCGCCGGAGACGTTCGGGTACAAACTCATGTCTACCCAACGGTTCTGCTGCGGCAGTTCCGCTTCATGATGCACAACTTTTTTCTCTGCCAGTGCTTCCCGGTGTATCGCAAATACTTCTTTGTCGGCCACGCCTGCAAGCTCGGTAAAGTAGTTTTTACCAATGAGCGTCTCTCTCTTTTTACCCCAAAGTTCTTCTGCTTTTTTATTAATATAGGTAAAGGCAAAGTCGGCATCTATGGCATAGAAAGCATCACTTGTGCTTTCCAGTATTTCGGTAGTTGTTTCTAACGATTTCTTGAGCGATTCTTCTGCGTTTTTCCGCTGGGTAATGTTTACAAAGGCAATCACTACACCATTTATATGGTCTTCCGAGGTGCGGTAGGGCGATATCTGCATCAGGTAGGTGTTATTACCTTTTACTTTCACTTCCCGTTCTAAAGTTTGCAGTTTTTCCATTACGGCTTCTACGTCATTTTCCAGTTCAGTGTATTCCAGCTCGCCGGTAATGTCCGTTAGCGGTCTGCCTAAATCTGCCGTTATCAGGTTGAAAATTTGGCGCGCTGCCGGTGTAAACATTTTCACCTTGAACTGTCGGTCTAAGAAAATGGTGCCGATATCGGCCGAGTTAATCAGGTTGTGGAAGTCGTTGTTCGAGTGCGATAGTTCTTCGACTTTTATTTTCAGTTCCTGGTTTACGGTTATTAGTTCTTCGTTTATACTCTGCAGCTCTTCTCTGCTAGTTTCCAGCTCCTCAGCGGCAGACCGCAGTTCTTCGTTCATTGCCTGAAGCTCTTCGTTCGAGGCTTTCAGTTCTTCTGTTTGCACTTCAAACTGCTCGTTCGTCGAGCGAAGCTGCGCTTTCAGGTTATTGATTTCGTCTTCCAGTTGGTGCGTCAGTGTTTCAGCCCCCACCGGAAAAATTTCCATTACATCTTCCTTGTTCTTGCCCTGCGAGGTTTCAAACAGAATCAAAGTAAAACCACGCGCTGTATCATCTGGCCGCAGTACCGGGCGTATGTGCAGGTTTATCAGCTCGCTGTGTCCGTTGGTTTGCACGGTTAGGTTTTTTACCTCAACGTTCACGCCTTTTTGCGCTGCCTGATACAGAGCAGTACGCAGTTCCAGCCTCAGTTCCTGGCGTATCAGTTTCAATACATCCTGCGTTGGCTCGCCACCCGCTACTTGCAGAAAGCGGCCGGCACCGTCCGATAGATGTACGATATCGTTATTCTCATTAACCACCAGCGAGTGCGGTGCGTATTGCTCCAGCAGGCGCTGGTGCAGGTCGCCCAGCGATATTCGCTCCATCGCACGCACTTCCGGGTCTCCTTTTGGTTTTAGGTTCTTCTCTGTTTCAGGCATCTTTATCGGGTAGTCCAATGGCAGTGAAATATCCGGAAACGGTATAACACGCCGTGCTGCCTCCCGGCTCTGGAATATCTGGAACGGCTTGCTCACCGGCGCAAACAGGTCGTTCGATCCGTCTACCGATTCGCTGGAACCTAAGAAAAGATAAGCGCCGGGTTTTAGGGCAAAATGAAATGTCTCCATTACCCGGTTCTGCGCTGTGCTGTTCAGGTAGATAAGCATGTTCCTGCAGGTAATCATATCCAGGCGCGAGAAGGGTGGGTCTTTCATCAGGTTGTGCACGGCAAACAATATATTTTCGCGCAGTTCTTTTTTCACCCGATAACCACCTTCCTCAGCAATAAAGAAGCGGCGCAGCCTTTCGGGGCTTATGTCGGCGGCATTGTTCAGTGTGTACCATCCTTCCCGTGCGGTGGCAAGGGAGGTCTCGTCTATATCAGTAGCAAATATCTGCACCGGCGGCACCTCTTTGGCGCCGTCCAGTTGCTCTGTCAGCAGCATCGCTACAGAGTAGGCTTCTTCTCCCGTGGCGCAGCCGGCTATCCATACCCGCAGCGGGCTGTCTTCTTTTTTGTTAATAAGAAGCCGGGGAATGATGGCAGTTTCTAAGTAATAGAAAGCTTCCCGGTCTCTGAAGAAATTAGTTACCGATATCAGCAGGTCTTTTAGCAAAGCCTGTGCTTCTTCCGGTGTAGCAATCAGGAAATCGGCATAAGCCGATAGAGATGGCAATTCCCTTACATTAATGCGACGCTCTATGCGCCGCAGCACTGTAGCTCTTTTATAATTAGTAAAATCATGACCTGTACGCACGCGTAGCTGTGTAAAGATCTCGCGCAGCGCCGCCTGCTGGTCTTCTTCCAGGGTATGCTGCCGCACAGGTATATCTACCTTGCCAATCCTGCTGTTATAAGCAATTATTTTTTTAGGTATATCGGCTACGTTCAGTATCTCATCCACCAGTTCTGTAGCTATTGAGTTGCGCGGCATATCTGAGTATTCAGCCTCGCGCGGGTTTTGCACAAACACAGTTCCACCGTTTTCTTTTATCCGCTTTAGTCCCATGCTGCCATTAGCGCCAGTACCCGAAAGCACCACCGCCACTGCATGGGCTTTATGAGATTCTGCCAGAGACCGGAAAAAGATATCTACCGGCGCGCGGCGCTCGCTCACCTGCAGGTTGGGCGATACAATGATGTCTCCATCCATCATCTCTAAATGCTGGTTAGGCGGCACTACATATACATGGTTGGGCTGCACCGTTGCTTTTTCTTTTACCTGGCTCACTGTTATTTTCGATACATTAGATAGTACTTCAGCAAGTTGGCTGTCATGGTCGGGCGATAAATGCAAAATTACCACATAAGCTATTCCGCTGTCATCCGGCACATTCGCAAAAAAAGTGCGCAGTGCTTCTATACCGCCCGCCGAAGCGCCGATACCAACAATTAAAAAGTGATTGTCCTTAGCTTCGCTAAAGCCAGGTGTATTCGTAGTGTTAGAATCCTCCATTATATATTCTGGAAATATGCAAACAAGATAAGGCGTTTTGTATTAACGTTGTCAGGAAACTAGGATTTCGTAAAACAATTGTAAGAAGAATGAAGCCACTACGGCTTACAAAACAAAAAAACAAAATAGTTACTCACTTAACAATGTAAACGATAGCAAATAGTGCCAGCATGCAGACACTGCGTCCAGTTTTGTTCTGTTTAAAATGTATCGGCATTTGCACATACTTTGCTTTGCTTGGTAAGCTCGGGCAGAACGTTACCAAATGGTGTAGAGATAACTTCCTTATACGGTTCTTATAACGCCATGTCTGCAGGATAAACAAAACAGCATACAGCAAAGAGTTGCTTATTTACTATGGGTTCAGTAACAGCATTTATTTCATTCCTAACGATTCTTTTCAGATTCTTCTGCATCCTGCCACAGTTTATCTTTACTCATCGGCTCTTGTATCAGTATCACATTTCTAACGGCTTTGGCACGTTCTGCGGCTTCCTTTGCCTTTTTAAAATAAAGACCCGCTAGTTTGCTATTGTTATGTTCTGCAAAGTGGTCGCCTATAGTGTTCATTAGCATCGTAGTCTCCTTTATATTCCGCACGGCGCTCCATAGTATTTCTTCTATATGCTCTGTCATAGCCGCCAGCAGGCTGTCGGCCGAATACGCATGCCCCGTATGGCAGCGGTATCTTTTTATATCGCCTTCTGCTATCACAGTCAGCACGCCATGGCATTCCGGGCAGGTAAAGGGCGTTAGTTTGCCCAGCGATAGCACCTCCGGTTCTATATCCGTCTCGTCTGCCGCAATGCGTATCTCCAGGTCAGTTTTTTTATCTTGTTCTATAGATCGTTTGGGCGAAGCCGGCATCGCTTCCTTTATCAGTTTCACTAATAAGCGCGCCATCTCACCGACCGGCACACTATAATTTATTGCCACATGGCGGGCGGCATTCTCCGGCATCGAACGCACCTGCGCATCCATTGGGTCTTGCACTATGGCTATACCGCCTCTGTCTTTTATCATCCACAGTCCCGCCGTTCTATCATCTAGTGCCCCCGAGAGAACGATTCCAATTACCTGTTTACCATAATAAAACGCCGCCGAGCGAAACAGCGGGTCTATCGCCGGCCGAAACCGGTTTTCTTTTGGTCCCTTTGCTATCCGCAGTTTACTGCCTTCCACCAGCAGGTGGTGGTCGGGCGGCGCTACATAAATGCGGTTTTCTTTTATCTCCTCACCATCATAGGCATGAGCAGCATACATAATACCGTTTTCTTTATTAATAATAAAGGGAAGAATGCCCCGAACATCAGCCGACATATGCCATACAATCAGGATAGCCGCCCCAAGTTCCTTAGGCAGGCCTTTGCCAATGTTTTTATCGCGTCCAGCCCGCCCGCCGAAGCTCCAATTACAATTAGCGGAAGGGTATAGTGTCTGTAGGTTGCATACCAGTTTCCTTTTTTTCTGTCTCTCTCTTTTGCCCTGCGTCCATTGTTGTAATGCCTGTTAAGTCTAATTAACTGCTATTTGCAAAAAACTTCCTGCAAAAAAGGTGCAGATATAACCAGCCTCGCCAAATATCTAAAAGACACTTAGAAAATTTGGGTAGCAGTACAGTTTGAAAAACAGATGCATCATTCCGCAATTGCCCTCGACATTGTTTATCATAAATCACTCGAGCGAAGGCTTTGTACGGAATTTGATGACTATATAGTACTTGATAATCTTGCACCACTACTTAATGTCAATAAAAAATTATCAAGTAGGCTTAAAAGCCATTCGTCATTCCGAAACTGCATCGCACATCGAACGCTTTAACCTGTAGCGCTTTCAGCGAATGTGCAATCTCAAGATTGAATAAACAAATAATTTCAAAATCGAATCATTACCAACAAAAAAGGCAGCGCTTCTAAGCCCTGCCTTTTTACATTCAGCTAAATCTCACTTTCAGCTTTCACTCGGTAGCGTAAAACTAAACTGCGATCCCTTACCCACTTCACTTTCCACCCATATCTTACCCTCATGCCGCTGAATAATCTCTGCACACAGGTACAGCCCAATGCCAAAGCCCGCAATTGCCTGCGTGTTCTGGCTCTTCACGCGGTAGTACCGCTCAAACAGCCGCTCCTTATCATTCGGTGATATACCTATCCCTTCATCTTTCACGCTCACCAGTGCAGTGCCGTCTGCATGTATGCAGGCAACCTGTATCACACTGCCTTGTGGCGAGTATTTCACAGCGTTGGTTATTAGGTTATGTATAACGTGCCCTATCTTGTCGCGGTCTGCTTCTACCCAAGTTTCCTCAACCGGGTGAAAAACAAAGTCGTGGCTCCCGATGGTCGACTGCGCTTCTTCCTCTTGTTCTTTCAGCAGCACCGCTATATCAAATCGTGTTTTATCTATCTGCAATTTCCCCGATTCTAACCGCGATACGTTCAGGAATCCATTAATCATCGTCGTCATTTTTCCTACCTGCCGGGCGGCTTTTTCGAGCAGGTTTGTATTGCGCACGTCATCATATTTCTTCAGTCCATAACTCACGAGTTCTATGTAACCGTTCAGCGAGGTAAGCGGCGTTTTCAGCTCGTGGCTCACCATGCCAATAAAGTCGTTCTTCCGTTCCTCATCCCGCTTCTGCTCCGAAATATCAATGCAAGAGCTGATGAATCCTAAAAATACACCATCACCGCGCAGGCGGGGAGACATGTTCATCAACAGCCAGCGATATTTCCCATCTTTATCAAGTATCCTGAATTCGGTTCTGAAAGATGTTTGGTTAGCAACGGCGGTCGAAAATTGGCTCTCGAAACGGGGTTTATCTTCAGTATGTATAAGGTCAACCCAGCCAGATTTCAGCAACTCTTTTCGCGGTCTTCCCGTTAGGGCTTCCCATGCGGTATTAAAGTAAATAGCTTTCCCTATCTCATTGCGAACTCCAATCATTACATTCATCCCTTCTGCCATCGCACGAAAACGCTCCTCGCTTTCTTCTATCTTTTGTCTGTACACTACGCTGTCGGTAATGTCCATCGTTATGCCGGTAAATAAGAGTAGGTTACCTTCCTCATCAAACTT
Source organism: Ilyomonas sp. (assembly GCA_964658445.1). Classification (GTDB taxonomy): domain Bacteria; phylum Bacteroidota; class Bacteroidia; order Chitinophagales; family Chitinophagaceae; genus Ilyomonas. Next base: position 9,230 of record CAZZZH010000184.1, read on the forward strand.
TGGTGTTGCAGTCGTTCTTATCCATCGCAGAGCGCCATCGCTTCTTCTTCTGAAGGGGTATTCGTTTACATACGGTTTCCCCTCTTTTATCGCCTTTTCACCAGCTTGTTTGGCTTGCTCAAGGTAGTCTTTG
>CAZZZH010000185.1:0-9358 GCA_964658445.1 Ilyomonas sp.
CATCAGCAGCGTCGTAGTCTTTCTTAAAAAAGTCGCGAATGGTTTTTACAAACGCTTCTCTGAAGCCTTGTTGATGCGTACCACCCTGCGTTGTATATTGTCCGTTTACGAAGGAAAAAATGTCTTCGCCGTAATCGTTGTTGTGCGTAATAGCAACTTCAATGTCTTCGCCTTTGAGATGTATAATCGGATAGCGAATTTCATCTTCGTTCGTCTTTCTTTTTAAGAGATCGAGCAAACCATTTTTGCTGACATATTTTTTTCCATTGAACAAAATGGTAAGTCCAGCATTGAGATAACAATAGTTCCACAGCAGGTTGTCTAAATATTCATGTATGTAATGGAAGTTTTTGAAAACACTGTTGTCGGGAATGAACGTTACGAAAGTGCCGTTCAGCTCTTCAGTTGCTTTCTCGCGATGCTCTTTTACCAGATTGCCTTGCTCAAACTCAGCGACTTTTGTTCTGCCTTCGCGATAGCTTTCTACTTTAAAGTAGTCACTTAGTGCATTCACAGCCTTTGTACCCACACCGTTCAAGCCCACGCTTTTCTGAAAAGCTTTGCTGTCGTACTTAGCGCCGGTATTTATTTTACTTACTACATCTACCACCTTGCCGAGCGGAATGCCGCGACCATAATCGCGCACCGTGACGGTTTTGTCTTCAATGGTGAGTTCGATCTGTTTGCCATAGCCCATCATGTGCTCATCAATACAATTGTCAATTACCTCTTTTATTAAAACGTAAATGCCATCGTCAGGCGCTGAGCCATCACCCAGCTTGCCAATGTACATGCCTGGACGCAGGCGAATATGCTCGCGCCAGTCAAGGCTTTTAATGCTTTCTTCGGTGTACTCGAAGGCACTATTTGTGTCAGACATAGTTGATTTCTTCTTCTTTGGTTCTATTACCGGTATTTGTTGTTTTCTCTTTTGTGCTGTTACCATATCCTTTTACTTGATTCGGATTTTTTAGGATAAATCCGTTGTTGTTTGCTAACAAAATTAGTAAAAAGAGAGGATATAAAGAGGCGCAAATGTAGGGATTTGGTATTTTTTAAACGGCTTTAACCCGTTTAGCTGTTCTTGGTTGCACTTGTTGAAAATTAGTTTTGCAATGCCTTTTTATACACAGCAAAAGCACACTGCCATTCTCAGTACGCGCATTTATCGCTTTCAAAAAAGCTGCAAATCGCTGAGGTTAGTTATCCTATATTTTGCTGTTACATGTCCCATAATCCTCTACTTTTTTGAACGGTTATCTTCGTTGTTATCTGGTCTTATTACAAATGCTTTTGGAGCTTTTTTATTTGCTTAACCTTCATCATTTTCAAGGCAATATTTGTTAGATAAAATGCAGATGAATTACAATGACACGATCTAATTAAATTGTTGATAATCGCCAAAGGCGTTAGTCAACATTATTTTGCAGGTGAAGCTTTGCTTCTTTGCTCATCATTAGTTGCGGATTGTTTTACTTTGTTTCTTCTAATAATCGTTTGCATGAAAAAATCGCTTTTCGTTTTATTGGTCTTTGTTTCCTTCTATCAATGCTTGTTCGCTCAGTTAAATAACGATTCACTTCCACCGAAAGTAATGGTTGCCAACGGCACGCTCGAAGGTGTGAATGTAAGCGGCATCCGCATCTTTAAAGGAATCCCTTATGCGGCACCGCCGGTAGGGCCGTTGCGCTGGCGCGAACCACAGCAGGCAGCAAACTGGTCGGGTGTTCGCAAAGCAGATCATTTTGGTCCCCGCGCCATGCAATTGCCCCTGTTCAGCGATATGCAATTCCGCTCCGACGGCGTAAGCGAAGACTGTTTGTATCTCAACGTATGGACGCCTTCTAAAACGGGTAATGAACATCTGCCAGTGCTGGTCTATTTCTACGGCGGTGGCTTTGTAGCAGGCGATGGAAGTGAGTATCGCTACGATGGTGAAAGCATGGCCCGCCGTGGCATTGTTGCCGTTACGGTCAATTACCGGCTCGGTTTGTTTGGTTTCTTCGCGCATCCGGAATTAACCAAAGAATCGCCACACCATGCATCGGGCAACCAGGGCTTGTTAGACCAGTCTGCCGCGCTGCAGTGGGTGCAGAAAAATATTGCTGCCTTTGGCGGAGACCCAAAGCGGGTAACCATTGCTGGCGAATCGGCAGGCTCATTTGCCGTAAGTGCGCAAATGGCTTCGCCATTGTCGAAGAATCTGTTTGCCGGCGCGATTGGCGAGAGCGGCTCGCTTTTGGGGAATCCTACAGCAACTTTGGCAGAGGTGGAACAAGCGGGCGTTCGGTTTGGCGATAGCGTAGGTGCTACCTCGCTGGCAGCTCTGCGCGCGATGTCTGCAGAAGACCTGCTGAAAGCAACGTCCAAACCGGGTTTCCCACGTTTCCAGGTAGCGGTAGATGGTTATTTTTTTCCTAAACAACCAGTGGCTATTTATAAAGCCGGCGAACAGGTCCAAGTGCCGCTTTTGGTAGGCTGGAACTCACAGGAATCGGGCTATCAGGGCATTGTGGGCAACGATGCGCCAACGGTAGAAAACTATACCAAAGCGGTTCAAAAGCTATATGGCGATAAAGCCAATGATATATTGGCGGCTTATCATGCGAACAGCGATACCGATGTGGTAACGGTGGCTACCAAATTGGCCAGCGACCGCTTTATTGGCTTTAGCACCTGGCGCTGGAGCGATGTGCAGAGCACAACGGGCAAGCAGCCGGTGTATCGCTACTTATATGCCCGCCCGCGTCCCGAAACGCGGCCGGATAAAGACAACAAAACAATGCCCGCTGCCACCGGTGCGGCACACTCCGCCGAGATAGAATATGCCATGGGCAACCTGGCAACCAACCGCGTGTATAACTGGCAGGCAGATGATGAGAAAGTGTCGCAAGTGATGCAGACATTCTTTGTAAACTTTATTACTACCGGCAACCCCAATGGTTTGGGTGTTCCTGCCTGGCAGCCGGTGGTGAAAGGCAAGCCCGCTGCCGTAATGGTGATTGATGTGGATACAAAGCTGGTGAACGAAAAGAACAGAGAGCAATATTTGCTTATGGAGAAAGTGGTTAACAGCAAATAGACTAGACAGATAAACGGTATAGCAATATGCGCCTCCTGCCACAAGAAACGATAAAAATAAGTACTCAAGAAACGGAAGAAGAAATTGTACACTGCCTTCAAAAGCTGAGTGGTAACTATAATGGAGCAAAGACAGAATTGCTGAGTGGAACCGGTCGCTTTACCATACACCGATTTTTGCAAACCAGAAGCCGTACGCATCTGATTGCAGCCGGTTCTGTTTCGGTAGATAAAGATTCAAATAAAAATCTTATTCAGGTTGAATTGACTGCTAAAGACAAAGTTCTTGTTTTCTTTTTTGCTATCGTAAGTTCGATCATTCTGGCCACTCTTCTTTTGGTTGTGTATACATCTGTAAAAGAACGAACATTCCCTGCTTCTGTCTTTTTTTTACTGTTCTTTATTTTCATAATTTATGGTGTTTCAATTCTTTCTATACAAGGCGCAATAGACGAATTGCGTAACGATATTATTAAAGCCCTTAAATAAGGTTTTAGCACATTCTGGTATTGTTTTTTATATAACCTTCCACTCATTCACTTATCAATAGAGTTACAGCTATGCTCGGAGCTTTCTATGCCAACAACACTACGCACTTTACCGTTTGGGCGCCCTTAAAAGACACAATGTTTTTACATGTCATTTCTCCCGAAGACAGGAAGGTAGAAATGACAAAGGATAGCAAAGGTTACTTTACTGTAGAAGTACCGGATGCCAAGCCGGGCTGGCGCTACTACTATCGCCCCAATGATGAGCGGGATGTTGCTGATGTGGCATCTCATTTTCAACCGGAAGATACGCTCGGTCCTTCTGAAATCGTTGACCATGCTGCGTTTGAGTGGAATGACGATAGCTGGAAAGGTGTGCCGCTGCAGGATATGGTGTTCTACGAAATTCATGTGGGAACGTTTACTAAGGAAGGCACATTCGAAGCCATCATTCCGTATTTGGACGACATCATCAGCACCGGCATCAACGCAATTGAACTGATGCCAATTTGCCAATTCTCCGGCCACAAGAACTGGGGCTATGATGGCACCTATCCATATTCGGTTCATCTTTCTTATGGCGGTCCTGAAGGATTAAAGAAATTGGTGAATGCCTGTCATCTGCGCGGCATTGCAGTATTCCTGGATGTCGTGTTCAATCATATCGGTCCGGAAGGAAATAATTTTGAAGCCTACGCGCCTTATTTTACTGATAAATACAAAGCGCCTTGGGGTACAGCTATCAACTTCGATGGCGAGTATAGCGATGGCGTAAAAGAATATTTTACCGAGAACCCAATTTTCTGGTTCGAGCAATATCACATAGATGGTTTGCGCCTGGATGCCGTGCATGAAATCTACGACCGTAACGCTGTAAACGTATGGCAAATCATGTATGAAAAGATACGTTTGTATGAACAGAAAGCCGGCAGGAGACTCTACACTACAGCAGAAAGTGATTATAATAGCCCGCGCGTGACCAAGCATCCGGATGGCGGCGGTATGGGCTTCAATGCTCAATGGCTGGACGACTTTCACCATATTCTTTATGTGCTGCTTGACCCTGCTGGGCAAGACCGTTATCACGATTATAAAACGATGGAACAGTTGACCAAAGCTTACACCGATGGCTTTGTGCACAGCGGCGAATATGTAGAGTTTAGAAAGCGTGTGCATGGCGCTTCATCGGCAGGCGTGCCGGCTTACAATTTTGTGGTGTTTAATATGAACCACGACCAGGTAGGCAACCGCATTGGCGGCGAGCGGCTGAGTATGCTGGTAAGCTTTGAGAAGCAGAAGCTGGCTGCCGCCGCTCTCATGTTATCGCCTTATGTTCCCTTATTGTTTATGGGTGAAGAATATGGCGAAGACACGCCGTTCTATTTCTTCGTTAGCCATCATAACAAAGATGCTGTAAAAGGTGTGCAGGAAGGAAGGCGAAAAGAGTTTGAAAAATTTGGTTTGAAAGAAGGTGAGAACTTTCCCGACCCTGGATCGGACGAAACTTTCAACGCCTGCAAACTGCAATGGAGCAAGCGAAAGCAAGGTAAGTATGCCATCATGTTAAACTGGAATAAGCTGCTAATACAGCTTCGGCGGACCAACAGCATTCTGCACAATTTTAATAAGAACAACATCAAAGCCTTTCCCTTGGGCGAAGAAGGATTGGTAATTCACCGGCAAAGTGATGATGGCAGGGACCATTTATTCTGTTGCTTAAACTTCACCGATACCAACCTTACCTATGTCTTGCCACCTTATACAAAACAATGGAAGAAACTGCTGGACTCGAAAGAAAAGCAATGGATGTGGGACGAAGAAGCTGCACCGCATGCAAATGTTGTGAGTACGGAAGCGTTGACATTACAACCGTTTAGCGTGGTGGTTTACAGCGTTTGAGCATTGGATATAGAACACGGATGTCACGGACTTCGTGCACGGATATATTGGATTGTCTGAACTGAGATGTATGGAATGAATGGTATTTGTGGAATGATTATTAACTCGCTTCTTTGCTTAATTAATAACAAGTCGTACAAGAGTGCGACGCAAGAGACGATCAATCGGAGATTCAATCCTCTGGTTCATAATGGCTGTTATTTGTATTTGCATTTAAAATCATTACCATACATGTCATCCATGTTTTATCTATCGCTCCAGCGAAAACAAACTGTCTACAAACTCATGCTTGTCGAAGATGAGCAGGTCGGTCATTTTTTCACCCATACCAATAAACTTTACCGGTATTTTTAATTGGTTGGCAATTGCCAACACAACCCCGCCTTTGGCAGTGCCATCGAGCTTGGTGACGGCAAGGGAAGACACTTCCGTTGCCTGCATAAACTGCTTTGCCTGCTCTACGGCATTCTGCCCGGTCGAGCCGTCCAGCACCAGTAACACCTCGTGCGGCGCACCAGGAATTACTTTGCTGATGACACGTTTGATCTTACTCAACTCTTCCATCAGGTGCAGCTTGTTGTGCAGCCGACCAGCTGTGTCTATAATGGCGATATCGACATTGCGGGCAACTGCACTTTGCGCCGTATCGAAGGCTACGCTGGCCGGGTCGCTGCCCATTGCCTGCTTTACAATTGGCACGTCCACACGTTCGCTCCAGATGGTAAGCTGATCGACAGCAGCAGCACGAAACGTATCGGCTGCACCTAGAATCACACTGTTGCCTGCTTTCTTGTAGTTGTAGGCAAGCTTGCCGATGGTTGTTGTTTTGCCAACACCGTTTACGCCCACCACCAGCATAATGTAGGGCTTGTGAGGCACGGTAAAATCTTTGTGCGTCTGGTCGGGCGAATCTACCAGCATCGCTTCTATTTCATCCTGAAGCAGCCGGTTGAGTTCGCCGGTACCGACATACTTATCCCGCGCCACACGCTTTTCGATTCGTTCTATGATTTCGATCGAAGTTTCCACGCCCACATCGGCAGTCATCAGGGCTTCTTCCAGATTGTCCAGCACCTCTTCGTCCACGGTGCTTTTGCCCGCAACGGCTTTGGTTATTTTGTCTAGGAAACTAGTCTTTGTTTTTTGAAGGCCTTCATCCAGTGTTTCTTTTTCTTTCTTGCCAAACAGTTTTCCAAAAAAGCTCATGTCAACAATTTAATCTGCGAAGATATTGATTAATGAAAGTGATTGATGCTTGATGTGTTGCCTATTATCGCTTGCAATGCAGCAGTCTCTGCTGGGTGATGAATGCTACTATGATTGGGAACCTGTTTCAACAAGGCAGTAACTTTCTCGTTAGTCTACAGATTGCTTCGTTCTTAGCGAAGCGGGATGAAGCTATTGCAATCATCGCTGTTCAGACGGACTTCCGTATTTCTATCGTTACTTCTTCCGGGGCTTCCACGGGCAATAAATGCCCGCTGTCTTTTATTTCAACAAGGATAAATGTCTTAAAATAACGATTAAATTCTTTTTGTAAAAAGGACCTCGAAAACCGCTTGTCGTTTTCTCCATACAGGATAGTAATTGGCATATGAATATCTGCCATCTTATCAATAATTGTTTCTGTACTTCCCAATAGCGGCCACGAATGCCAGCCAACAGAAGATGCCTGTAAATTGTTGTTTACTTCCCTTTCAAAAATACTCGTAGCAAGTGGATGAGCGGTTGCGTTTTCAATCATTTTCTCTACCTTTTTTTTGTCTCCAAATGCATCCAGCATGTCTTCTCTTTCTTTGTTACTCATAGGTTCGGGCGTTGGTGGAGATGGTGCCAGCAAAACCAATGATAGCAAGCCTTTAGGCTGCGATGAAGCAATGTATAAGGCAATCTTTGCGCCCATAGAATGACCCACTAATTCGTAGTTTTGCAGTTGTAATTCATCGATCAATTCGATGACTGCATTTGCACTGTTATCTACCGAAATTTCTGCTTCCTGCGATGGTGATTTTCCGAAGCCCAGCAAGTCAATAGCAATGCAACGAAAATCGTTTTGCAAGTAAGAAATTACTTCATCCCATGTGCTGGATGCACCACCAAAATAGTGGAGGAACACAAGTGTTTTATCACCTTTACCTTGTTCCGTATAATGTAGTCTCATGTTCTTTGCTGTTAGTTCATCAATACCAGCCATTCATTTTTATAGTGATAACTCTGCTGCAAATTTTAATTCATTTTTCCTGAATCTTGCTGCTTCACTTTATACTTCAATCTTCAATCTTGCATCGCGTTTTGTGATTTCAAACACTTCGCCATGCGGTACAATGGTAATGCGGCCAAACTCTTTCAACAACATCTTATAAGCCTCGGCAACGGGACGCGGATTGCGATTCAAATCATACAAACCGCATTCGTTTATGGTATTATTCTTTTGTGCCAAGCCTGTATCCCAGTCTATCTGGTCAATCAGGCTATACCACGTGAAACCCAATACCGGCACGCCATCCGCGCGCATCTTCAGTATATTGATCCATTGCTTCCAAAGCCAAGTCGGCGCTTGCGCCGCATTAAAAGTATTTGTCTCGGTGTGCATTACAGGCTTATGGTAACGGTTGTAATAATCTTTCGTAATCTGATACCAACCCATCACATCTTCTGCAGTAGATATACTACCATCAGGCAAGATGATGGTTTCATTTCGTCCGTAATAGTCGTTGCCCATAATCTGGTAACCAGGGGGTTCGCCTTTCATAAACCAGTCATATTCTTCGCGTGTAAGACCATTGTCCATCAGGTACAGGCAAACGTCCGAATCCGGCGGTATGGCATATAGTAAATCAAGAGAAATTAAACGCCGTTTATTCAGCAATCTTATTTCCTGCGATTGATCAGCTCTGGCTTCATGTACATATTCAGCTGATTCGCTTTGCACAATGATGGCATCCGGGCGCAACTGCGCAATTTTATGTGTGGCTAAAATGCTTGCGGCTACGCAGTGTTTAATAGCCGTTACAAACGCTTTGTCATCTTTTAGCTGCTCGTTCCAAAGACCTTCTTTTGCACTCTTTTTGGCTGTTACGTAAATCTCGTTTACCGGTGTGTAATAGCGCACCCAAGGGTAACGCTCTGCCACTGCTTTTGCGTAATCGGCAAAATGAATAGGAAACTCAGGATTTTGAAAATTGCCCATCCAATCGGGCAAACCAAAATGTAGCAAATCCAGTATAGGCGTGATGTTCAACCGTTTTATCTCTGTCATGGCTTCATCAGCAAAAGCCCAGTCGAACTTGCCGGGCGCTACGTGAACTTTGTAATAAGGAAAGCCATAGCGCAATACTTTTAAGCCTAAGTCTTTCACCAATTGCAGGTCTTTTTTTAAGTTGGCATAATGTCCACATTCTTCCAGTTCATCGCGTCTTGTTTTGCCATGGTTGATGGTTGGATACGAGCATTCAATACCGGTAGCAAACAAAAAATTACCTGCATGACTGGTTGGCAACCCACTTCCCGTTTTGCCAGATGCACCGCCATATTGATCGCCCTCATAATTGCTGCCGCCTACTTCCCTTTTTATGATGTCTAAAAATCCTTTTGCCATTACTCTGTTATTTGCTTTTGTATTCTTAGCACTAAATAGACGCTTTGATAAGAAGTTATGAAACCCTTTTGCCTCTTCTGTTTCTTTCGGCTTTTAGCTTAGTTGTTTTCCAAAAAACAATCTGCCGCGTAAAGCGAAACAGCGATAATTGTAAGTGAAGGATTCACAGCCAATGCACTTGGAAAAACGGAGTTATCTACGATGTATAAATTTGGCACATCATGGCTGCGGCATTCTTTGTTTACAACTGATCTGCTTTCATCATCACCCATACGGCAAGTGCCAATGATAT
>CAZZZH010000186.1:0-9356 GCA_964658445.1 Ilyomonas sp.
ATCCTCAAAATTTTGAGGATGGCTTTTATTATGCATGAACAAACTATTCCTAATTAATTGCGGCTACTTGCCAAACGACTCAGCAGTTTTAAAACTTCAATGTACAGCCAAACCATGGTAACCAGCAAACCAAAAGCACCATACCATTCCATGTATTTCGGCGCCCCGCTTTCGGCACCTACTTCAATTTGTTCAAAGTCTAGTATCAGGCTTAAAGAGGCAATGGCTACCACAAAAAGATTGATGCCAATTCCCAACGGGCTGCTGTCGGTAAAACTCATGAACGACATGTGCACGCCAAACAGGGAAAGAACAATTGTAACCAGGTAGAACAAACCAATGCCTACTACCGATGATAGAATGACAGACTTAAACTTCTGGGTAGGTTTTATAATGCGAAAATTATACAACAGGAACATTGCCATGGCCACGCCAAACGTTAAGCCTACCGCCGTCAGCACGATGTTCGGATATTTCGCTTCGAACATGCCATTAACAATAGCAGAAAAAGCACCAATAACAAAGCCTTCCAGCAAACCATAGGCAGGCGCCAGGTACTTAGCCATTGTGGGTTTGAACGTAACCACAAGACCCGTAATAAGTCCACCAATCAAGCCGATCCACAACATAGTGATCATGCTGCCCTGCTTGCCATTTTCATATAAATTCCAGGTGTACACCGCGCCGGCTATTACCATCAGCATTAAGAAACCAAACTTACCAATGGCACCGCGCACCGTCATCGTTTCGGAGTTAGCGGTATCAATAGAACGGTCGAAAATTTTTTGGGACAATGTCGGATTGCCCGATTGAAACAAAGCCATAATAGTTCTGAATTTTAATTTTTTTCAGTTGATAAAAGTAGATAACAAAGATGAATTTTTTGATTAAAGAATTGATAATAGTTGCTCTTTGCGGTAAAACTATTGTCGTTATTCAATCAATGCAGATTTTTAAAAGCAAGTTAGGAAACGTTCCTGTATCACCCTTTACCAAATGGTTGTGGTAAACTAAAATGATTAGCATTTAATCAAGATTTCTGTGAATATATTTGCAGCTACCTATGGCTAAATCAAAGCAGGAGCAACCGTTGATTGTCGATGAGCAAATTGAGATTATCGGCGCCCGGGAGCACAACCTGAAGAACATTGACATCAGCATTCCGAAAAATAAATTAGTAGTCTTTACCGGCGTTAGTGGCAGCGGCAAATCTTCGCTTGCTTTCGATACCATTTACAATGAAGGGCAACGCCGCTACATGGAAAGTTTCAGCGCATACGCCCGGCAGTTTATTGGCGATATGGAACGACCGGACGTCGATAAAATCATCGGCTTAAGCCCCGTTATTTCTATTGAACAAAAAACAACCGGTAAGAACCCGCGTTCTACCGTTGGCACCATCACCGAAATCTACGATTTCCTCCGTCTTTTATTTGCACGCATTGGCGAAGCCTACAGCTACAATACGGGTAAGAAGATGGTAAAGTTCAGCGAAGAAGAAATCATCCAGAATATCATTGAGCGGTTCAAAGACCAGAAGATAAGCTTGCTTGCACCGCTGGTGCGTGGGCGCAAGGGGCACTACCGTGAATTATTTGAAGAAATAAGAAAACGTGGCTTTGTAAAAGTGCGTGTAGACGGCGAGATAAAAGACATCACGCCGAAGATGCAGGTAGACCGTTATAAGATTCACGATATTGAAGTTGTAGTCGACCGCTTGCCCGTAACCGATGCCATGAAAATCCGGTTGAACCAAAGTGTTCAGCAGACTTTAAAAACCGGCAAAGACCTGATGTTTGTAGAAGTGGAAAGCGAAAGTAAAAAGCCAACCTCTAAGGAAGAAACCACGGCTTCGGGTGCAGGTGGAAAAATGGTTCTATACTCCAAGCAACTAATGTGCGAAGACACAGGTATTTCTTACGAAGAGCCATCGCCAAATGCCTTCTCTTTTAACTCGCCGTATGGCGCCTGCCCAACTTGCAAAGGACTGGGCTCGGTATACACGGTAAGTCTTGATGAAGTGATGCCGGATAAGAGCAAAAGCATCAAAGATGGCGGCATTGCACCGCTGGGCGAGGAGCGTGAAGCCTACGTGTATAAAAACGTGGCCAACCTTGCAAAGAAGAATAAAATCAGCCTGGATAAGCCTATTAAGGAACTGCCCGATACGGCTATTAATTTTTTATTGTGGGGCAATGAAGAAGGCGTGGAGCAAGAGCACGATTATACCCAGCCTTTCGATATCTATTCGGGTGAGTTCGAAGGCATCATCCCGATGCTGAACCGCTGGTTCAATTCTTCTACCAGTACCGATAATATGCGCGAATGGGTAGAGAAGTTTATGGAGCTAAAAACCTGCCCTACTTGTTTAGGTACAAGGCTTAAAAAAGAAAGCGTTTGGTTCAGGGTAAGCGACCAAAATATATCGCAGCTAAGCGATAAAGATCTGGATAAATTATTTGCCTGGTTTGAAGGCATTGAAAGCCGCTTGAACAACAAACAAAACATCATTGCCAAAGATATTATTAAAGAGATAAGAGAGCGGTTGCAATTTTTGCTGGACGTGGGTTTGACGTATCTTACCTTAAACCGTGCATCCCGAACCCTAAGCGGTGGCGAAGCGCAGCGAATCCGTTTGGCTACGCAGATCGGCTCGCAGTTGCAGGGCATTACCTACATCCTTGATGAGCCATCTATCGGCTTGCATCAACGAGACAATCAGCGCCTGATAAAGGCGTTGCAAAACCTTCGGGATATTGGCAACAGCGTGCTGGTGGTAGAGCATGATAAAGACATTATGATGGCTGCTGATCACCTGGTAGATATTGGTCCGGGTGCCGGCAAGTTGGGCGGTGCAGTAGTTGCCGCCGGCACACCGAAAATGCTGTTGAAGTCGGGCTCGGAAACAGCGCAATATTTAAGCGGTAAAAAGAGTATTGCTATACCAAAAGAACGAAGAAAAGGAAATGGAAAATCATTAGAACTAAAGGGTGCTGACGGTAACAATCTGAAGAACGTTAGCGTGAAGTTTCCCTTAGGTAAATTTATCGTGGTGTCAGGCGTAAGTGGCAGTGGCAAGTCAACCCTAATTAATGAAACCTTATACCCTTTGTTGTCGCAACATTGCTATGGATCGCGTACAGCAGCGCTGGATTATAAAGAGATAAAAGGGCTGGACAACATCGATAAAGTAATCGAGATTGACCAGTCGCCAATTGGCAGAACACCGCGCAGCAATCCCGCTACTTACTGCGGTTTTTTTACCGATATCAGAACTTTGTTTGCCGCCATTCCCGAAGCCAAAATTCGTGGTTACAATGCTGGTCGTTTTTCTTTCAATGTAAAAGGCGGTCGCTGCGATGTATGCGAAGGCGGCGGTATGCGCGTGATAGAAATGAACTTCTTGCCCGATGTGTATGTGCATTGCGAAAAATGCAACGGCAAGCGTTATAACCGGGAAACGCTGGAGATTCGCTACAAAGGAAAATCGATTTCTGATGTGCTGGACATGACGGTAGATGAAGCCGTTGATTTCTTTATGCCGGTGCCTTTTTTATACCGGAAAACGAAGGTGCTGCAGGATGTTGGACTGGGTTACATTACCTTAGGTCAATCGGCTGTAACGTTGAGTGGTGGCGAGGCGCAGCGCGTAAAGCTTGCCACAGAGCTTGCCAAAAAAGATACCGGCAAAACGTTTTATATTTTAGATGAACCGACAACGGGTTTGCATTTTCAGGATATACAACACCTGCTCGATGTGTTGAATAAATTGGTTGACAGAGGCAACACCGTATTGGTGATTGAGCACAATTTAGATGTGATTAAAGTAGCTGACCACATTATTGATTTAGGACCAGAAGGCGGCGAAGGCGGCGGCAGAATTTTGTATACCGGTACGCCGGAAGAGATGGTGGATAATAAAGAAAGTCGCACCGCTCCTTTTATAAAAACCGAGTTGGGCTTGTAGGAAACGAAACACAGAGGAAACAGATTTCATGAACAGATTATTTAAATTTGTAGGTAAATATTCGTTATGGCGAAGCAATATTTCCCTTTAGATAAAGACGAGAAAATGCAGGAATGGATGATGATCATTTCTTACAGCATTTTTGTTCTTTCTTTTTGGTTAACGTTGTTAGCTGGCTGGAAGCATTTGCCTTATGGAAAAAATCTGCTTCCCATTATATTCTTTTCCATGGGCTTCTATTATCTCATCAGAGGGTGGAATGGCATAACAAAAGGAAACCTTATCGCAAAATATACAGCATGGAATTTTGTACAATTCTTGAAAAATGTCTTAGTCAAAAAATATCAACTCGTGCCTGATGAAGCCAGAAAGGCAGCGGCTAAAAGATTAGGTATTCTGTCCTTCTTCTTAGCAGCTAGCTGCTTCTTTTTCGGCTTCATAATCCTTATAGAAAATTAATTGATTTTTTTAATTTTAGATGCAGCTTACACCCGAACAAATTGCCATTATTAACTCTACAGGTAACATTAAAATCAATGCAGTAGCGGGTTCTGGCAAAACAACAACGATGATTGAGTATGCCAAAGTTCGACCGGCGAACAGCAAAATATTATACCTCGCTTTCAACAAATCGGTAAAGCTGGAAGCAGCTAAAAAGTTTGCCGATGCAGGGCTCCGCAATGTAATCGTTGAAACAGCGCATTCACTGGCATACAAGCATATTGTTTTTCAAAACAATTATACTGTAAGACCGCAAGGCTATAAGACCAACGAGATTGCAGAGTTGCTTCAACTGCAGGGAAACGGAGAGAAACATACTGAATACATCGTTGCCAATCATATTGCCAAATTCATCGCTTACTTCTGCAACAGCGATAAAGAAAAAGTACAGGATTTACATTATCTCGATACCATCAGCGATGGCAAGGCAGAGACATTTGTCAAAACCTTTTATCACTATATTGAAAGCAAAACGCGGCTGTTGCTAAGCCGTATGGATAAAGGAGAAATCGCCATCACTCACGATTTTTACCTGAAGAAATTCCAGCTTTCGCAGCCGAAGCTTTACTACGATTATATCTTGTTTGATGAAGGGCAGGATGCCTCTGCTGCCATGCTCGATATCTTTTTAAAACAAGCAGCAACAAAAGTAATTGTGGGCGATACGCATCAGCAGATTTATGGCTGGCGACATGCGGTGAACTCGCTACAGAAAGCGCGCTTCGCAAGCTTTAATCTCTCTGTCAGCTTCCGTTTCAGCCAGCCGGTAGCCGACCTGGCAATGGAAATTTTACAATTGAAAAAGCACATTGGTAAAGAAGAAAATACACGCATTGTTGAAAATGGAAACAACGAAGTGCAAACCATAAAAGCAGTGATTGCCCGTACCAACTTAGGCTTGCTGCTGAAAGCCATTGAGTATGTAACCGAAAAGAAACAGGTAGAGCGTATTTACTTTGAAGGAAACATTAACTCATATACCTATGCTGATGAAGGTGCATCGCTGTATGATGTGCTGAATTTATACAACGATAAGCCGCATCTCATTCGCGACAACCTGATAAAAGCGATGAAGGACATGGATGAACTGGAAGACTATATTGACAAGACAGAAGAGGCGCAGCTGGGCATGATGGTAGAGATTGTGAAAGAGTATGGTAACAAAATTCCTGGGATCATCAAGGCTATTAAAGACAAGCATGTTGAAGGTGACGAAAAGGAAAAAGCCGAGATGATTTTCTCTACGGTTCACCGCAGTAAAGGGATGGAATATGATGCTGTGCAAATTGTAAATGATTTTATCAGCGAAGCGAAAATAAAAAAGCTGAAAGACGATAAAGAAAAGATTATCAATACAGACAAGCTAAATGAAGAAATCAACCTATTGTATGTTGCCGTTACCCGCACCAAAAACATCCTCTACATCCCTGAAACGCTGATGCCGGCTGGTTTGCAGCCTTCTCCTCACATACAAGTTATGAAAGTGCTGAGTGAAGAAGAAAAGAGAAAATCTGTTGCGCAAACAAAGCCAATTACGACTATTCAGCAACTGAAAAAGAAAGCTTTTGCAGCCAAGAAAGACGAAGCTTATGAACAGATAAGAAGAAACTATAAAGAAGCTTACAACGTTTGGACAGTTGAGCAGGATGAAGAACTAATGCGCATGTTTGACGAAGGCGCCAACCTGCAGGATGCAGCCACTCATTTTGGTCGTACTAAAGGCGCTATCCGCTCGCGGTTAAAAAGACTTATGCCAAGCGATGACTGATTTTGTTCGTTTAAAACAGAGAAATATCGTACGTATAAAACGACATAAAACAATAAAGCCGCGGTGCAGTAGCGCCGCGGCTTTATTGTTTTATGTCAAATAAAAATACTACTGTACAGCTACGGTAGCGGTCTTCATATCTGTATCTGTGGTGAGTTTCAAATAATAGACTCCATGCGCCAGACCTGCTGTTTTCAATGGCAGCGAGTAAGTGCCGGCAGCTTTGGTTTCATTGGCAATAACAGCAACTGTTTTGCCATTGGCATCAGACAATGTGATGGCAACATGCGTTGTGGCAGACAGAGCGAAAGAAACATGCGAAGCCGCAGTTGCCGGATTAGGATATACAGTTAAACCCGAGGTTGCTAATGGTTTTGTATCCACGCTTAGCTTAGCGGTTTGCGCATTGCCTTCTGTTGCCGAAGCGATGAGCGTATTTTCAAACGGAACATTGTTCTTCACAGTAAGCTTCGTAGCGGCAGAAGCAATGCCATTCGCCACTACCACTAAGTTGTAAGTGCCTTTGGGCAAGCCCGATGGCAGTGTAAATGTAACGCTGTCGGGTAGGGTGCCGCGTTGCACGCCGGTGCTGTTCCAGTTAGAAGTGCGCGCATAGTACACATTGCTTCCCAGCGACAAGCGCACCAATGGATAATTGGTGTTCATCTGAAAATCATCGCCATAAGATGCGCCTTCAGAAATACCATTAAAGCCCGTGCCCCAGATACGATATGTATTTGCACCGGCGAGTTTTCCGCCTTTCAATTTTGGCTTGCCGGAAGCCAACGGTGTACCAACCGGTGTATAAACGTAATATTGCGCCGAGCCCTGAACACTCAGCAATACCTGTCCGTTCGGCAAGTCAATCATGTTGGTTGTATAAACGGAAATAGGCATGGTAAGCCCGCCTGTTGGTGCATTAATACGGGTGAAAGAATCGAGCAGATAATCGTACTCATAAAAAGATGTCGGCGTAGGGAAATGGTTGGCAGAGGTTGGCTTAGGTGATACTGCACAAAGTATTTTTCCATTTACCATCATAGCAGCCGGTGCATCGGGTGTGCCCTGCGCACTGGGGAAATCAGAAACGGCTACCCAGGTGCCCGGTGCATTGGTGCCGGAAGGTGTGTAGATAGCATTGTGACCGGTAGAGCCAAAGAAGATAGCACGGCCATCCGGCAGCAGTAATGAGCCGCCGGATTCTAAACCATAAGGATCATAAATATCAACCGGCACAGTGCCATCGGCAACCCATTGATTTAACGAAGGAATATATCGCTCCGAATTACGCGACTGCCTGTCTATAAACAAAATGCTGCCATCTCTTAATTTCACCCATGCGCTTTCATTGTGAATGCCAACGCAGGTAGGTCCTGCTGTATAGGTGTTTGCCACTGGGTCATAAATCTTCGTAGTCTTTAAATTGCCGGTTACCAGGGCTTGAATAACGGTGCCGTCTTCGCGTATTTCCGAGTTGGCATCGCTTACAAACGCACCGATGGCAGCGTTTGGTGTCCACACATTAGTGAGCGGATTGTAAGTTTCGCCAGAAGATCCGCCGGTGCCATATTCGCCGCCAGCAACATACACACGTCCATCTTTCAACACCTGGGTAGAGTAGTAGAGGCGTGTTTTGTTCATGGCTGCAATAGACGTCCAGGTTCCATTTACATAACTGCCGGAGGCATCGGGCGTAAGACGGTTATAGATACTGCCTATTCCATCGGTGCCGCCGCTGCTGCTTTTGCAAAGCACTGTACCATCTGAAAGTAGAGTAAAACCGCCACCGCTTGTGGCTGGTGCTACATTGGTAATGGCTGTCCAGGTACCTTGCGAAAAGGAAGAAAAGCTGCAGAATGATAAGACAAGGAAGGTGAGAATACGTTTTGCTTTTGGTAGCGAGCGTAGTAAATGAGTACTCATGGTTTTTGTTTTATTGTGAATAATAGTAGAGACGCAGAAAATGATAATAGCAATTTGGTAGTGAAAAAACTTAGCAGCCTTTGCAATGTTTCATTTATGAAGTTCTGTTATTGCTACAAACTCTTACCGCAGATCAGTTATTTAGCGGGTATGAAGATAAGAGGAAACAAAATAATCTGGCAGCAAAATCCAGCATAAAATTTTACCGGTTGTTTTTTATACAGGTTCTTATTCTTTTGTCAGATATTTTCTTGTGATAACTTCACTTCAAAATTGCACATGAACACAGATGTAAAAAGTTCCATTGCTCCGTGGCTTGCCGTTGCAGATGGTGAAGAAGCAATACGCTTTTACAAAGCCGCTTTTAATGCGGCAGAAGTTTATCGGTTAGAAGAACCGGAAGCGGATGTTGTTGTAAAGCTTTCGGTAAATGGAGCGGAGTTCTGGGTGAGTAGTGATGACACCCAGAGCCATGAACCAGTGGCGCCATTGGGTGGTAATAATGTAAGAATGATTTTGATAGAAGCCAATCCGGATGCCCTTTTCCAAAAGGCAATTGAAGCCGGCGGCACAGAAATTTTTCCGGTGGGTGAAGATCATGGCTGGCGACTGGGCAGGCTGGCAGATCCGTTTGGGTTGCATTGGGAAATTGGTTATCAGTTGTAAGGCAGTCCGTAAAATAGTTTGGTGTCTTTTGCTTTCTATCCATACCAGCAAAGATTTGCGAGACCGCCATCATAAAAAATTAATGCACATTGTAATCTGACAGAACCTTATCTTTAATACTTGCGTTTATATTGATGAGAAGCTTCCTGCTTTGCCGATAAGAAGATGAAGAAAGCCGTATTGATATTATGCCTGATTACCTGTGCGGTTACTGCGTTTGCAAGGCACGGCAAGGGCGGCTATCTCGTGTATAAATACCTGGGTGCAGGCAGTAGTGCCAATACTTCGAAGTATGAAATAACCGCGGTGCATTATGTAAACTGCACCGAAACAGAATTTGAATTAAATACTGTTTATGTTGGCATTTTCGATGGTGCCAGTTACAACCTTATCAGTACACTCAACATTGCCCGCAGCAATCAACGGTTTATTATAAAACAACAGTTTGACGGTTGCATAGACCCGGTTCCGGATGTATGTTTCTTTCTTGCCTTTTACGTTACCACTGTTGAATTGCCCAATAACACGGCA
>CAZZZH010000187.1:0-9321 GCA_964658445.1 Ilyomonas sp.
CCGGACGGATGCGCGGAGCGATCATGCCGTCCTTGAATTTCTTTGCTACTTTCTTTTTTCAAGAAAAGAAAGTAGAAGCAGATAGTGTATTGAAAAGGTAACCACAAAACGTATTCAAGAAACCCATCAGAAGGCGGAACAACGTCCGCCATTAATACTTAAACACCCTCCCCCCGCCATCACCTCCTGATTCTCTTCATCAAAGGTCACCTTACTCCCCGTATGCACCGCCGCATTCGCCATAATCACCGCAATCGCGTGCGCATACCCGGCCTCCACCGGCGCGTGAGGCGTCTTGCGGCTCCGCACACACTCCATCCAGTTCCGTATGTGGGCCGAAGTCAGCGCATCACCACCTGTATTCGCACTCGCCACCACCTTTTCGGCAGAAGACAAGCTCACCTCCGGCAACAGGTTAGGGGGCATCTTCATTTCGTCAGCAAAGTGCTGCGTCAGCCCGCCCTCCGGCGTCACCTTATTCGTATTCAGGTTCAGTTCCCCGCCGTTACTGTAGTAAATTTCCTTCGGGTTCTCATCCCCGTTATGCATCCGCGACGCAAACGACACCTGGAAGCCCGTCGACGCGTCGTTGATCGGGCCATAGTCAAACACCACCGTCATCGTGTCCCAGTTCCGCCGGCCGTCTTTCCACATATAGATGCCGCCGTTTGCCACCGCGCTCCGCGGGTGCGGCAAGCCCGTAAACCAATGCACCGTATCTATCTGGTGACTCATCCACTGCCCCGGCAAGCCCGACGAGTACGGCCAAAACAGCCGGAACTCCAGGTACTTCCGCGCATCAAAGTCCTCGTGCGGACGGTTCAGTAAAAAGCGCTTCCAGTCCGTATCTTCCTCTTTCAGCAAGGGCACAAGGTTGGGTCGCCGCCAGCGCCCCGGCTGGTTCACATTCCAGGTCAGCTCCACCATCGTCACCGGTCCAAACTTGCCCGACTGTATATAGTCATACGCCGCCGCGTAGTTGCTCCCGCTCCGGCGTTGCGATCCTATTTGCACCACACGGTCCGTCGCCTTTATCGTTTTCAGCGCATACCGCGCATCGTCCATCGTTTCCGCAAACGGCTTTTCCACATACGCATCGCAGCCCGCCTTCACCGCTTCTGCCGCATGCAGCGCGTGTTGAAAATCGGCGGTCGATATAAACACCGCATCCACCAGCTTCTTGTCATACATCTCCTCGTTGTTGCTGCAGGCGGTTATGTCGTGCCCCATCTTCTCTTTCCAAGCCGCCGATCCCTCTTCCCGGCGCCGGTTCCAGATGTCCGACACCGCCATTACATCAAAGTTCAGTTCCTTGTAGTGGTTCATAAAGCAGGGCATATGCGTGCTCCGGTGCCGGTCCGAAAAGCCCACCACACCTACACGCACGCGGTCGTTGGCACCCATAATTCTTCTGTACGAGGAAGCGGAAAACGCACTCGTACCGAGCAGCGCACCGGCAGAGGTAAGCGTAGTATTTCTAATAAAATCTCTGCGGGAATGTGACATAGCCAAATGGTATTCGTTAGTGGTGTGAAGATAATGGTTTTGGGCGCAAATGATTATGATTCGGTGAGCAGGGAATAGGGAGATGTGAATAAGGAGAACATAGGGCTGATAGGGTTAGACATAGGCATGACAGAGACAGACATAGGCGTGATGCCGACAGACATGGGCGTGATACGCTTTCCGGGAGGGCAGATATCCTTTCCAAGAGGGGTGATTTCTCTTCCGGGAGGGGTGATAAGGGCTCTGGGGTGGGTAATTTCTTTAGCGGGAGGGATAATTGGCTCTGCGGGAGGCGTGGTTGACTCTCCTGTAGGGGTGATTGGCTTTCCGTGGGGGTAAGATGGGTTTTTGGTGTTAACGGAGAGAAGTTGCAAACGCGCAAGTACACTACATCCGTTTTATAACTGCCTGTTGAAAGTATTGTTCGCTTCTTCTTTTTTGTCTTAGTTACTTCGTCTATAATGATTTTTTAATGGACTCAGTGAGACGCTTCGCTTAGTTGACACAGAAAAGAAGGAAAAAAGTAGGAATAAGTCTAATGATTTTTTAATGGTATACCTGAGACGCTTCGCTTAGTTATTTCGATGATAATGATTTTATAAGGACTCAATGAAATCGCTTCGCTAGTTCAAGGACGGCGCCATCGCTCCGCGCATTTACTTCGTGAATAATGATTTTAATGGTCTCAGTGAAGGCTGCGCCGTTGTCCGGGCCGGCGCACCTTAGGTGCATGAGGATGATTGGTTATTGGAGGTTTGATTCTGTGTGAGTTTGGGTTTCGGATCGTACGGTTGTAAACTATGCCTGTTACTTTCTGCTACATACTTTGCGGAGGTGAGCTTACCGCTACACTAACACGCCAAAGGATAGAAAAAAATAGTAGTTGAAAACTACTTCCGAAGAATGGCGCAGGCACAGCCATACGCCGAGTGCAAGCCGCTTCATTGTTTGTGATAAGCTACGGTGAGTAAGGGAACATTGCGGGGGAAGAAAGCTGCTTTGGAATACTGGTTGTGTAGACCCGTGAGAAGTTTGCTTTTCTTTGTTTTAAAAATAAGTATGACAGATGGGCGCATCGAAAAAATAAAGCATCTGCGGATGTTTCTTCTTTCGCGTATTGAAGGGCTAACTACAGAACAACTGAATACGATACCAGTGGGTTTTAATAACAACATTGTGTGGAACCTGGCGCATCTGGTGGCGGCTCAGCAGAGCATTTGCTACCTGAGGGCTGGCGTGCCTCCGGTGGTGGCGGAAACCTATATAACTGATTATCTGCCGGGCACAAAGCCCCGGCAGCCTATTGATGGGGAAACGATTGCTACTATTAAAGAATTGCTGATCTCTTCCATTGATACAATGGGGACGGATTATGCGCGCCACTTGTTCCGAAATTATACTTACTCGGAACGCATTAAGGAGATTTACGGGATTGATGTAAGGACGATTGATGATGCGATTGATTTTATTTTATACCATGAAGGATTTCATATTGGTTGTGTGCTGATGCTGAAACATTTGGTTTAAAGGGGGCTGCGCGCCTTCCTGTTCATGAGGATGATTGGTTTTTGGGTTTGATTCTATGTGAGTTTGGGTTTCGGATCGTATGGTCGCAAACTATGCTCAGGACTCTCTGCGACATACTTTGCGGAGGTGAGCTTACCGCTACACCAATACACCAAAGGATAGAAAGAATAGTAGTTGAAAACTACTTCTAAAGAACGGCGTAGGCACAGCCATACGCCGAGCATCTGCCGCTTCATTATTTGTGATAAGCTACGGTGAGTGAGGGGGCGATATTGACTGGCTCCTGTTAACCGCTATGGCAGTAAGTATGTGTTAGCGGTTGTTTTAATCTGATGAGCGACCTATAATTTTTGATTGCAAGCTGTCACCTTGTTTTGTAAATGTCATACTGATACCACCGCCACACATCATTCCAAAAATACAGGGAAGTGTGTCTATGCCTTCAAGTTTCCCTTTCTTATAAAGGTGATGTCCTTCTTTGTCAAACTGCGGAATCACACAAGTGCTTCGTAAATATACTTCATAAGTCGTGTCAACCTTTTTAAAATTCCGAAGTTCAAGAAACTCCGGAAACTGTGCTGTGTCGTTACGAAGGGCTATTGCCAAAGAACAAATCTGCGATTGCGACAGGAATTTAAGATTGAGTCCGTTTATATTTTTTGGAAAATATCTTGAGATGTTTGTATCACCCTGATAAATTTCATTTCTGAAAATCACAGTGTCACCGAATGGACTATTCCGGGTCAAGTTTGAAATACTGGTCAGATTTTGTCTGTAGAAAGCACTGTCAAGAAGCAGTCTCATAATTTTTACGGTATCACTTTCAGGGACATTTGATTTTATTAGAGAATGGTTGTCACCACAAGAAAGAAGTGTCAACACGAGGAATGCAAATGGTATTTTCTGTAAAGTACGAAGTGTCATAGTGAAATAGCCGCTAACGGCTCGCTGCTTGCTGAACGTAGCGGGCTTAGCAAACCGGTAGCTCAAATGTAGAGATAAAGATGATAAAAGAATTACTGCCGAATGGCTTATATCAGCCTCTATGGCAGCAAGCATTTGTTAGGCGTTCGTCTTTTGTCTGATGAAAATTGAAGGTTTATTCTCTACTTTCTTTTCAATTCAGAAATAATTATTAATAAAATAAATGTCACAATGAAATCGGCTACAAGAAAAATATTTCCTTTCTTAATTTTTTCTTCCGAATAATTTAATTGTCTCAATTTATTCTCTTTAATCAAAAAGTAAAGCATCAAAAAGGTAGGCAAGCCAACTACGCAAGCAAGAATGTAATCCTTCCAATTATTGTCAGAAAAATAACGCGTAATAATATTAAGTGAATTAGTCAGGCTAAGGAGCAAAAGCAGATGCATGTCTATGAGAAATGTCAAAGCACATAAAGCACTTAAATAGGGAATATCCTTTCTTGCTTTTCTATAAATAAGATATGCAGTGAACTTTAGAGTTTCCACCTGTCTAAATTGAATTTATATAATCGAACAATTCACCACAGATTATTCTTTACTGTTGTTTTCATTACCATAAGGTTTCAAAGGTTAAACCCAATATAATTAAAGTTGAGTCCAACAAATCTATAATGGTAGATAGGATGACGCACAACGATTCGGTATTGGCGTTTGTGGCGGAATTTGAAAAACGTCAGCACGAACTATTGTTGAGTAAGGGTCAAATTAAATAGCCGCTTCCGGCTCGCTGCTTGCTGAACGTAGCGGGCTAAGTATTCCGTCAGCTCAAATGTAGAGATGAAGCTGATAAGAGCGACGCTGCCAAATAGCTTGTGTCAGCCGCTATGGCAGCAAGCATATGTTACCTGCCGGCTTTTGTCTGACGAAATGCTTTGCAATTTAAGTTTCACTATCTCGTCTTATAAACAATTGTCACACCGTCAACACTTGTCTGCTGGACAAAAGTTCGCAATTTTTTGTCATACTCAATCTGTAAGCTATCGTCACTTAACCAACTAAAACTAATAGAGGTTGAGTCGAGTCCTTTGTCACCATGATTTGTGTCAACAGCGAATGTGTTACCAACTTGTGTCGTGTCAAATTTCTTCTCATAATCTGTTACACTTACCTGATACGAATCGGCAACAGTCGAACCGGATTGTCGTAAAAATAAAATTGCTTTTTTGGTATGTCGCCCGTTAGGACTTTCCTTTATTAAGGTATCAGAACCGTCACCCAAAGAAAGACAAGAAGAAAAGATAATTGTCAACAAGAGTAATGTCGGTATTTGTCTAAGCATGTGTCAGAATAAGCTGGCAACCAACGAGCAGGGCTTTATGCAGGTTGGGCAATAGCGCCATGTCAGCCCGGAACTGCTGCCGATTTTTGTTTGCTGCCGAAGATAACTGATCATGTAAAATAGCGCTGTGTCAGCCGGAACAAAAGCTGAATAGCGAACCTGCTGCCGAAGTGCGTAGTGTCAACCCTGCTTGCATAAATACTTTGGTTGGCTGCAACTCTTTTACTTTTTTAAATTAATAATTTCAAGTTCTTGTCCTTCCGGAGTAAGACCAGATAAAGTTAATGTCAACGTTTTTGATGTCAAATTAGTAATAGTAAAATTTCCTCGTATCGCTCCATTAGTACCAAAACTTACTCCGCTTTCAGAAAACATACTTATTTGAGTTTCATTATCAGCTACCATGGAATATTTTCCGGTATCTAATGAATTTGCTTCTTTTATGTATAAGTTTCCGTCCGATTTGAAATTGTAAAAGTCACCTGAAACACCAATGTAATTTGAATGTCCGTTGAAACCATTTAAAGAATTGGTAGTAGAAGACGAATCATTAATAATCTGCCAGTTTCCTATTATGGAATTATTAGTAGTATCACTTTTACTACAAGAAACAAATACTGTCACAATAGATAGAAAACAAATAATTGCAATTATATTTTTCATACTTTGTTTAGATTAGGAATGATTAATTTACGTCATATCAGTTAGACA
The DNA here is from genome assembly GCA_964658445.1 of Ilyomonas sp. Taxonomy (GTDB): domain Bacteria; phylum Bacteroidota; class Bacteroidia; order Chitinophagales; family Chitinophagaceae; genus Ilyomonas. The sequence continues at coordinate 6,010 of CAZZZH010000187.1, forward strand.
ATGAAATATTAAAAAACGTTGCAAAAAATGATTGAATTTTAATCTGTTAAATAGAGTTGCAGCTAACGGCTCTGGCTTGCTGTCCGGAGCGGAAGTAGCATTCCGCCTGCTCGAATTTAGAGATAAAGATGAAAAGAGAGACGCTGTTGAATGGCTTGTGTCAGCCGCAGTGGCAGCAAGCATTTGTTAGCGGCTGGCAAATGCCATACTTAATCGGTTTGCCAAGTCGTCTATGCCTTCCCATCTTGCCAGTTGTGTCAACCAGTTAACAGGTATTTTGTCAAAGCCGTAAAGCAAACCTGCCAGTCCACCGGTAACTGCTCCTGTTGTGTCTGTGTCCTGTCCCAGATTAACAGCTTTTAAAACTGCATCTTTATAACTGTCTGTCGTCAATAAACACCATATACTGGCTTCCAATGTGTGTAAGACATATCCGCTGCTGCGTATTTCTTCTTCTGGCAAATCCTGAATGTTCTCTTTCAATAAACGGTCAAACCGGCTTATCTCTGCTCTGTTAATTGTTGATGATTGTAAGTAATCAGAAATCTTTGTTTTCAAATTATTATAAATCGAAAACTTGTCTTCTTTGCTCAATAATTTCTTAGCAAATTCTAAGTAATAAAAGCAAGCAATAACAGAACGTATGTGAGCATGTGTCAGTGAAGAAACACTTTTTGTTATTTGATACCTTTCGTCAATAGATTTGTTTTTGATATAAAACAAGAGAGGAAGTATTCGCATTAAAGAGCCGTTGCCGTTTTCCTCTTCATCAAAGCCACCGGCTAAATCCGGTCGTGTGCCGGTTGACAAATTGTATATGGCTTGTCGTGTTGCGGTGCCTACATCAAATACTGTCCCGCGTGGAGTCCAATAACTTTCGTTTAACCACTTAATAAAGTTCTGTCCAATAGTATAGAGATCAAAGTCCTGAGTTAATGCTTCTGCGAGGCAAAAAGTTAATGAGCTATCATCCGACCATGTTCCCGGCGGTAAATTATAAGTGCCGTATCCTCGCATGTCAATCACAGGATCTTGCCGAATAGCATCTCTATGTCTAAACTCTACAGGAACACCTAATGCGTCACCCACTGCAACTCCAAAAAGTACGTCTTTGTAAATATTGTCGTCTGTCATTTAAGATGTCTTGATTGCTTGCCGCCAACGGCTCGCTGCTTGCCGAAGTAGCGGCATTAGCATTCCGCCTGTTCAAATATAGTTATATCGTTCAATAGAATTGCCGTTGTTGAATAGCTTGAGTCAAGCCGCTATTTTAGCAAGCAAATGTTGGTGGCAGTTAATTGTCCGCAGTATTTCGCTTTGCCAACCTTTGCTTCACAATTTCTGTGTCTGTGATTTGTGTCCAACTATTACTTGCTTTGTCAAATACAAAACGGCAAGTTGGAATATAGCCAAGTGTTCCGCCGCAACTTGCCATGAAATAACTGTGATATTTAATTTTTTGTCCGTTTATAACTTGGTTTACTTTCTTTACACTTACTCCCCATCCGGCAATGGAAACGTCAAAGGTGTCTAAGCTTAACCATTGTGTTTTTATCTTATCAAGTTGTCCGGCTTTTTTCTTAGTCTTTGATATTTTCTCAACAGCTTCATCACGACTTACAAACGTTACATTAAAGTTTGAGTAGTCAGTTTGAATATTACTCGTAACAGTATCTTTTAAAATTAAGAATACCGGCTTACTACTTTCTTCATTTGCTTGCGAATTATAATAGTATTGAATTGTCTTTTCAATAAAACTTTTTGAAAGGCCTGATGTGTCCGTTTGTCCGTAAGAAACAAAACGAACTAAAAACAATAACAAAAGCGTGAAAAGTCGCATAAGCTTTTAAAGTAGATGCAGATGTGTCAAACTTTACATATTAGCGTGTCAATTTTAATTGCCACCAACTCAAATATATACGAACGTTTTTACCACATTCCATTTTTACACAAAAATATTTATCTCCTACTAACCAATGCGTTATCACACTTGTCCGCAATTCGTATATTTTATTGTGCCTGTTCGTAAACACAGCTTTTATTTTTTTTAGCAGTCCTTCAATATCATCTAGCGGGCTTATAATATGCACCAGGTGTTTATTGGTCACCTGCAGATAGTGAAGCGTAGTTGTGATATCATTATGACCCAGCCGTTTTTGAATACATACCACCTCTATTCCTTTATCCAGCCAATGGGTAGCAAAACTGTGCTGCAGCAGGTGCCTGTTTCCTTCCTGTTGTATGCCCGCCCTCTGCGAGAGAGGGTGCTGGAACCAGGAACTTTGTTGAGTCGGGTTCACTACAAAATAAAAGCAGGTCTTTGGCTATACGTGTACGAAACACGTTTTGAGTTGCCGTTTCCATACAGTATCACCTTCTACTTTCCTTTCTTGAAAAAAGAAAGTTGCAAAGAAATTATGAATGAATTAAATGATATTTTCAATGGTATTCATGAGGGCGCTTCGCCTAGTTCAAGGACGGCATGATCGCTCCGCGCATCCGTCCGGGCCAGCGCACCTTCCTGTGTAGCCCTTTGTTTGTTTTTGCATTGTGATTCCTATGTAGAATATGATTTTGAATAGTAGTGGTTTGTAGTTTTCACGCGATATCCTGCGCTGCACATCCATTGTGCCGGAAGAATTCACTTTGCGCCCGATGTGGCAGAGCTTAGTTGGTCGGGTAGTTCGGCTACCATAAACACTTCAACGGAGCGGGGAGAAAAGTTTTGTATTTTATTCAGCCACGTCTTCATCAACCAACATAAATAAAAAGAGAAAAGCCATCTTATAGAAGATGGCTTTTCTCTTTTTACAAAACAAAAAAAATCTTAGTTGCCAAGCACCTGAACATTGCTAAACCAGCTACCTGTGCCTGTGGTAAGCACAGCTCTGTACACACCAGACGTTACTTGTGTGCCATTGTTGTTCAGCAGGTTCCATTGTACAGAATAACTGCCTGTGGCTTTCGACTCGTTTACCAGCACTTTTACCGGTTGGTTCAGGCTGTTGTAAATGGTGATGTTCACCTTGCCGGCATCCTTAACAGCATACGAAAGCGTGGTAAGAGAATGCGTTGGATTGGGCGACGCCACAATGCCTTTCTTCAAATCGGCACTGGCTTGTTTGCCTAAGGCTGGTGTAATACCGGTTTGCTTCTGCATAAACCCGCTTGAACCGCAAGGACCTGAGGCAACCCAAGTGCCCGAATTGATAATGCCGCCAAAGCAGTAGCTAACCCAGCTGCCGCTGCCGGAGAAAGACGTAACAATGCCATTGGTGCCTTTCACCAGTTGGGCAGTACCGGTGTAAATAA
>CAZZZH010000188.1:0-3916 GCA_964658445.1 Ilyomonas sp.
GGTAATGGGCGGCTGATAGACGACGTGATACAAACCGATGCCGCATTGAATCCAGGCAATTCCGGCGGACCCTTACTCAACTCAGAGGGCGCGGTGATCGGCGTAAACACGGCTATTATTTCGTCGGCGCAGGGCATTTGCTTTGCCGTATCATCTAACTTGGCAGCACATGTAGCCGGGCAGATAATTATAAAGGGAAAAGTAACGCGGGCCCTGATCGGCATTGCCGGGCAAACCGTATCGCTAACGCTGCGCATGCGCGAATACAACAAACTGAAAAACAAGACCGGTGTGTTCGTGTTTGAAGTAATGAAGATTAATGCGCTGAACTACCGCAAGATCTTGTATGGGGATATCATTGTTGCCTTTAATGGCAAAGAGGTTGGCAGCATCGATGCTTTGTTCAAACATCTTACCGAAGAAACCATTGGTATGCCTGCGCAGATTTCGCTGCTGAGAGAAGGCAAACTGGTACATGAAATGATTATTCCTGAGCCGTCGAATAACTGAATAAACAAGCCGTAGCACAATTGCTGTCCTATTGTTGCGCCATGCAAAAAGGGAGAATTTGACGAAAGTCAAATAAAAAAAGCTTATCGGATTTTGTTCCTGACGCGGCAGAGTGTTTCCTGGTTGATGCCTAAAAAGGAGGCGACGTATTTAAGCGGAATCTGGTTGATGAGGTTGGGATATTCTTCTAAAAAAAACTTGTATTTATCGCCTGCTTTTTGTTTGCGCAGCAAATACAATCTGCGCTCGGTAAGATACAGGTAATGTTCTGTAAGCCGCCTACCCGTATAATTGAAGGATGGAAATTGATGGTAAAGATCGTCGAGCCGCTGGTATGGCATACAGGCAAGCCGTGTGGGCTCTATCGCCTGCAGGCTTTCAAAAGCAGGCGTTTGGGTATAAAAGCTTTCTACGGAAATGATAATGTGGTGAGGCTTCATGAGGCGGGAGGTGACTTCTGTTTCGCCTACATAATGGAAGGCACGCACCAGACCCTGCAACACCACCCATACACATTTGCACACCTGGCCTTCCGATAAAATCACTTCCTCTTTTTCTGCAGTAATAATGGCAAGACCTTCTATTATTTTTTCTTTTAACACCGGTGGCAGTGCCTGAATGGCTTCCAGCTCAAGCAGAAATGGCGCCAGCAGTTCTTGTTTCTCATCGGGATGCAAGCTGTCTCGTTTTGCCCGTAAATATACTGTTTCGGTTTGATTAGCACAGGCTTGTTTACCTTAAAAAAGGCAAACATCCTATAGTCGGGCATACAGCCAACGGGCGAAATCTTCTACGGTGGAAAAGCATTCATCGGGATGCTCTTTTTCCAATTCATCTTTATCGGCCGTAGGCGCCCAAGCGGCTGCAATAGCGGCCACGCCTGACTTGCGGCTATCCTGGATATCGCTGGCAGAATCGCCAACGTAAATGGTTTCTTCTTTCGTTACGGCGCCAAAAGATTCTACAATCTGTTCAATGTCGGCCGGTTTTTGTTTGCCGTCCAAAGAGCCGTTCTTAACGATGCTGAAAAAGGAAGCAATGCCAAAACGTTGCAGCGACAGGTCACCGGTTTCTTTGCCTTTGCCTGTGGCAACGGCTAAATAAACATTTTTGCTTTTGAGTGTTTCCAACAAGTTGACCATACCATCGAAAGCTTCGGGGCACATGCCGTGTAAGGCTTCGTAGTGATGTAGAAAGTCGATAGCCGCTTTGTTATAATCGCTGCCCGGGGCTAGCTCTTTAATGGTTCCGGCTTCGTTGGGTCCAAACTCGGCTTTAATTTCCTCATCGCTGAGCGGATGATGAACAAGTGGTTCCACCGTTTGCCGGAATGCCTGGATACAAAGCGGAATAGTATTTCCCAGGGTTCCGTCGATGTCGAAAATGACTGCTTTTATTTTTTGCATAATGGTTTGCTTGTGCTATCTTATTAAAAACTGCGCCAAGATGAACATGAGGTTTGTTATAGCTGCGAGTGAAGCCGGAAGTTATGTTTAGAATTGGTAGCAGACTACGTCGACCCGGTCGAAAAATGAGTGCATAGTGCGCCGGTGAAAGCACAGCCTCTCAACCGTGAAACACCAGATATTTTATTAACTCTTCGGGTAACTGTGGCAATCTTTTACGTTGAATTAAATAAGTGGAAAGTCCCGATAAATCGCGGTAGATGTAATGCTTGTTCAGAGCGCCTTCCAGGTAGCCTGCGCCGCTGGTGTTGCCGGTTCCCACGCGCATTCCAATCATGCGACGCACCATGATGAGATGCTTGTGCCGCCAGTTGCTAAGCAAATGGTCGATTTCGATGAGCGAATCTAAAATCTGATACGCCGTTTGAAAGAAAGGAAAATCGCGGTAAAGCATAATAAACAAAGCCGAGCGCAAAGCCGCCGCAGAAAAGGAACCGCGCAGATGCTCTTTTTGTTCTGCTGTAAAATCTGTTGTTTCTTTTTCTAAAAATACAAAATCGAAGTCGGCAATCTTATTCGCTTCGCGCGGTGTAAGATTTTGCTGGTAAAGGAAACGGTAATCGTTCCAAAACGGCTGCGGCGATACGCTTTCTTCTGACACGCTTTTATAATTCGTCCAAAACAGCGGGTCGAAAAAAGGCATTCGCTCAAGCCAGTTGTTGATGAGCTGCAAAAGATTCTGCGATGACTCACGATGGGTTATTGTTTCAAAATCGCCCGCAGTGAAGCCACCTTCATTGACGCGTTTATAATAATCCTGCCCATGACGGTTGGGCATCTGCAAGCCAAGCGTAGCTTCAATGTGGCGAAACTGTGCGCTTTGAAACCCGGAAGAAGGGGTAAGCAGGTTTCTGAATTCAAGGAAATCGAGCGGCGTCATAGTGTCGAGTATGCCGACTTGCTGATTCAGGAGCTCAAGGATTTTGATGACGCGCGATAAACGATGTCGCACCAGGTTGAGTTCTTCAGAATTGTCGTTGATTTTTTCCTTCGAAAATATCTGGATGGCATAATCCAGCTCGAATAAAATCTGCTTAAACCATAGCTCATACGCCTGGTGAATAATGATGAATAGCATTTCATCGTGCGCAGGATCGTTTCCTTCCTGAAAACTGAGCGGGTGTTGGCTTTGAAGAATGCTGTTCAGGTGGAGATAATCGGAGTAATACGGTTGCTGTTGGGACATAGAGGCAAATCGTTTGCGACAAAGAAAGGAAAAATTTGTTTTGGGTTGAGGTGGAATGATTTAGAAACCTGCTTCATCTATTTGAGCTACGGAAATATTTCTGCACGTTTCCTCATTTGACGTTTGTTGGAAGCGAATGATAACTTATTTAAGAAAGCAAACCGAGCATGTAAATGGAGAAGTAAAGAATGATATGCTATTTTACGTTTATAGTTTCAACCTTCTTTTTCCGATTCAATTTAATATTACTGAAAAATTAAACACAGGTAATATTTCTACCGTAGCTATATGTTTAAGAAGAGTGCAGTGACTGAAAGGAAATGTTGCACCTTATCTTTAGCAAGGACTACTACAAAAACCGTTATGTAAATTATTGAACGCTGCTTTATGAATGTTAAGAATGGCGTACCCTATTTTTGTTTACTTTTTATTCTTCTGATTAGTGCCTGTCACAAATCGAATGATGAACCGCAGAGTAACGGCACTATTCTAAGCCGGGTGGTTTATCATGATTACTATCCTTCTTCTGACAGCCCATTCGACATTACGAATGTTTATTATTCTTATAATGCAAACGGCAACTTATCGTCTCTTATTTCTGTGTGGAGAACACTTTCTGACAGTACTTTTTTCATTTATAACAGCCAGAACCAACTTATTAGCACTTATACCAACAATTCACTGGAGGGGCTGGTAGAAACCTACCAGTTTTTCTACGATGACAGGGGAAGAATCAGTAAGCGGACCGGCAGTT
>CAZZZH010000188.1:3926-9215 GCA_964658445.1 Ilyomonas sp.
CAGTTCTTCGCCAGGAGAGCCGAGCCCGCAAACACACACCTATGGTTACGATGTTCAAAACCGCGTTATTAGCGACTCGATATACTATGATAATTTGCCGGCAGTAGGCGCTTTTACAACCTATGAATATACCGGCAGCAATATCACTACATTCAGCAGTTATTCTCTGGTTAATGGAACGCCAATACCTACTTCCTAAATTTCGGTTTCTTATGATAGTCGCAGAAATCCCTATTATCAGCTTCGCTCTGTTCTTTATTTTGCCAAAGATCAAATGGAGGCATTGTCGGCAAACAATTCGGTACCATTAGATGCCGTTGACGGCTACGATTACGTCTACACTTACTATTCAAATGGATTACCCAAAACCATTGTAGCTACGAGTGCAACTTCACATGACCGTACGACGTCCGATTTCTTTTATCAAAGGTGATTCTTGATTCTTGTCTTTACTATATACCGCTTATTAGAAGACGGCGATAAATTACAATCGTGGATTTTGAAGTTCGTGTTTTGCAGATTGTTTTTCTTTGCCACAAAATAACCTGCCATGAATTTGCGCATCGAAAACATTAAACACTTCCGGCGCTTTCTGCTTTCGCAAATAGCGGAAACCACCACCGTGCAACTGAACACAGTACCCACCGGTTTCAACAATAATATCATCTGGAATCTGGCGCACCTGGTAGCGGTGCAGCAAACGCTTTGCTATACCCGGTCGGGGCAGCCAACAGTGATTGCGCAAGAATACATCGCTCCTTATATGCCCGGCACTAAACCTGACAAGGTGGTGAATGATGAGGAAATTGCCATGGTAAAAGAACAAATGATAACTTCTATTGACAGAATGCAGGCTGACTATGAGGCAAATGTATTTATTGCCTATACGCGTGCCGAGCGCATTAAGCAGGTATACAATATTGAAGTAACGAATATAGACGAGGCAATTGACTTCATCCTGTATCACGAAGGGTTTCACATCGGTTGCATTCTTGCACTAAAGCATTTAGTTTAAGGAAATGGCGCAAGGATTTCAGCAAGTTTTTTTGAGTGAGATGTGGTAGAATAGTTAGTTTGCGTAGGTGCTGTACCCATCTTTTATTTTGTAAACACTACCCTCTCTGAAAGCTGAAAAAAAGAATACAGATTATAAAAAACAAATCCTTCTTTTTCATAACATCGCTGCTCTGAAATAATAATGCAACGCATGAAAAGTAAAACACGGATATCTATTTTCCTTTTTCTATTTTCCCTGTTGGCTTGCCATAAGGATAACCAGGAGGTGAACAACAAAGCACTCCTGCAGGGAACCTGGCAGTTGCAAAACTCCATTACCCAAACGTCTATCACCAACAATTACAATGGCGCTACCAACCCGCCCGTCGTTACATCAGATACAATTATTGGTGGCACAGCCGATGTAAACGCGGCTCTTGTCATTGAGGGCGACTCTGTGAGCTACTCTTCGTATTTCAACCAGTCGGTTTTTGCAGTTTCTGGTGCCACATACGTTCTTCACGACAACAGCATTGCCTTTAGCAATAATCTTCTTTCCAGTTCAAGCAATCCGCTGGTAATACAGACCCTTACCTCGCACCAGCTCACCTTACTCGACCACGACACCACCAATTTCGTTCCCCTTGTTACGCACGAATACCTAAGCACCTATACGAAATAAGCGACTGACTTTACGGTTGATGCATACAGAGCGGTAACTTTTACTCGCAGAGCCTTGTTCTTTCATGATAGTGTCGAAATAGAAAGCTTTTTTGTATTTACATGTAAATATGTGATGACTGATCTGAAACCTGCTTAACCCTTGGTTCGAAATGACTGTTGGAGTATTAAGAAGAACCTTGTGAATGTATCGCACTGCCATTCAGTTGAGGAGATTGCAGGACAGAAAAGAACATCAGTTTCTCTGCATGATGTTTGAACTGCACTAGCGAAACAAAAGCGCATGAAAGAGATAAACCGTGATATTGTAGGAAGAGCTTTCCTGTTTGCCGGCTTAACGGCAGCGATGTATTTTATTCATTTGTTGTCATGGAAAAAAGAACATGGTGAGGACCCCTGGTAAAAATAGTTGGCGTTGGCAACGATGTATTAATCATCCATACTTTACTGGCTAACGGCAAGCGGTTTTGGCTTATAAAATTGTGAAGCGCATGGACAGTGCAAGAGAGTAGACGTTTTACAACAACAAGCGGACGTTTGCGCCACGAGGTGTAATGTAAAATCGCAATGGCTCCTGTTGACTTACATAGCCAGTGAGGAGCCATTGCGACGGAGAAAAAATGTTTTTATCAAACCAGTTTCATGTTTACCGGATCCCAGTTGATAATCTTTTTCTGGAAATAACTTTCGTTGCAGGACAATGCCGGTGCGGCTGCACGGAAACCAAAGGTTGCATCTTCCACCACCGGTTTGCCGGTACGAATCGAATCAAAAAAGTTGGTGAGATGATCTAAATGACTATCATATTCGTTTGGTGTTTTAAAGTTGATATCGTCTTTCTTTTTCCCGGTTTGTTGTTCTTTTGTCCATTTGGCATCGTATGCCTTTTGCATATCTTGCTGCATTTGTTTGGGGAACGTGAACACAGAATCGTAACCACCAAAACCCGGCGCCTCCGGCAACAGGCTATGACGAACAGTTAGCCCATTATCTTCCGTTACTTCAATGGTACCTTCGGAGCCTATGAACCGTGTCTTTTCCTCGCCACCAGTACCACTGATGAAGTTTACCTGCAGCGTAAGCTCAAAGGCAGGATGCTCCGGTGAATCGGGATACTGCATGATGCCCGTCATTACATCCGGCATATTGCGCCCGTCTTTCCAGTACGATAACTGCCCGGAGCTGATGATGCGTTCCGGTCCTTTTGAATTGGTGATGAAATGGACACCACTGAGCAGGTGAATAAAGAGGTCGCCGGCTACACCGGTTCCTACTTCTTTATAAGCGCGCCACCAGAAAAACTTCTTCGGGTCGTAAGGCATTTTGTCGGTTATTTCAATGTACTTATCCCAGTCGGTGGTTTCGGGTGAGGCATCGCTGGGAATCGTGTACTCCCAGGCACCAATGGCACTCTGCCGGTCGAATGCCGCATTCACCATGTTGAGTTTGCCGATCTCGCCTTTGGCAAGTAGTTCTTTTGCCTTGGCAAATGCAATGCTGCTAACGCGCTGGCTGCCTACCTGCAGCACTTTGCCTGTTTTCTTCTGCATATCGATTACGCTTTGCCCTTCACTGATTTTATACACCATTGGCTTTTCGCAATACACGGATTTGCCTTTCTGCAGGGCTTCTTTTGTAATGTGAGCATGCCAGCAATCGGTGGTGGCAATGATGACGGCATCGATGTCTTTTCTATCCAGCAGTTCGCGGTAGTCGCGTGTGGTAAAGACATCGTTTCCGTAGGTTTCTTTTGCGTTCTGCAATCTGCCGGTATATAAGTCGCATAGCCCTGCTAACTCTACGCCCGGCACTTTCAAGGCAGTGGCTAAATCGAAGTGTCCCTGTATGCCAAAGCCGATGACACCCACCCTGATTTTATCGGTCGAGGTGATTTTTCTTTCGTAAAGCAAGGTGCGTTCTTCGGCTTTTTCTTTCGCCGTCAAACTGCTTAGCGGCGATAAGGCAGATAGTAAACTGGTGGCACCGATTTGCTGCAAAAACTTTCTTCTGGAAGCATTGTTTTGTTCTGTTGACATGTGGCAATATTTATCGAATGAATTAATGGTTGTAAAGTATAGAATTTGTCGATTACAATGTGTGGCTTTGTAAAAAAGTTGAAGAAAAGAAATGTAGAATGTGCGCTTGGGGAGCAAAACATAACTGTCATCTATCGTTTTAAGATGAAGTCTGCGATATGTTACGGCTGATACTGCGTAGATACTGCGACGTTGCAGTGCCCCAAAGCCTTTGAGAAAAAGAAATAACAGGTTGGCACAATGTTGGGAAAAGCTGCGGTAAATTTTTTAAACTATGATCAAAAAGGTTTCAGCGTTACTTGTGCTGATAGTAATGACGGTACTGCAGGTGAAGGCGCAGGATGCTACAACTTCTACTCCCGCTTCGGCGAACTCCGGTGGTTTTATTATTAAAGGGGGTGTAAACTTTTCTAACATTTCTACAAAGAATAACGGGTCGTACAACGATGCCAACACGCTTACCACTTTTAATGTGGGTGTGCTTGCCGATGTGCCGTTGGCTAGTATCCTGTCGCTGCAGCCCGGCGTGGTGCTTACCGGGAAAGGATCGAAAGCCTCCGGTTCTGCATTGGGTGTATCCAGCACTACCAAGTTCAACCCTCTGTATATAGAGGTGCCTGTGAATTTAGTAGTTAAGCTGCCGATTGCGGCTAGCAGCAATGTATTTTTTGGCGCGGGTCCTTACGGTGCCATAGGTGTAGGTGGCAAGTGGAAAAACAATACATCTGCGGGTGGTATAGAATCTAATTCAGATGAGAATATTAAATTCGGAAGTGATAACAGTGACGATTTAAAACGATTTGATTTTGGTTTGAACGGTCTGGCTGGCATCGAAGTCAGCCGTGTGATGATTGGCGTGAACTATGGTTTGGGACTGGCGAAAATCTTCCCGAATTCAGGAGACAACAGTGATGATAATAAAAACAAATACCGGGTGCTTAGCGTAAATGTTGGCGTACGGTTCTAATATTTATTGTTTGAAATGAAAAGAAAAGCTGCAATTGATGCAGCTTTTCTTTTTTGGTGTGTGGATGTATTTCCTTGCCGGACGTAATCTCCCGATTATGCCAAGTGAGCTTACCCTTATAGCGTACAAAACTTTTATCATGCTCAATGATATTACATTCAACAATAGAGGTTGATCAGATGCTTTTGTTTGAAAACTAATTCAGCAGTCGCCGGTGATGAATCGATGGGTGATGTAGGACAACTCTTCACTTGATTCTTTTTATCATGCGGGTTACCGAAGCCTTATTCGGCGCTTCCGAAGCGCTATACCGACCTTCCGAAATAGAATATGGAGCTACCGAAATGCCTTTACGGTGTTGCCGGAGCGCCATACGGCATTGCCGGAGTGATTTATCGTTATACATAAGTTGATAACGAAAAGACCGATGAGGTGCTTTCTCATTGCCATGAACCGAAGCGGAGTTATCGCGGGAAATAAGTTTTTATTTTGGTAGCCGGAGACTTGCTTTATCCTTGCTTTTAAATAATCTGCTAAATGTTTCAAAGTATCAGGAGATTACTTTCTCCCTCACTCCATACTCTTTGAGAGATGGTGCTGGAACCAGAA
>CAZZZH010000189.1:0-9195 GCA_964658445.1 Ilyomonas sp.
CCAACAACATTCCAAGCGCTTCCAACCATATTCGAAGTGCTTCCGGAAACATCTCACCCAAATTTAATCGAAGTTTAAGCCCTCTCGTTTTTCAGAAAATGGCACTATACTTATTTTCGCAGAGGCAATAAGGCCAACGATGAATTAATCCAATACGGCATGTCACTACTCAACAAACAGCAAACACGCTACCTCAATGCGTTCAATAATCTCGCCTTCTGTTTATCCGAAAACCAGGAGGTGTGGGCTAACAACAGTCCATTTCAACGATGGGTCGGCCACCTGCTTACCAACAACAAAGCCATCGTCGCGCTGTCCACCACCAAAGGCACCTCCAGTAGGGGCGCCACAGAGGCAAAAAACAGGCTGAAAGCAAGCATTGCCCAACACGGCAGCACCATTTGCTCCTATGCTGCCGATTATGCCGTAGCGACAGGCAACACAGAGTTGTTCGCCCTCGTCAACTATTCCGCCAGCGATATTTCGTATCTCCGCGATGCCGAAGTGCTCGGCTTTATCAACGGTGTGGTAGAAGCGGTAACGCCCTTGGTGTCGCTTCCCGGCTTCAAAGACTATCCGGTAACGGCAGAAGACCTGGACAATATCGCTAACGAGGCGGGCGACTTCAATAAAATGCTGGGCAAAAACAAAAACATCATTATCAGCAGCCGTGTGGCGTCTCACCAAATCGATGCACTCATTAAGGACAACCGCAACGTTATCATCCGCTTAGGTAAACTGGTTTCTATTTTTCAAAAAGATGCGCCCGGCTTTGTCGAAGCATTTTACGAAGCCAAAAAGATCGATACGACCGGCATTCACCACAGCGGTGTCGCGGGTGCTGTTGTCGACAGCGCCGGCATACCGGTGGAAGGTGCTACCGTAACGCTCACCGGCAAAAAGAAAACAAAACAGGCAACCACGGGCAGCAACGGCACTTATGAGATGGTGAAGTTTCAGTTCGGTAAAGCAAAGCTCACCATCGCCGCGCCCGGCTTTGATAGCATCTCGGTAGAAGTAACAATTGTTCGCGGCAAGGTGGTCGAATACCATTACCGCCTGCCGTCTTCCCTTGTCAATCTGAAAACCGCTTAGTGTAAAAAAAAGCGTCCGTCCTGTTTCGTCAGTAGGGCAATAAAAAAAGCGGTCTCCAAAAAGATAGCTTTCTGCAGGAAAAGGAAACCTGCTGCGGTATCATTTCGCCGTTAGCGGCGAGCCTTCTACTTTCTTTAGAAAAATAAGATAGGTAGGGAAATGGTCACTATAGCCACCTCGATAGGTATTGCCATCCCAGGTACGCATCGGGTAGCCTTTATATCGCCCCAGGTTTTCTACCATAAAATCTTTGTTGAAAATGTGCTGCTGGTAAAAGAAATAGCCCGGCTGGTCCTTCGGCAGCCAGTTATAGTTAATCATAATCTGGTCAAACAAACCCCAGGCATCCTGGTAGGCCAGCGTGCCAATGCCTTTTTTATATAAAGCCACCCACGGGTTGTATAAGTCGCCTTTGTGCACATCCTGTACATCGCCCTTCGCCTTTAGCACCTGCGTTACGCTTGGGCTGATGGGGTCATCATTCAAATCGCCCATCACAATTATCTTGGCAGCCGGGTCGGCAGCATTAATAGAGTCAATCATTTTCTTATCTACCTCTGCGGCTGCGAAGCGGCCCGGCATACTCCGCTCTTCGCCACCCACACGGCTAGGCCAATGGTTCACAAACACATGAACGGTATCGCCATCCAAGATGCCTTTAACCCACAATACATCACGGGTAAAGTAAGACGATTTCGAACCTGCCGGCAGCCTTACAAACAGCTTGCGGCTGGCCAGAACGGTAAAGTATTTTGGGTTGTATAAAAGCGCCACGTCCACGCCGCGAACGTCTCTCGAATCGTAATGAACAAATTTGTAATTGCGCTTCGCAAGCAGCGGCTGATGAACCAAATCGTTCAGCACCGTATCGTTCTCTATTTCGGCGCAGCCAATAATGGCAGGACCATCGGGTGTAATGTCGGTGCCAATCTGCGAAAGCACGGTAGCCAAATGCGATACTTTATCGAAATAAACTTGGGTATTATAATTCTTGGGGCCGGTTGGTAAAAACTCATCGTCATTTACATTCGGGTTGTTTACGGTGTCGTAAAAATTTTCTAGGTTATAAAAGGCGGCGACAATGGTTTTGTAAGACTGCTTTTGCGCACCGGCGCAAAGAGAAACGCTGATGAATATCAGCAGGAGCACAGATAGTTTGGTCATAGTGTAATAAACAGAAGTGCAAACATAAGGCAACCGGCTATTTGCCAGATTAATTAATCGTTATCTCACAAAAGTTTCATAAAAAATCAATTCTGAACCCTATTTTCGCCACTGAATTGTTAACCAAACTAACCGAATGAGAAAATTGTTACTGGCTGGCCTTTGCGCTGGAATGTTACTAAGTGCACAAGCCCAGAGCGATACCAAAACAAACACGAAAGACACCACTGCACATCCCGATTCTACCGCGATTGAAGATCTAAAAGACAATGTGCAGGACAATATTCCAACGGTTTCTTTAGACGACAACGACCTGAGCGATGCAGCTACTTCCAGTCAGAATATTTCTTCGCAACTGACTGCCGGAAGAGATCCTTTTTACAGCGCCGCCGCTTTCAATTTCGGCGTAGCCCGCTACCGATTAAGAGGCTACGACGGAGACTTTTCCAGTGTGTACATCAACGGTATCCCGATGGATAACCTTGACAACGGATTTACGCCTTACGGCCTGTGGGGCGGTTTGAACGATGTGTTTCGCAACCGCGATGTAAATCTCGGTGCCCGCTACAATACATTTGGTTTTGGCGACATCAGCACTACTACCAATTTAGACGTTCGCGCCAGCAAGCAAAGAAGGCAAACAAGCATCAGCTATGCCTTATCCGACCGCAACTACACGCACCGCACGATGGTAACCTACAGCAGCGGCTTAACCAAGCATGGCTGGGCATTTACGGCATCAGGCTCTTACCGTTATGCGAGCGAAGGCTATGTGCCGGGCACCTACTACAACGGTGGTAGCTGGTTTGGCGCTATCGACAAAAAGCTGGGGCGCAAACAATTGTTATCGCTTATTGCCTTTGGCGCGCCAACCGAGAATGGAAGACAAGCTGCCGCTACGCAGGAGATCATGGATTTGGCCGGAACACACTACTACAATCCATCTTGGGGTTATCAGGATGGCAAGAAGCGAAACGCAAATGTGGCAAAGACCAACCAGCCGGTTTTTATTCTTACACACGAATACCGCATCACGAATAAAACCAATATCGTGAGTTCAGCATCTTACTCGTTCGGCGACCGTTCGGTTTCCGGGTTAGACTGGTACAATGCTGCCGACCCGCGTCCGGATTATTACCGCTACCTGCCCAGCTATTACGAAGCCAACGACAACGATGCGATGGCGCAGCAGGTAAAGAGTTTATTAAGCAGCAGCGAAGCTGCACGGCAAATAAACTGGGATAATTTATACAATGTAAACAGGGGCAATACTTCCACTATACAGGATGCCAACGGCGTTGCGGGCAATACCGTAACCGGCAACCGCTCTTTCTACATTCTTGGCGAAAGGGTAACGAATGTAAAACGCTTTGCTGCCAATGTAGTGCTGAACACAAGCATCGGCAAGCATGTTGATTTCACAGGCGGACTTTCGTTTCAATCAACACGAAATAATTATTACCAGCGTGTTGGTGATTTGCTCGGCGGACAGTTTTGGGTAAACCTGAACCAGTTTGCACAGCGCGATTTTCCGGATAATGCCGACGCATACCAGAACGACTTAAACCACCCGAATAAGATTGTTTATACCGGCGACCGGTATGGCTACGATTACAACATCAACATCAACCGTCCGCAAGGCTGGGCACAGTTTGTAGTAAAGCTGAGCAAGTGGGATTTCTATGCTGCCGGCGAAGCTTCGCAAACCGCTTTCTGGCGCGTGGGCAACGTGCGTAACGGCTTGTTTCCAAACGATTCGTATGGAAAATCTGATACGCATACGTTCAATAACTTTTCTGCCAAAGGCGGCATCACTTATAAGCTGAACGGACGCAATTATTTTTATATCAACGGCGCAGCACTTACCCGCGCACCTTATTACGATAACTCTTACATATCGCCACGCACACGCGATTTTGTACAGGATGGTTTGCGCAGCGAAGACATACAAACCATTGAAGGCGGCTATGTGCTGAACGCCCCGAAAATCAAGTTGCGCGCATCGGGTTATTATACTTCTATGCAGCATGGCTTCAATGTGATGACATTTTATTACGACGAATACCAGGACTTTGTAAACTATTCGTTAAGCAACATCAACCGTCTCTACTTTGGTGGCGAGTTTGGCGCAGAAGTAAAAGCTGCCCGCAACCTGACGGTGAACGCCGCGGCATCTGTGGGAAGATATTACTACAACAGCCGCCAGCATGCAGTAGTAACAGTAGACAATACCCAAGAAACCATTACCGAAGCGACTGTCTACTCACAAAATTTCCGCATTGCCGGCACGCCACAAGAAGCATACAGCTTAGGTGTTACCTATCGCTCGCCTAAGTTTTGGTTTGTAAGTTTAACGGGCAATTATTTCGACCAAATGTGGCTTGATTTTAATCCGTTGCGCCGCACCTATGCAGCCACCGACGGCGTAATAGACCCGAATAGCAAGGAAGGTCATGCGGTGCTCGACCAGACACGTTTGGCGGCGCAATACACAGTTGATTTCTTTGGCGGTTATTCATGGAAGGTGCCTCATGCTTACATTGGTGCCGATAAGCGTCCGTTGTATCTCGCCATTAATGCCGGCGTTAATAATTTGACGAACAATAAAGACATCACCACAGGCGGCTACGAGCAATTGCGGTACGATTTCTCAGCACCGGCTTCCGAGAATTTGCTCAAGTTTCCACCGAAATATTATTATGCCTATGGCTTGAATTATTTCGTAAGCGTACAGCTTCGTTTTTAAACAAAAGCATTCTTTTATTCATCCACACAAGTTCTTCTTTTTAGTAAAATCGTTATGAAAAATAAATCATCCTTGCTGCTTTTTACAACCGGCTTAGCCGCTTTGTTTATCATTGTTGTTATATCGTGTAATAAAAAGTTCGATGCGCCCCCGGCTTACATTCCACCCAACATCAGCGCCACTTCTTCTATTGCTATGCTGAAAGCCATGCATGTATCCGGCGGTGTAGATTCTATTACCACCGATATGATTATTGCCGGCGTCGTAATCGCCAACGACTCCAGCGGAAACTTCTACAAACAGATCGTTATCCAGGATTCAACCGGCGGTATTGCGGTGAATATTGATGACTATAATTTATACGCTTCGTTTCCTATTGGCCGCAAAGTATATGTAAAGCTGAAAGGCTTGTACATGGCAGAAAACACAGGCTTGATTTACGTTGGCGGGTCGCCGGATAATGGCGGTGCGGTTTCAGCTATCGCCAGCCGGCTGGTAGACCAATACATCGTAAAAGCAGAAACCAATGTAGCGGTAACGCCCGCCGTGGTTACTATTTCTGATTTAAAAAATAATTATAACAAATACATGTACACGCTGGTACAGCTTCAAAATGTACAGGTAAAGAATTCAGATACTGCCAAGACATACGCTTTCTCAACCGCAACTGCAAAAACAGACGCCAGCATTACGGTGCAAGGTTGCAATTCCAGCGATACAATGGTTATCAGAAGCAGCGGTTATTCAAACTTTGCCAATGTAAATGTACCCAACGGCAATGGTACATTAACCGCCGTGTATGCTTATTATAAAAGTCCTTACAACAGCAAGATCACACCTCAGGTCATCATTCGCGATACGTCGGATGTACAGTTTGCCGGTATGCGTTGCGATGGCACCACAACGGGTGGCGGCACCGGAGGCGATGGTGTAGTAACGTCAATCAAAAACATCCGCGCTATGTATACTGGTAGTAATATTAAATTGGGTGCTTACAAGATCGGCGGCGTGGTGATCTCTGATGCAGCGAATAAAAACATCTCTTCCGGCTCTGTTATTTTGCAGGATGGCGATCGTGGTATTTCTGTTTATTTCGGCGGCACAGTTTCATACAATCTGGGCGATTCGATAGTGCTTGATATCTCAGGCGACTCTTTATTAAACTACAGAGGCTCACTAGAAGTGAAGACAGCTTACGGCGCTGTGCAACCAGCACCGGTAGCGACGGGCAAAATCGTTACGCCACTTGTGCTGACGATTACCCAGTTGAACTCAATGCTATCTGATATTGAATTTACACTGATAAAAATCCAGAGTGCAACAGCATCCGGCGCTTCTACATTTGGTGGTAACCAAAAGCTGACGGATGCAACGGGAAATACTACTTTATACACCTCTTCCAGTGCCACATTTGCCGCTACAACCTTACCAACCGGCGCTAAAGACTGGGTAGGTTATGGCAGCTTTTACAACACTACCACGCAATTCCAGATTCGCAATACCGGCGATATTACAGACGCAACAACCGGTGGCACCGGCGGTGGCGGAGATACAACGGTAACACCACCGCCACCGGGTGGCTCTGATCTGTTGATTTCAGAATATGTAGAAGGATCATCCAACAACAAATACTTAGAGATTTACAACGCCGGTTCTACGGCAGCCGACCTTAGCAAGTACATGATAAAATTGTATGCTAACGGAAGCACCAGCATCACCAACCAGGCGACGTTAGACACCTTGTATAGCTCGGCTACCCTGGCACCTGGCGCTATTCTGGTTATCCAGCAGCCATCAGCGGCATTAGCTTTGCCGGCAGGCGTTACAGCGCATAGTTCTTCGGTATGCAATTTCAATGGCGACGATGCCATTACGTTGGAAAAAGATGGTGTGGTGATCGATGCTTTTGGAACCGTTGGCATTGATCCCGGAACAAGCTGGACGGTTGGTACAGATGCTTCTGGTGCTGTAGATCATTCAGTGAGAAGGAATGCTTCGGTAACTGCCGGAAATCCAAACTGGACTTCGTCTTCCGCAAGCGAATGGACAGTAGGAGCGAAGGATGATGTATCGAACTTAGGTACCAGATAAATTAATCTTCGTAATAACAAAAGCCTTGCTGTGCAATACAGCAAGGCTTTTTGTTTTAAAGAAAATTGTTCCAGGTCTTATAACGATAGCCTCTTTACAGAAAAATTAAATTACATCGGGTAACACGACTCTACAGAGTCGAATGTTTACTTCTTTTGTCCTTCTGCAAACAGATGAATCCGATTAGTTCTTCTATTGTTATATGAACCAATGATCGTTTTGTTTTACCAAAACGAAAAGAACTTAGCCGCTCCTTTTAACCTCTGTTTTCCTAAGGCATTATTCTTGATTATTTCTCCGCATGAAGGACGGAAAAAAACTTTGTTTACTACTTACCGCGCTGCTTTTACTTTCCCTGACAACGATGGCGCAAAGACGATTGATAAAAGGCTATGTGCGCGACAGCATTACCGGCGTTCCTATTGTAAATGCCATTATCTCCAACGAAGGCAGCCGCAAGATGGTAACACCCGATCAGAATGGCTTTTTCAGTATCACCGCATCGCGCGGCGACTTCATTATTATCAACGCCTTTAATTATAACTTCGATACGTTGAAAGCCACGGCTAGCGTACCCGACACACTGCACATACAACTGATACGCACCAACGAGATATTGCCCACCGTTACTGTAACTACGCAGGGATATTCGCGCTACCAGTTTGATAGCCTGCAACGCTACAATTCGTTTGTAAGCGATATGGGTGGCATTGGCAAAATGCCGAAAGTAAGCAAGGCAGACAATATGGGCGCCGGTATTGGCATCAACCTCGATGCCTTTGCTCGCAAGCGAACCAAAGACCGTAACCAGGCTTACAATACCTTCGATTATTTAGAAAAGCAGGCGTATATCGACTATCGCTTTTCGCCGCAAAATGTATCGCAGATCACAGGGCTGAAAGGTGATTCATTAATTGCTTTTATGCGCAAATACACGCCGTCGTACGAGTGGCTGCGCGCGCATCCTGCCAGTGAAGATGTGTTATATTATGTGAATGATAAGATGAAGGTTTTTGCGAAGCAGCCTTAACAACCATTCGCTACGAAAGCGGTGGTTCATTATCCGGGCCTGGATGAGAAGGTAACGTGTATTCTTCCGTCTTGCCATCCTGCGTAACGGATACCGTTTTCAAACTTTCGCGTTTAAAGAAAACAAAGAGCGCAATTACCGCCACAATGGCTAAGATGCCGATAAACAGGGGCTGCGAGGTGTCGTCATCGAGGCTTTTTGCCGTAAGCTTGCCGGAGCGGCTGAGCAGGTAAAGACCGGTAACCACTACGGCATTGTTCAGGAAATGCGCAGAGATATTCAGCCAGATGTTTTTGCCATAATAAAAAATATAACCCAGCAAAATACCCAGGAAAAAACGGGTGAGGAAGCCATAGTAAGAAAAGTGCGCCGCGCTAAATAAAAGACTGCTGACAATAACGCCAGCTGCGGTGCTGCGAAACCAGCGGGCAAGCGTTTGCTGCAGAGCGCCGCGAAAAAACATTTCCTCAAACACAGCGGGCAGAAAGGCAAGGATAAGCATGGCGTATAAATAATCGGCAACCGTTTTCATCTGCGCCATCGACATAACTTCCTTCGCATAGTCGTCTTCCATCTTCTTAAACCGCTGCGCCCAATAGGCAGAGATGGGTATCTTTTCATTAATCTCAGACAGGATGCTTTGCGCAAACAAAGCCGCAATTACCAGCAATAATACAATGAACCATTGCTGAGCAGTAGAGTCCGTATTGAAGCCCAAATAACGCGTCGGTTTGCCGTACACAATAGCCACCATGCCCAATGCTGGCACGGCAAACAAAAAGAACGTGCTGGCTACCTGCACAAAGCGTGTTACTTGTATATTCTTTGGGTCGAAGAGGGCAGTTTGCAGGTCGAGCATCGATACGTGCAGCATCATCATAGGTACGACAATGGTAACGATGGCTGCCAGCACAAACCCAACGCCGAGCAGTGCTATTAAAATGCCTAACTGTCCCAGCGGCGTGATGCCCTGCTGTGGCGCCCGGTACGGTGTACTCATCATAATCTTACAATCCCTGCGAAGATAGGGGAGGGAAGAATGAGTTATGAGATAGGAATGATAAGTTAT